>CAUQGN010000022.1:0-33500 GCA_963517565.1 uncultured Leptotrichia sp. | reverse complement strand
ATTTTGAATTCAATTAACTCTTTATCTAAAGAATCGGTATTCAGTTTTTGAAATACTAAATCATATCTATTTTATATAATTGCAACCTTGCAATTCTCCTTTATAGTTATATCTACATTCCCGTCCTCGCTCTTTTTTTTCATTTTCAGCTATATCATTAAGTTCAGAAAAATAAGAACAGTTTGTAACAGCCATCATTAATACAGCTAATATGACTATTTTTCTCATATAATCCGTCTCCTTTATTATTTTTCTTTTCAAAAATTTTTGTACAAAATTAGTTAAAAAAATTTAGCAAAATGTCGCAATTAATATTGCAAGTTATGATTTAATTAAATTTATAGTAAAACTTATTTAAAACCAAACTCAAAAACTATGACTATTTTACTCAAACCATAGATTTATATAATTTTAGCAGTTTAAATTAAAATAGGTTTGAGTATATTATAAAAATTTTTGATTATTTATTATCTTTCGTATTCACAATATTTATAATTACCTTTATAATCATAAGTGCATACCTGCCCTTTTTCTCTTATCCTCTGTTGTCTTCTTGCTTCCATTTCTGTAAGTTCAGTACAGCTCATTACAGTTACCAGTAATATAATTAATGCTATCATTTTTTTCATTTTCTTCATCTCCTTCCATATAATTTCTTGTTTCTTCTTTACAAATGGAAATCTTATTTTATATAACCACAAACTTGTGCTTCTCCTCTACTATTATATGTACACTCTCTTCCACGTTCTCTTCTAGCTCTTTCAGCACCTTCGAAATACGAACAATTTACAACCAATACCAATACTAATATTATCAACATCAATATTTTTTTCATATAAAAATCATCTCCTTGCACTATGATTGCTATAATTATTAATTTATAGATTCAGCTTTTTATTAATTTATATAGCCACAATGCTGTAATTCTCCTTTATAATTATATCTGCATCTCATACCTCTTTCTCTCATTCTTTGCTGATGCCCCGCTTCCAGCTCAGCAAGTTCAGAACAGCTTGCCACTGTTAATAATAATACAATTAATGCTATCATTTTTTTCATCTTTACCATCTCCTTTATTTTTTCTAGCTGTTAATTTGCATAACGGCAATTTTCAACCCCGCCCCTTTTATTGTATCTGCATTCAATCCCTCTTTCATTCATTTCTCTGTCAGCATCTCTCATTATCATCAAATCTCTTTCTGTACAATAAAAAATAGTTGTCATTACTAATATAATTAATATCAATATCTTTTTCATATTGTTATCTCCTTTTTATATTTTTCTATGATATTACATACAATTATAGCTATTTAATTTATAAAACCACAATGTTGTACTTCTCCTTTACCATTATATCTACATTCCCAGCCTCGCTCTCTCATTTGTCTTTCTCCACCTTCCATATATGAACAACTTATCGTAGTCATCATTAAGATAACTAAAATTAATAATTTTTTCATACTAATCAGCTCCCTTATTTTTTCTAGCCGCTAATTTGCATAACGGCAATCATCAACCCCACCCCTTTTATTATATCTACATTCAACTCCTCCCCGTTCCTTTTCAGTCCTTTCAGCACTTTCAAAATACGAACAGTTTGTAACTAATACTAATACCAGTATCACCAACATCAATATTTTTTTCATACATATCAGTTCCATCAACATCTTTTTTAAATTCAACTAACCCCTTAATGAACGAAATATGTTTTCTATATATTTTTTAGTTTATATATCCGCAATGCTGTACCTCTCCTTTATAATTGTATCTACATCGTCGCCCTCTTCTTTGGGCTTCACTTCCATCAAGATATGAACAGCTTATAACAGTCATTATTAATATAGCTAAAATTATCAATTTCTTCATCTTTATCTTCTCCTTTATTTTTTCTAGCTGTTAATTTGCATAACGGCAATTTTCAACTCCTCCTCTTTTATTATATCTACATTCAACTCCTCTTTCTTCTATTCTCTGTTGTCTCCTTGCTTCCATATCTGCAAGTTCGGTACAGCTCATAATTAGTAACGATACTGGTATGACTAAAATTATTAATTTTTTCATATAATATCAACTCCTTTAATATAATTTTCTAAACTATTAATTTATATAACGGCAGTTTTCAAGACCGCCTCTTTTACCATATCTACATTCAACCCCTCTTTCTCTCTGCTCTTTTTCTGCTTCTTCAAGATAAGAACAACTTACAACCAATGTCATTATTAATACCGCTAACACCATTATTTTTTTCACACATACCATCTCTTTTATTACATTTCTTGATAATATTACACAAATCATGATTAGTTTATAAAGCCACAATGCTGTAATTCCCCTTTATAATTGTATCTGCATCTCATGCCTCTTTCTCTTATTAATCTTTCTCCACCTTCCATATATGAACAACTCATAACTGTTAACATTAATATAATTAAAATCGCCAATTTTTTCATTTTTGCTATCTCCTTTATCACTTTTCTCTATGATTTACTAAATTATGATTATTAGTTTATGTAACCACAGACTTGAACTTCTCCCTTGCCATTATACAGGCATTCCCAACCTCTTCTTCTAGCTTCACTTCCATCAAGATACGAGCAACTCGCAACTATCATCACTAATACAACTAAAATTGCTAATTTTTTCATATTATTAACTCCTTTATCATATTTTAAGTTTCATCAAATAAAAAATTTATACTCTTTATGTTTTTAAAATATTAAATAATTTCTATCTTATATAATTGCAACCCTGCTGTTCTCCTTTATAGTTATACCTGCATTCCCTCCCCCTTTCTTTTTCTGCTCTTTCAGCTCCTTCAAAATATGAACAGCTTACAGTAGATATTACTAATATAATCAAAATTATTAATTTTCTCATGCAATCTATCTCCCTCGTTATATTTTCCTCTAATATTAAATATATATTAGTTTATAAACTCACAATGCTGTACCTCTCCTTTGTAGTTATATCTGCATCTTCGCCCCCTCTCTCTAAGATTCTGCTGATATTCATCCTCCATTCTAGCAAGCTCAGAACAGCTCATTGTCATTATAGTTAATATAACTAACATTATTATTTTCTTCATTCAATTCATCTCCCTTTTTCATTATTTTGAAATCAATTAATCTCTTATCCAAAAAATTTTCATTTCCTATATTTTTTGAAATACCAGATTATATCTATTTTATATAACGACAAACTCCTATTGGATTACCTCTTTCGTTATATAAGCATTCAACTCCTCTTTCCTTCATTTCCTGATCAACTTCTCTCATCATTTGTCTATCTGCTTCAGTACAACTCATTACACTTACTAGCAATATAATAATCAATGCTATTATTTTTTTCATATAAACCATCTCCTTTTTCAGTATTTTAAATTCAATTGACTTTTTATCTAAAAAATCTGCATTTTATAAAATGCTAAATTATATCTATTTTATATAATTGCAACCCTGTAATTCTCCTTTATAAGTATGCATACACTCATATCCTCTTTCTTTCATCGTTCTTTCTGCTCCTTCAAAATATGAGCAACTTATAACAGTTAGCATTAATATAATTAAAATCGCTAATTTTTTCATTTCATTATCTCCTTTTTTACACTAAATAATTTAAGACTATTAGTTTATAAATCCACAGACTTGAACTTCTCCCTTACCATTATATAGACATTCCCAGCCTCTTTCTCTTAATTGTCTTTCTCCACTTTCCACATAAGAACAACTTATAGCAGTTAATATCAAAATAACTAAAATTACTAAGTTTTTCATTCTTACCATCTCCTTTATTATGTTTTTTAATCCAATTAATCTTTCATATATGAACTTTTTTAATTTATATAACCACAATGCTGCATTTCTCCTTTATAGTTGTATCGGCATTCCCAGCCTCGCTCTCTTCGCTCTTTTTCAGCTCCTTCAAAATAAGAACAATTTACAACCAGTACTGATACTAATAACATCAACACTATTAACTTTTTCATTCAATTCATCTCCTTCTATATGACTAAAATTATCAATTCATATAACGACAATTTTCAACTCTGCCTCTTCTATTGTATCTGCACTCAACTCCTCTTTCGTTCATTTCTTCCCTTGCCGCATCAAGATAGGAACAACTTGCAACTGTCATTACTGATATAATTAATATTATTATTCTTTTCATATATCATCAACCCTTTTTTCATTTTCCTTAAAAAATTCAGCTACCTTTTGAAAATAATCGATTCAAAAGGCTTTAAAATAATCTTCCCGTCTTTAATTTCAGGATTAGTTTCATAGTTTGATAATAAAATCTGAGCATTTTCTAAGCCTTTAATCCCATTTTTTTCCAACTCAAATTCTACTTCTAGTTCATAAAAGTTACTAATTACAACTAATTCCCCATTTTCTCCAACACGTTTATAAGCATAAACACTTTTGTTTTCCAAATCAATGTCTTCATATTTTCCTGTTATCATTAATTCTTCATTTCTTCTTAAATCAATTAATTTTTTATAATGATAGAATACTGAATTTTTATCTTTTAAAGCCGCTTCAGCATTAATTTTTTTATAATTTTCAGGCACTCCAATCCAAGGAATTCCAGTTGTAAATCCTGCATTTTCAGAATCATTCCATTGGACAGGCGTTCTGGAATTATCTCTTGATTTTTGCATTAAGATTTCGATGGCTTCTTCTTCAGAACATCCTTTATTGAGTAAAATTTTGTAATTATTAGTTGATTCAACATCACGATATTTCTCAATATTATCAAAATAAGGATTTGTCATTCCAAATTCTTCTCCCTGATAAATATAAGGTGTCCCTTGCAGTCCATGAAGAACTGTGGCAAGCATTTTAGCCGACTCACTATGATATTCCTTATCATTTCCAAATCTTGACAATGCCCTTGGCTGATCGTGGTTATTCCAGAAAGTCGCATTCCATCCGTTCCCTTCATACATTCCAATTTGCCATTTAGAAAATATTCTTTTTAACTCCACAAAATCAAATGGAGCCTTTGCCCATTTTTCTCCATTTGGATAATCTACTTTCAAATGATGGAATGAAAATGCCATTGATAATTCCTTTTCATCAGGATTTGAATATCTGATACAGTTATCAAGGCTTGTAGAAGACATTTCTCCAACCGTAATAAGTTCTCCTCCGCCAAATGCCTCTCTGTTCATTTCCTTTAAAAATTCATGGATTCTAGGCCCATCTGTATAAAATCTTCTTCCATCAGGTACAAATCTCGTATCACTCCCATCATCATTCAAAAATCTCTGATCTTTTGAGATAACATTTATAACATCCAGCCTAAATCCATCGACTCCTTTATTCAGCCAGAATCTTATCATTTCATACACTTTTTTTCTCATATTTTCATTTTCCCAGTTTAAGTCGGCTTGTGTCACATCATACAGATGTAAGTAGTATTGCCCTCTCTTTTCTGAATATTTCCAGGCATTTCCTCCAAATTTTGATTGCCAGTTTGTAGGCTCTTTTCCATCAACTGCATCTTTCCATATATAAAAATCTTTATATTCAGGATCTCCAGCTTCAGACTTTTTAAACCATTCATTTTCAGTGGAAGAATGATTTACAACAATATCCATCACTATTTTCAGCCCTCTTTTATGTGCTTCAGACAGCATTTCCTCAAAATCTGCCATTGTTCCGTAATTAGGATCAATATTGTAGTAGTCACTTATATCGTATCCATTGTCATTCTGTGGAGATTTATACATTGGAGTAATCCAGATTACTTCCACTCCAAGTTCCTTCAGATAATCAAGTTTCTCGATAATTCCCCTTATATCTCCTTCTCCACTTCCAGTCGTATCATTAAAACTTTTTGGATAAATTTGATAAACTACAGATTTATGCCACCATTTTTGATTAAAATTTTTTTTCATAAAATCAGCTCCTAACTTTTTATTTATTTCATTATTTCTTTTTAATTATACCTTATTATCCTCGTATGTACAACCAGATTCTCTATTTCTCCCTAAAAAAAAGAGCAGTCTATGACTACTCAAACATTCACTACCACAATGGTATAAAATTTTATTTCACTACTATATAAAACTATTAATTATTTTTATTTATTCTGCTTCCTTTCCGCCTGTATATCCAAAAACATAATCCAGATTTATATTTTTCATTGAATTAAACACACTTTGCTTTATTCCCGGATTTTTTTCTTCAAGCTCGGCTAGTAAATTTTTTACTTCCCTACGTTTACTTGAAGTTTTTCCAGCTTCGATTGTACATCCACAGTTCATCGCACGGATTCCATTTGTTTTTGTGTAATCAATTATGTCAGCTTCCTTTACATAGATTAATGGACGAATTAGTTCTAATTTTCCAGAAGTTGATGGAACTTTTGGAGTCATTGTCTTCATTGTTCCTGCATAAAGCATGTTTATAAGAGTTGTTTCAATTACATCATCAAAATGGTGCCCAAGCGTCAATTTATTAAATCCAAGCTCCTCTACTTGCGTATACAAAATTCCACGCCTCATTTTAGCACATAAAAAACACGGATAGTCTTTTGCCTTTTCATTTGCAATTTCCCAAATATTCGTATTAATAATATCACAGTCAATATTTAACTTGTCCAAATTATTTTTAAAATTATCCAAATCAGAATTCCTAAAACCAGGATTTAAACTAACAGCCTTAAATTCAAAATTTTTCCGTTTATCTTTCTTCAACTCTTGAAATAACTTTACTAAAAGCAAACTGTCTTTTCCGCCAGAAACTCCAATTGCTATTTTATCCCCATCCTGTATCATATCAAAATCACTAATTGCCTTTAAAAACTTTGACCATATACTTTTTTTATAAGTTGTCATTATACTTTTTTCAATTTCTTCCACATCCTTCATTGGACAATCTGGAAGAATAGCCTCACATACTAAATTTACCACTTTTTTTCTCCCTTAATATCTCAGATTTTTATTGCATAAATTATTTTTTCTACTATAATAATAAAACTAGTTTAAAACAGAACTCAAAAGTTATGACTATTTTACTCAAACCCTAAATTATATAATTTCTAGCAGTTCAATTTTAAAAGGGTTCGAGTATAATATAAAGGTAACATTTACAATCTCCGTTACAATCTCTGCTGATTTAAATACTTTTAGTTTAATCATAATGACTAAAGCAACAAAACAATAAGCAAAATTTTGTTAAAGAAAAAATAATTTAAAAAATAATAGAAAGTTATCATACGACAACTTTCTAAAACTATATTTTATTTAAAAATATTCAGTTTAATTTTAAACAATTCCTAAATTTACTCCTGAAAAATTTACTTTTTTATCTTCATCTTCTGAATTTTTACATTTATTTTCGATGTAGTTTATTTTTTCAATAAGCCCTTCATCCCTTGAATCAATTCTAAAGGCCGCTCTGTATTCTTCAAGCGCCTTTTGGTGCCGTCCCATATGTTCATATTTTCTAGCAAAATCAATATGTGCAATATACATATCAAAATCAAGGAATATAGCAAGCTCATAACAGTCAACTGCTTCTGATATCTTACCTTTTCTCGAATATATATTTCCCAAAAGGAATAATACAAACGGCTCATCTTCTGTACTTATATCAAGTGCCTTATTAAAGTTTTCCTCAGCTTTGTCAAGTTCTTCATTTTCATAGTACAAATAACCTAAAAATGCTCTTGTTTCTATTTCTTCAGGCTTTAATTTTACCAATTTTTCATAAATATCAATTGCTTTATCATTTTCTTTTAGTGCGTGATAGATGGAAGCTAATGTTTTTAATACTTCCACATCATCAGGATTTTCTTTTATTTTTTCTAAATTTTCCTTGAGAAGCTGCTCATTATTTTCATTATATCTTATTTCTCTAAAAATCAATGTTTCTAACATTATTTCCTACTGCTACGTTTCTTTTTTTATTAAACATTTTTTACCTTTTAATAAAAAAGACTACATATAATTAGCGTAGCGTCTCCTTTCTATTTTCATTAATTTTTATTTTTATAAAATTCTAAAAATTATATAAAGTTTAAGTAAAAAAGTATAGTCTGAAATAAAGTTCTCTTAATTTTACATTTAATCTAAATATTATATTTATAGTTCACATAAAATTTAAATTTATAAAATTAAGAATTAAATTTCTGAAATTATAGAATTTATATTTAATTAAAATAAAAATTATATAGTTATGTAAATATATTTAAATTTCTTAACTTATTTTATCATAAATAACAATTTTAGTAAATAACATTATTTACAAATTTTTTATAACTTGTTAAAACAAAAAATTAAATGAAAATTTTAAAGATTATTTTAATTTTTCTATTTTTTCTTGTGCTTCCTGACTTCGAGATTTTACAGCTTTTTCATACCATTCCTTAGCTTCTTTTGTATTTTTTTCTACACCTTTTCCAGCTGCATATAAATCTCCAAGTGCTTCGTACATTGGAGCTGTAATTTTATCCATTCTTCCGTCTGTTTTTTTGTAAAGTTCTATTGATTTTGCATAATCTCCTACTTTTTCGTGAATTTTACCGAGATTGTATCGTGACGTCAAGTCTCCGCTGCTATCTCCAATTTCATAGTAAAATGCGGCATCATCAAGGCTTTTTTTCACACCAAGTCCTTTTTCAGACATTATCCCTAAGTATCTTGGTCCTTTTGTATCTCCGCCATCTGTCGCCTTTGAAAATGAATCAAAAGCCTTTTTATAGTCTTTTTCTACGCCAAGTCCGTCAAAATAAAGAATTCCGATGTTAGTCATTGCACGGTAGCTTCCTTTTTCAGCGGCTTTTTTGCTCCACTCCATAGATTTTTTGTAATCTACTTTTACTCCATTTCCGTGAAGATACATTTCTCCAAGTTCAGTCTGTGCCGACACATCTCCTTTTTCAGCTTTTTTCGTTAATTCCTTAAGCTTATCATCCTGTATATTTTCAATATTTGGCTTACTTTGAGAATTTTGTGATTTTTTATTTTTTTTACCACAGCTAAATACCAAAATTAATATTAATAATGCAATAGTATATTTTTTTTTCATAATCTCCCTCTTTTCTTTCATATCCTTTTCTTTTATTAAAAATCGATATTTATTCATTTTATGTTTTAATAATTATAAAATATTTCTGTAAATTTTCATTACAAAATTTATTTTTAAAATTTCTCAGTTTATTAATTTTTATTTTTAAGAAAACAGTTATATTTAGTAAATTATTATTCCCGCAATTGCTGCAATTACTGTGAGCAATATTGGATTTACTTTCCATTTTAGCACAAGTGTCACAGAAACAATAAATATTACAACACTTTTCCAATCTATAAAATTATTTTTATCAATTAACATTATAGCTGCTGCTAGAATCAGCCCTACAACAACAATTTTTAAACCTGCAAACGCATTATCCATATATTTATTATCTTGAAACTTCAAATAAAATTTACTAAAAAATGACATTACAATAACTGATGGAAGAATCAGTCCTATTGTTGCAACTGTCCCCATTATAAACGCATCCCAAAATCCCACTTTATTTCCAATCAAATATCCAACATAAGTTGCAGCATTTAATGAAATTGGTCCTGGTGTTACTTGTGAAATTGCCACAATGTCTGTAAACTGCTGTACATTTACCCATTTATGCAAATCTACAACATCTGCCTGAATAAGTGGTAGAATTGCATATCCACCACCAAAACTGAACAGCCCTATCTTAAAAAACACAAAAAATAATACTAACAGTATTGCCAAACTCATCTTTTTCCCCTCCAATTCATCCAAATATTCCCTAAAAATGCACCTAAAATAATCATAATAATAGGCGGAAATTTAAAAAATGCCACCATTACTGCAACCAAAATCACAATCCATAACGTTTTTCTATTAATTTTAGCCGATTTTCCAATTGTATAGACACTTGCCGCAATTAATGCAACCACCATTGGTCTTATTGCCTTAAATGCCTTTATTACATATATATTATCCTGTATATTGCTAAACAGTGACGCTATAAGAAGAATAATTATAAAAGATGGCAATGTTGCTGCTATAACCGTAACTATTACACCAAGCATCTTTTTCATTTTATATCCTACAAAAACCGATATATTTACTGCCAATGCACCTGGTGAAGACTGAGCAAGTGCCAAAAGCTTTACAAACTCCTCTTCTTCAATCCATTTCTTTTTGACAACAATTTCAGCTTGAATAAGCGGAACCATAGCATAACCCCCACCAAGAGTAAATGCACCTATCTTAAAAAAAATCCAGAACAATTCTAAATATACTTTCATTCTATTACCTTTCTGCTATTTTATATTTCATTTTATCATAGATAATGTAAAAAAACAACAAACTCGCCATTTAAAAAAGATAGCCAATATAATGACTATCTCCTTAAAAATAATATTTTCTATCCTTTTGAAAAAAATTCTTTCGCTAATTCCTTCAAATAAAATATATCAAAAATTCCACATAATTCACGTACCGAATGCATCGCAAACATTGGAACTCCCAAATCTACTCCATCTATATCCAGATGTGTTGAAGAAAGCGGCCCAATTGTACTTCCTCCAAGTTCGTTTGATTCATTTACAAAAGGCTGAATCCGTATATCCGTTCCTTCAATAAGTTGTCTGATTACAGCAATTGAATATCCATCAGATGTATATTTTTGTTTTGCGCTAATTTTTATTGAAACACCCTCGTTTATTCTTCCACGGTTTGTAGGGTCTGTTTTTCCTAAATGTGCAGGATGTGCGGCATGTGCAGCATCAGCTGATAAAATATACGAACTTTCCAGCATCTGTAAAAACTCGCTTCTATTAAGTCCTAACGACAATAAGATTCTTTCTAGCGTATTCAAAAGATAATTGGAATCAGCTCCCTGCTTTGTGGCACTTCCTATCTCTTCATTGTCAAAAGCTACAAAAATATTAATCCTGTCCTTATTTTCTTCAGCTTCCACAAGTCCAATCAGCCCTGTATAAACAGAAGCAAGATTGTCAATTTTTGGTGAAGATATAAATTCTTCATTTGCACCTAAAAGACACCCTTTTTCCGTTGCATATAAATATAAGTCAAAATCAATTATATCTTCTTTTTTTATTCCTGTCTTTTCCAAAATAATTCTTTCAAGATAGCCTTCCTTCTCAAAATTATGATTAATAAGTGAAATTACAGGCAAGACATCATTCTGTTTATCAATTTTTACTCCATTGTTTACTTCCCTATTCTGATGAATAGCAAGATTTGGTATTGTCAAAAGCGGTTCATCTATCTTAATTTTTACAGTTTTTGGAAAAAATGGATTTTCACCTTTCACAATGACACGTCCAGCAATAGAGAGTGGTCTATCAAACCACGTACTCAAAATAGGCCCTCCATAAACTTCTGTATTTAATCTCACTATATTTTCTGTCACCATTTCAGGATTAGGCTTTATTCTAAAACAAGGAGAATCAGTATGTGCCCCAAAAATCTTAAACCCTTTTCTCGCATCAAAATTTTCACCAACTGTAAAAGCAATTATTGTAGAACTGGATTTTTTGAAAAAATACTTTCCTCCCTTTTTTAACTCCCATTTTTCACGAGGCATAATTCTCTCAAATCCATTTTCATCTAAAATATCTGAACAATTCTTTACAACATGATAACTGCTCGGACTTTCATCAATAAATTCAACAACTTCCCTTGCAAAACTTTTTACTTCCATTTCGATAAAATTTTTCTGTATCTCTTCTAACTCTTTCGTTGTGTATATCATCTTTATCCATTCCTCTCAACTTTTAGTTTTGATTATTTATTATTTAAAATTTCCCTAATAAATATTGTACCCTATAATTTTCAATATTCAAAAAAATTTTTTATATTTTTTTGTAAAATTGTAAAAAATATTCAAACTATTTCAAATCTATCTTTAGGTATTCAAATTAAAGATTCTTTTTATGATCCTTCATTTCCATTTATTAATTTTTTATTCTGAAGTATTTTATTTATTTTTAATAAGTAATGTAATTTGAAAGGTTTCCAAAAGCTCACTTTCACAATAAAAAGTTAGAATAATTCAAATAATTAGTATTTAATATAAAAATTATAGTAAAAGAAAAATATTCGTGTTTAGTTATTTTTCTCTTAGCGAAATTTTTCTTAATTTTTATTTTGATTAAAAAGATTTAAATTATAATAAAATAAATTTTTTAATTTTAATAAACTGACGGAGCTTTTATTTGTTCAACTACGATTGTTAGACGACTGAAAGGAGGAGTTTCGGAGTTGAGCAAATAAAAGTCGGAGTCTAGCCATAGGTGCAGGATTTGCGGCAATGAGCAATCCTGCTTAAAAAAAACTGGAATTTACTCCAGCTCTTTTTACAATTTAAAATTTCCAACAAATAAAAAATTAAAAAATTCCTTTTTCTTTAAATACTTTTGTCAATTTCCCATAAGTATCCGCCTCAGCTGCTACCAATGGCAATCTTACTATATCATTGTCAAGTTTTCCAAGTATTTTCATAGCAGCTTTTACAGTTACAGGATTTCCTTCTACGAACATGTTTCTACTTACATCGTATAATTTTGTATGCAGTTCAAATGCTTTATCAAAGTTCTTGTTTAAGAATGAACTGATTAAATCGCTCATTTCTTGCGGCATTATGTTGGCAACTACTGAAACTACTCCTTTTGCACCGATTGACAGCATTGGCAAGATTAGGTGATCTTCTCCTGAAAGAATTTCAATTTTATCTCCGCATAAATCCTGAATTCTTATCATTTGTTCAAGACTCCCTGTTGCTTCCTTTACAGCTACAATTTCAGGTACTTCAGCCAATTTTGCAATTGTTTCTGCTTCAATATTTGTTCCTGTTCTTCCAGGCACATTGTAAAGCATTATAGGAAATTTTGCTTCTTGTGCAATTGTTTTGTAGTGTTCATAAAGTCCTCTTTGACTTGGTTTGTTGTAGTACGGGCAAGTGCTTAAGGCTGCATCTGCTCCCAGTTCCTTTGCGTATTTTGTAAGTTCTATCGCTCTTGTTGTATTATTTGATCCTGCCCCTGCGATTACCTGTATTCTTCCTTTCACTTCTTCCACAACTATTTTTATTACTTTTTCATGTTCTGCGAATGTCAGAGTTGGAGCTTCTCCAGTTGTTCCGCAAGGTACGATTCCAGATGTACCATTTTCAATGTGATAATTTACCAATTCTCTTAATTTATCCTCATCCAATTCCGTTCCACTATTTTTAAATGGCGTAATTAACGCCACGTACGAACCTTCAAATTTCATTTTATCCCTTCTTTCCTTAATTTAACTTCCTAAATTAAAAATTTAATTATCTTTGATATTTATACATTCCTTCAGCTATTTTTTCACTAGGCCCTGTCATAAATACATCATTTTCTCCACCTTCATACTCAATAACAAGCTGTCCTCCTGGAACTTTCACATTTACCTTATCATCTACAAAATCAAAAGTTTTGGCAAGTACAGCCGAAGCTGTAGCCCCTGTTCCACAAGCCAATGTTCTTCCTGCTCCACGTTCCCAAGTGATTATTTCTATATGCTCCCTGTCATACACCTTTACAAAGTTTACATTGACTTTTTTGGGAAATAAGTCAGTATAATTCTCAATTTTTTTACCAAGCTCATCAATGTTATAATCTGCAAAATCATTTACAAATATTACAGAATGGTCAGTTCCCATAAAAATATATGAAATTTCAATTTCTGTTCCGTCAATATTAATTTTTTCTCTTAAAAACTGCTCTTTTTCAATATTTATTAATTCTTTTACATTAAAAACAGGTTTTCCCATATTCACTCTTGCTGTGAAATCGTCTTTTTCCTCATCGTAATTTACTTGTATTATCAAATCTCCAGGAACTGTTTTTACAGTAAATTCGTTTCCTTCAACTAGGTGATTGTTTACAAGATAATGTGAAAAACATCTTATTCCATTTCCACACATTGGCGCCTGACTTCCATCCCCATTAAAGAAAAACATAAATGGCATACTTGCCACATATTTTAAAATAATCAGACCATCCGCACCCACTCCATAATGCCTGTCACAAACCTGACTAGCAAATTCCCCATATTCAGGTATTCCTATTTCGATAAGATCCTTCTCAGCAACAATAATAAAATCATTCCCCGCACCTTGATATTTCTCAAATTTTAACATCTCAAAAACCTCCATCATTTTTTTATATTCTATATTTAATAATCTTTGAATTAGTTCATTATATATCTTAAAATCTTTTACAAATCAAATTCCTTCGCAAATAACTCAGCCACTTTTTTCCCCATAACTTCGTCTACAACTAACGAAATACTGATTTCAGAAGTGGAAACCTGATGGAAACTTATGTCATTTTCTGAAAGGATTCTAAACATTTTGGCAGCAACTCCAATGTTGCTTATCAGTCCGATTCCTACTACTGAAACTTTTGTAATGTAAGGATTTATTATAAATGATGTTCTTGGAAATTCTGCTTCTATTTCTGCTCCAATTTTTTCAAGTGCGGCAATGTCTGTTTTTGGACAAGTAAAGGCAAAGCTTCCATGATGGCTTGTTACGTCATTTTGACTTATTATGTCAATGTTTATTCCATTTGCTTCGGCTTTTTCAAAAATTTCATACACATTTTGTGCATTTGTTGGTATTTCCTCCACGTTTACCATTACCATATTTTCATTGATTGATACTCCAGTTATTACTTTTTGCTCCATTTCCTTATTCTCCTTTGTTTTTTCTACCGATGTTATAATCGTTCCGTTTTTTTCTCCAAGCGATTTTCCAACGTAAATTTCTACACTATATTTGCTTCCAAGCTCAACTGCTCTTGGCTCCATTACCCCAGCTCCTAAAAAAGCCAGCTCCATCATTTCATCATAAGAAACAACTGGCAATTTTTTGGCATCTTTATAAACTCTTGGGTCAATTGAGTAAATTCCATCTACATCTGTGTAAATTTCACATTTTCCTCCAAGTGCAGCCGCTAGGGCAACAGCCGATGTATCAGATCCTCCACGGCCCAAAGTTGTCACATCTCCAGCTTCATTTACTCCCTGAAATCCAGCTACAACTACAATTTTACCTTTTGACAAATGTTCTTTTATCTCTTTTCCGTTGATGTCCTCAATTCTGTTTTTTGTATAATGTCCGCTCGTTTTTATTCCAGCCTGAGCCCCTGTAAGCGAGATAGCTTCATATCCAAGTGTCTGTAAAGCAATGCTAAGCAATGCAATTGTCTGCTGTTCTCCAGTTGACATCAGCCTGTCCATTTCTCTCAAGTCAGGTTTATCGGTAATTTCGTGAGCCAATTTTATTAGGGCATCTGTAGTTTTTCCCATTGCTGAAACCACGACAACCACATCGTTTCCAGAATCCTTCACACTTCCCAAATATTTTGCGATATTCATTATTTTTTCCGTTGTAGCAACCGAAGTTCCACCATATTTATGCACAATAATCACAATAAATTCACCTCTTTCTTATTTTTTATAAATCAAAAATTTCATCATTTCTAATCAAATCATCCAGTGTTTCCCTTTTTACCGCAACTTTCGCTTTTCCATCCTTTACGAATACAACTGCTGGTCGCATCATTCTGTTATAGTTGCTTGACATTGTGTAACAATATGCCCCTGTTGTCGTTACTGCCACAATATCTCCAATTTCTGTTGCTTTTGGTAATTTTCCTTTTTCAATGATAATATCCCCTGATTCACACAGCTTTCCTGCCAAAGTTATTTCTCTTACATCTGTATCGTTTAGATTGTTTACAACTCCAGCCTCATATTCTGCCTGGTATAATGCCGTTCTTATATTGTCCGACATTCCTCCATCTATAAACACATACGTTTTTCCGCCGACTGTTTCCTTAATTCCTCCAACTTCGTACAAAGTAGTTCCAGCATTTCCGACAATGCTTCTTCCTGGCTCAATGCAAAGTTCCTTAAATCCAATTTGATATTTAATTTCCATTGCTTCCGTATATGTTATTATTTCACTAAGTACTTCCTCTATCGGTTTTGGATCATCTCCTTCCTTATAGTAAACTCCAAATCCTCCACCCATATTTACTGTGTGAACTACTATTCCCAATTCCTTTTTCAATTTATCCAAATATTTAAAAATCTCATCTAGAGCAAATATAAAGAACGCCGATTGGAAAATTTGTGAACCGATATGCGTATGAAATCCTTTAAATTCTATCCATTCGCTATCATTCAACCTTTTAATTATATCAAATAAATTATCCTGAAACAATGAAATTCCAAATTTTGAAGTAAGTCCTGAAGTTTTTATATAATGATGCGTATGTGCCTCTATTCCTGGATCAATTCTCACAAGCACAGCCTGCTTCTTCCCTTTCTCACGGCAAATTCTCTCAATTTTATCAATTTCATCCTCATTATCAACAACAATCGTATCAATCCCAAATTCAACAGCCATTTCAATTTCACTTACTAATTTATTGTTTCCATGCAAATGAACTTTATTCATTGGAAATCCCGCTTTATGAGCAGTATAAAGTTCTCCGCCCGAAACAACATCCAAATCCAGCCCTTTTAATTCAACCAGTTTAATCATCCCTGTTGACAAAAACGCTTTCCCAGCATAAGCAATTCTTGTATTAAATCTCGTAGACTTAAATGCCGCTTTCATTTTGTCTATCGTTGTTTCAATAAGCTCCTGATCCATAACATAAAGTGGCGTTTTAAATTCTTTCACGAGTTCAACTGTATCCACTCCTCCTATTGATAAATTCCCATTTTCATTAACTTTCGACGTTCCAAATAATTTCATATTTCTACAGAAACTTTTTAAAAATAAAAAATTTCCTTCTCCTTTCAGTATTTTTGTTTTTTGGATAATAAAAAATGCCGATAACAAGCATCAGCATATAAAACATATATCTAAAAATTTTTATTATTTTTATTTAAAACTAAAAAACTTAAAAAATTTATATGAATTATATCTGACAGCTCCCCATTATCCTTTGATAATGACAGTCCTATGGATATTCTCCATAGCCCCAGCAATAAAGATAGTCAATCCCTACGCTTCGGCAATTATTCCTTTCAACTTATTTCACAGAATCGACTTTTCTCCGTAAATTTACTTTTAATAATTGCACCTCTATCACATAATATTTATCATTATAACTAATTTTTTCATATTTGTAAAGTATTTTTCATAAAAATTGTAAAATTTCTCTTTTTAATTTTAGTTTTAAAATTTCAAAAAAAATGTTATAATAAAAAAATACGATATTTTTTGAAAGGAGGATAATAAATGATTTTTAAAACTCAATCTAATGAAGAACGGCGTGAAATGATTTTAAATGGAAAAGTTATAAACACACTGCTCTTTCTATCCATCCCCACATTGCTAGTCGGCATTATCCAGGCACTTATTCCACTTTCTGACAGTTTATTCCTTAACAGGCTCACAAATGTTCAAGTAGCAAGTTCCGTTACGTTCAGCCAGCCTATTCTTAATGTTATGATTGCCTTGTCTCAAGGATTAGGTGTGGCTACTCTTGTTATGCTTGGTAGACTTTACGGTAAAGGAAGAATGCTCGCTGTAAGGGAAACAATGCTTCAAATTTTTGTATTTAGTTTTATCATTGGAATTTTGATTATTCCAGTATGTATCTTTTCGGCTTTTATAATTTCAAAATACACAACTATTGAAATTCGTGACAATGTTTATATTTACATTTCTCTTTATTCACTTGTAATGCCTTTTGTATTTCTAGCTGCTATTTATAATTCCTCAAAAAATGCAATTGGACGGCCTGAAGTTACATTTATTCGTATTTTTTTGTTACTAATTTTGAAAATAATTTTTAACTCCATTTTTTTATATGCTTTAAAAATGGGAATCACAGGTGCTGTAATGGCTTCTCTTTTTTCTTATATTACCATTACAATTTGGATGTTTTACGACTTATTCTTAAAGAAGGATGATATTAAGCTAAGTCTGAGAAATTACTCAATAAAATTGCCTATCATAAAAAAATTGCTTAATATAGGCTTTCCTTCAATGTTAAACTATGCTTTTTTGTATCTTGGATTTTTTCTTATAAACAAGGAAATGGAAAAATTTGGTGCAATTGCCTTAAATGCACAAGGAATTGCTTCAAATATTAATGCCATTTGTTTTATCTTGCCATCCTCAATCGGAACTACAGTTTCTTCAATGATTAGTATAAATATGGGAACAGGAAATGTAAAAAAATCTAAAGATGTTTTTAAAATTGGATGGAAAACAGGCGTTATAATTTCTATTTTGACAATCATCTTAATTTTACCTATTTCTTTACCACTTGTACTTATTTTTACAAATGTCTCAAAAGTTATTGAGATTGCTGACAAAGCTTTGCATATTTACACATATTCTGTAATTGGATTTAGTGTATTTATGATTTCACAAGGTGTTTTTATAGCTCTTGGAAGAACAAGAATACCTTTAGCTATGTCTATTTTACGGATTTGGCTATTACGATACATTTTTATTTTAATAACGCAAAAATATCTTGGTCTTTACTCAATTTTTTGGGGAAATTTATTTTCAAATACACTAGCAGGGTTAATATTTTTTATCCTAGTGAAAAGTATTGATTGGAAAAAAGAAAAATAATATAGTAAAACTTATTTAAAACCAAACTCAAAAGCTATGACTATTTTACTCAAACCATAAATTTATATAATTTTAGTAGTTTAAATTAAAATAGGTTTGAGTATATTATAAAAAAATCTCTACAAAAGTAACAAAATTACATTAGATAGAGATTTTTTATTAAATTATTTAATTAAACTATTTTTCAACATTTAACACAAGTGTTTCTCCAGCTACTGCTGTTCCAGATTCAACTGGATTTAATGCACTATAGTCATCTGTATTTGAAATTATTACTGGTGTAATAATTGATTTTGCATTTTCTTTTAAGAAGTCATAATCATATTTAACTATTGGATCTCCTGCTTTTACTACTGCTCCTTCTTCTGCAATTCTTTCAAATCCTTTTCCTTCAAGTTTAACTGTATCCATTCCAAGATGCACAAAAATTTCGATTCCAGCAGGTGTTACAATACTAAAAGCATGATTAGTATCAAATATTTTTTCTATTCTTCCAGAAGCCGGTGCTACCATTACTCCAGAGGCAGTTGGTTCAATTGCAACTCCGTCTCCTATCATTTTTTGAGCAAAAACTTCATCAGGTACTTCTGATAAAGGCAATAAGTTTCCTGAAATAGGAGCTATTACTTTCCCATCAAATTCCTGCTTAACTTCTTCACCTTTGTTACCTTTTTTGAATAAATCAAATAATCCCATTTTAATTCCTCCAATTTATTTATTTTATATTATAATTGTCTTGTTTTAATGTTACCATATATAATCAAATTAGTCAAATTTTTCTTATTCAAATGTATTATTTTCATATCTCTAAATTAATTTGACTTTCGGAAATTATTTTTTAAAACTTTAAGGTTATTTTTAGCATGTTCGTCTCCAAGTGCTGCGGCTTTCAAAAACCATTTCTCAGATTCCTTATAATTTCCTTCATTTCCAAAAATCATTCCTAGATGATTCATTGCATTAACATCATCTTTCCAAGCCATCTGTAAATAAATATCCTTTTCTTTTTCCGTCTGTTTAGTCGAATTGTAAAATGTCAAAAGATTTTCTTTCGCTCCTTCACAGTTTTTTTCAATAGCCATCAAGTAATATTTTTCTGCTTCTTTATTTTTCCCATTCTGCTCATACAAAATTGCTAAATTATTCAAAGCATCATAATCTTTATTTTCAATTGCGATTAAATAATATTTTTCAGCATTCTCAAAATCATGTTGACTGGCATAAAGATATCCCAGATTATTTGCACATTCATAATCTCCAGACTCAATAGCCTTCAAAAACCACTTTTTGGCATTTTCATTATCATAATTATTTTGAAAAATAAGACCAATCTCATTCATAGCCTTTGTATCCCCGTCTTGTATTCTTTTCATATATTCATCAAATAATTTTTCCATTCTATTTTTCTTCATCTATTCTTTCACCATCCTTTCTAAATTTTATATTTTCTATTTAAATTTTAAAACTTCTTAGCAAAATTTTGATTGATTTTACTTTATTTAGTTAATTACTATAATTAAGTCAATAAGTTCTTATTTAAATTAATCTTAATTTATAAGCTAAATAACTTATCAAAGGCATTTTTAGACAATTCAATAAACTTCAGCAGTTCTGCATGAGTAAAAGTTGCTTCTTCTCCTGTCCCCTGCAGTTCGATAAACTCACCTTTGTCGTTCATTACAATGTTCATATCCACATCAGCTTTCGAGTCTTCTTCATATTCTAAGTCAAGAAGCATTTCATTTCGGACTTTTCCAACACTTATTGCTGCGACTTTTGATTTTATTGGAATCTCTTTTAATTTTCCTTCATCTATAAGTCTTTCAACTGCTAATTCTAGAGCAAGATAGGCTCCCGTGATTGAAGCTGTTCTTGTTCCTCCGTCTGCCTGAATTACATCACAATCTATCATTATCGTTCTTTCACCAAGTTTTTCCAAATCTATCGCCGCTCTCAAGGCTCTTCCTATTAACCGCTGGATTTCCATTGTTCTTCCAGATAGTTTTCCTTTTATTGATTCCCTTTGGATACGTGTATTTGTTGCTCTTGGAAGCATGCTGTATTCAGCAGTTATCCATCCTGATCCCGTTCCTTTTAGCCATCTTGGAATCTTTTCCTCAATTGTTGCATTGCAAATAACCTTTGTATTTCCAAATTCGATTAGAACAGAACCTTCTGGATGGATAATATAATTTTTAGTTACTTTTACTTCACGCATTTCGTCGTTTTTTCTATTATTATTTCTCACATTTTCTCCTAATTTTTTATCTTTAAATTATTTACCTTTATAAAGTGGAAATTTTTCAGTTAATTTTAAAACTTGCTCTTTTACTTGGGCAATTTTTTCATTGTCATTTATATTTCCTAAAACAGTCAATATAAATTGTGCCACCTGCCTTGTTTCTTCTTCCTTAAATCCACGAGCTGTGATTGCAGGTGTTCCTAGTCTTATTCCACTTGTAACAAATGGCTTTTCAGGATCGTTTGGAATAGCATTTTTATTACAAGTTATTCCAGCCTCTTCCAATTTTGCTTCGGCTAATTTTCCTGTAACTCCCATTGGACGTAAATCAACCAGCATCAAATGGTTGTCAGTACCACCGCTTACAATTCTAAGCCCGCCTTTTACCAATTCTTCTGATAAAATTTTAGCATTTTTTGTCACTTGCTCCTGATATTTTTTGTATTCTGGACTAAGTGCCTCTTTAAATGCAACAGCTTTTGCCGCAATTATATGAACTAGCGGTCCTCCTTGTATTCCAGGGAATATTGTTTTATCAATTTTTTTTGCAATTTCTTCGTTATTTGTCAAAATTATTCCACCACGAGGTCCTCTTAGAGTCTTATGAGTAGTAGAAGTTACTACATCTGCATATTCTATTGGATTTGGATGAAGTCCAGCCGCTACGAGTCCAGCGATATGAGCCATATCTACCATCAAATATGCACCAATTTCATCAGCAATTTCTCTAAATTTTTTAAAATCAATTATTCTTGAATAAGCACTTGCTCCTGCAACTATCATTTTAGGCTTTTCTCTTAATGCAATTTCTCTGACTGCTTCATAATCAATCAGTTCTGTTTCAGGATTTAGACCATATTCCAATCCAATGTAATTTTTTCCTGAAAAATTGATTTTATAACCATGTGTCAAATGTCCGCCAGCACTAAGGCTCATTCCTAGAATTTTATCTCCAGCTTCAAGCAATCCAACATAAACTCCCATATTTGCTTGAGATCCCGAATGTGGCTGTACATTTGCATATTTTGCCCCAAATATTTGTTTCAATCTTTCAATAGCAAGACTTTCCACAACGTCAGCATTTGCACATCCACCGTAATATCTCTTTCCAGGATAACCTTCCGCATATTTATTTGTAAACACGGATCCAGCGGCTTCCATTACTGCCTTTGAAACAAAATTTTCTGAAGCAATCAGCTCAATTCCTTCCTCTTGCCTTTTTTCCTCTTCAACAATTGCATTATATACTTCTAAATCTACGTCTTTTATATAGTTCATCCTATTTTCCTCCTAATTTTATTCAAAATTGAATATTTCTCCTGCTAGTCAAAATGCAAGTGCTATTAATGCTTAGTTTTTTATTTTATAACCTGTATTTTTCTATAGTTATAGTAAAATGCCTTTACTAAATCATATTCAAATGGCGAATTCAAATCTCCATATCTCATACTAAGCATTGAACGTGCATTTAATCCTGTAACAGCTGGTCTTGTAAACCCATAAACCTTCTTATCGAATACTCCTGTATCAAAAAACAGTTTTTCTTCAGCCGCAGTTCTTACAGCACCTTCTGCCATAGTATCTGCTGCACTTCCAATAGCATCTCTTATGTTACTTGGACCTAATACAGGCAAGACTAAAAATGTTCCTGTTCTAACTCCATAATGTCCCAAAGTATCTCCCATTGTTTCAGGATCTCTTTTCATTCCCATATTTTTAGCGACATCTGCTACTCCAAGTACTCCTACTGTTGAATTTACAACAAATCTTCCAAGTGCATTTACAGCTTTCCCAGGTTTAAGCTGTAATACTGAATTTACAAAAGTTGGTATTTCGCTAAAATTATTATAAAAATTCGAAATTCCCTTTCTTATCGGTTTTGGAACGACTGCTGCATAAATTTGTGATGCTGGATAAACTATTTTTTTATCAATCTGAGTATTGAAAGCGTACATTCTTCTGTTAAATGGTTCCAATGAATCATTTATACCAGTTAATTGAAAAACTTGACTTGATACAATATAGTCCTCGTTAAGTTCTTCCAGATTAGTTGCCAAAACACCATATCCATCCTGTTCAAAAGCAATGTATTTATTTGTATCTGGCTTGTTTTTCTTTTTCTTTACATTTGTCTGCGCAACTAGTTCGATATTCTTATCAGGCACTTCTTCTGTTTTTCCATTTACAAATTCAACAAATAGATTGTCCTCGGCTTCCTTGTTTCTTTCTTCCAAATATATAATTGTATCCTCATTTTTTATTTCCATCAATTCAGCCTGCCCAAGTGTTGCAACAGCAAGCATTGTTCCAAACATTAATAATTTATTTTTCCCTGCCATATTCTAATTTTCCTCCAATTTATCTACCATCAAATTTGCTACATCCTTATGCCAAAGAGCTCCTGTATGTCCACCAAATGGTAGCAAAACTTTATTTGAAAATGTATTTTTTATATAGTCTATATCTTGACTTGAATATAAAACATCATTAGTTGATGTTATAAATATTATATCTTTATTATTTTTATCTATAAAATTCTGACTATTTTTCAAATCAAACTCATTTATAAAATCATTGAAACTAAGGTCAGGATTTCTATTTTTTTTCAAATACGGATATAAAATCTCTTTCGCATATTCATCAAACGAAACAGATAGCCCTTCCCTGAATTCTTTTGAAACTGAATCAAAACGTTTATAGGATTTTTTGTCCGAAAGTCTCCCAGTTGCATTGTTACCGCTGAACACTTCTCCAGCAAAGGTCATATTGGCTGAATAAAATCTAAACAGCAGCCCTGTCAATACTTCAAAATCTTTTTCCCCAAGTCCTAATTTCCCTAATGAAGTAGTAAGATTTGAAAATTCAATGTCTTTTATTTTTATTGAATCGTCATACATAAGCCGGCTAAATATAGTATCCATATATTTTTCCAGGCTTCTTGAATCATAAATTCCATTTTTTACTAAGAAACTGTCCAAATTCTGTGTCGCAGTTAAAATACTAACTGGAGAATTTAGCAATAATGATTTGTCAATTCCTATTCTTCTGTCATTTTTTTCATCCATTTCATGAAGCAGAAGCGACTGAAAACCACCTAAACTGTAACCACCTATATATGTTTTGTCAATTTTCATTCCATCGCTTTTTTCTCTTGAAACAGCTTGACTTATTAAAGAATATAATTGTATTGTCTCATCTTTTATATATCCTGCATACGCATTTTTGCTTTGACTTACAATATATGGCATTGTTGTTGGTGAACTGAATGCAATTACATTGTATCCCCTGTCATAAAACACATTTGCCAAATAAAGTGACATTCCGCTGTTATAAAGTGAACCTGTTCCAGAAATTATAATCATAAGTGGCGCTTTTTTATCTTTCTGAGTCCATACGCCATACTCATAATCTTTCCATTGTCTCAATATTTCAGGAATTTTTTTTGTTGCTGTAAATTTTTTAACTTTTGGCCCTTTCGGATTTTTAAACTTGTAATGCTGTTCTGAAGGAGTTCCTAAAACAGTTGCCATTATAGCGCTTTCCTTATATGGATAATCACTTGCAATTTGTGATATGTCTGTTTCAGCAAGCCCAATAACTGAACATGCAAGCATCATCATTAAACCTAATATTTTTTTTAGCATTTTTCCAATTTATGTGAAAACTTTTTCACATTTCTCCTTTCTATTTTAAATACTATAGTCAATTCATTTAAAAATTAGAGCAAAAATATGTAAAAGTAATGGATTATTATAAATATGGCCTAATCTTTTACCCTTATTTTAAACTAGAATTTCTATATGTGTTAATTATTAATTTTACTTATATTTTATCAAAAATATTAAAAAATTTCCAGTAAAAAAGTTGATTAAATTATACATCAACCGAAACAATCTTGGTTTCTCCAATTTCTTTATTCATCGTAACTCCATAAAGCCTATGAGATCCTTTCATTGTTTCTTTATTATGAGTTATAAGAATAAATTGCGACTTATTGATAAACTGATGTAATAATTCAACAATTTTCTTTGTATTTTTTTCATCAAGAGCTGCCTCGATTTCATCAAAGAAAGTAAATGGACTTGGCTTGAACATAAAGATTGCCATTATAAATGATACTGCAAGCATTGATTTTTCTCCTCCTGAAAGAAGAAGAAGAGTCTGCTCTGGCTTGTTTTTATATTTTACACTCAGTTCCAGTCCTGTGGTAAGCAAGTTTTCAGGATCTGTCATTTTAATTATTCCTTTTGCTCCATTTAAGATGGTTTCACACATATACTGAAAATTCTTGTTTATCTGTTCATAAGCTATAAAAAATTTGTTTGTAACTTCCTCTTCAATTTCGCGAATAAATCCAAACAATGTTTCACGGCTTTCCAGTAAATCCTTCTTCTGTGCCACAATATCCTGATATCGTCCATTTTCATATTCAAATTCATCTATTGAGGCAAGGTTGACTGCCCCAATATCTGTACGGCTTCTCTCATTTGATGACAATTTTCTTCTTGTTGCTGTAAGTTCCTCTTCATCAGCAATTTCAAAATATTCCTCATTTTCGAGTATTTCTTGGCTTTCAAGTTCCTTAAATTCCGCCATTTGAAATTCAAGTTCACTTTCATTACGTGTAATTTTTTCAACAATTTTTTCATAATTATTTTTATTTTCCAGTATTTTTACTTCGATATCCTTAATTTCGCTAATTAACTTTCTTTCTTTTACTTCAATTTCCTGTATTTTTTTCTCAAATTCCTTGATTTCATTCAATATATTTTCATTAATTTTTTCATTTTTTTCAATTTCAGTCTTCTTATCTGAAAGTTTCTCAGAAAGTTCATTCCCCAGCATCTCTCTTTTCTTCTCAAATTCATCCAGTTCTGCCTTTTCACTTAAAAGTTTCTTGTAATCAGACTCAATTTCTGCAAAACGATTTTTATTGTTATCAGTTCGAACCTTCAAAATTTCGTAATCTCTATCCGTCTCATTCAATTTCTGAATAAATTCATCAATATTTTCAAATTTTTTAAGTTCTTCATTCAGATTTCGCATTTTCAGATTATTTTCTTCAATATATTTTTCAATATTCTGAATCAGTTCTTTATTTTCTTTTATTTTGTTTTCTTTTTCCAAAATAAATTTCTCATTTTCAGAAATTTCATAGTTCAAAGTATTGATTTCTCGCTGTTTTCGATTAAATTTTATGCTAAAATCGTCATAATTTTCATTAAATTCCTGATATTCATTTTTAAATTTTTCAAATAATTTATCTGCTTCCGTTCTTTCTGCTTCAATTTTTTCAGCTTCCAAAACTATTTCCGATAATTTTTTTTCAAATTCCTTAAAATTCTTTTTATTTTTCTCAATTTCACTTTCCAGATGTTTCAATTCCTTTTTTCGCTCAAGAATTTCATCCTTCCCCTTAAACGAATGCCCTCCAGTCATTCTTCCACGAGAAGTGATAATATCTCCTTCAAGTGTAACAATTCTGTCGTTAAATCCTTTTTTCAAAAGCTCTGTCCCAACTTCCAGACTTTCCACAACAACTGAATTTCCATATACAAACTGAATAACCTTTTCTACATCTTCATTCAAAAATTTCTTATCAACTTTTACAATATTTCTTGCAAAGTTAATAATTCCATTTTTCCCCTTTGTATTTAAAATAATATTTTGAACTTCATCTTGAGGCATTTTATTTTGAAAACTATTTTGTTGTGAAACTTGCTCAATTTTTGGTAAAAATTCGTTCATTCTTGAAATTCGAATATTTTCAATTGGCAAAAACGAAGCTCTCCCAAGTTTTTTATCTTTCAGAATTTCAATACATTTTTTTCCAATTTCACTATCCTTTACGACAATATCCTGAAACATCCCTCCAGATAAAGTCTGTACCGCCTCCTCAAATCCCGCTGGAATATCAATCAAGTTAATAAAAGCTCCAATTACACCATCAATTTTTTCATTTAGAATATGCTTTATACTTCGGTTAAAAGTCTCATTTTTTTCAATAGCACTAGCTATTGCCTTATGCTTAACTTCAAAACTTTCAAGTTTATAGCTAATTTCATTTTTTTTCTTATTTATTTCAGCATATTCTTTTCTCAGTTCATCAATGTTTTCATTAAGTTTTTTTATTTTCAGCTCTTTTTCAAGCTTTTCTTTTTCCTTTTCTGACTTTTGAATTTCAAACGTCTGTTTTTCCTGATTTATTTTATTAAACTCAGCTTCTATATCATTTCTTTCAGCAATTTGTCTTTTATTTTCATTTTTTGCCCCTTGAACTCTTTTTTCAAGGTCTTCATTTTCTCCAGCAACTTTTATCTTATCCACTTCAAAATTAGAATTCTTTTGCGTTCGTTCTTTTAATTCAATTGTAATTTTATCGCATTTATGCTTGAGTTCTCCAACTTTTGCCTCCCATTTATCCTTTTCTTCTTCCTTTACAGCCAATTCCTTTGTTATCAAATCAAGTTCGTTTCTTGAATTATTCAAAAGTTCTTTTTTTTCAGCAATATCTTTTTCCAAAATACTTTTTCTTTTATTTTTTTCATTGGCCTCAGTTTCTAAGTTAGAGTTTTGATTTACAAGTTTTGAATATTCTTCTTTCAGAATTTCCATATTCTTAAAGTTTTCGCTGTTTTCATTTTTCTGATTTTCCAGATTTTCGTACAATTCTTTTCTTACTTCATTCGTTTTTTCAAGTTCAGCTTGCTTTTCTGAAAAATTATTTTCATTTCTTTCCAGTTCTTCCTTTATTTCCTGACTTTTCTCCTCATATTCATATTTTAATGAAGTTTTTTCATTGACATTGTATTCAAGAATCATAAATCGCTGCACATCAATCTTTTTTGTGTATTCTTTAAAAAGTCTAGCTTTTTCCTGCTCATTTTTTAAATAATCAACACGTTTTTTTAAATCTTTTTCTACATATTCAATTTTTTCAATTTCATTTTTCAGGTCCTGCAGCTTTTTCTCAGACTCTTCCTTTTCAATTTTAGCTCGCTTTACTCCCGCCGCCTCTTCAATAATTTCCTTTAATTCCTTTGGCGAAGATCCAATAATTCTCTCCACACGCCCTTGTCCAATTATAGAATAAGCCTGTTTTCCAATCCCAGTATCCATAAAAAGATTATGAATATCTTTAAGCCTAGATTTCTTATTATTTATGAGATACTCATTTTCCCCAGTCTTAAAAATTCTTCGAGTAATCTTAACCTCTGAAAAATCTACATCTAGATATCTATCTCCGTTATCAATAATAAGACTGACTTCCGCCATAGACTTTGGCTTCTTATTCTTCCCGCCAGAAAAAATAATATCCGAACTCTCTTTCGCCCGTATATTTTTATAACTCTGCTCTCCCAAAACCCACAAAATCGCATCCAAAATATTACTCTTTCCACTCCCGTTAGGCCCAACAATCGAAGTAATCCCATTGTCAAACTCCACAACAGTCCTATTTGCAAACGATTTAAACCCTGTCAGCTCCAATGCTTTTAAGTACATCTTTTCTCTCCTAAATTTTTTAACTCTTTTTTATTTAATGTAATTTTATCATACTTTCCTCTCCTAAGCCACATTCTTCCCTAATATTCTCTCTAGTTTCTTCAATTACAACACTGCTTTTCCCCTCATTTACATCATAACGAATATAAATAGTTGAAGTATCTTCTGTAACATATTCTGTTTCTTTATTATCAAAATTTACCTTTTTACGTTCAATATACTTCCCAGTTATCCCATCTTTATAATAAAACGAATCTTTTGGAGCCAAAAAAGCGTTGAAAAAGTGCATATCCTTTAACTTTTCCTTCTCAATCTTACCATATTGAAAATAAAATTTAAAATCTTTTAATTCTGATATTTCTCTTTCGGTATTTTTATAATAAAATTTATCATTTCTATATATAATATCAAAAATTTTATCATTTAATTTATACTTCCCTTCCCAAACGTTATCTTTTTTCTCCAAAATCAATTTCATCAAAAAATTATTTTTACGAATTTCCAGCCTGTAATCCTTCTCACAAAAATCATTCAATTTATTTTTTTTATATAATTTTACTATATTTTCTTCTATTTTTGCAATTTCATTTGATATTTTTATCTCGTTATATATAAAATAAATTAGTAATGAAAATATTGATAATAATACAATTATTAATATTGTTAGCATTTTTTTCATACACATCTACAGCTTCTCCGTTTTATACTTCAATACACATATCCACAAGTTTCTACAATTTTTGTTTTCGATTTAGAATCTATAAATTCAATCTCCCCCATAGTTCCTCCTCTATTTTGTGAATATATTTTTATTTTTTCAAAATTTTCTTTTATTCCAAACTGACTAATATAATTACTTATCGAATTTTTATCTTTGTATTCTGCAAATAATGCGGGAAACATCGAATCTTTTTTATCAACTTCACTCAAAATTTTAATTTCATTCTTTTTTATGGTATCCGTCTGAAAAAATAATTTAAAATTTTCTAATTCTTTTATTTTTTTATTTTCTAAATCATAAAAAATTCCATTTTTATATCTGATTTTTGTAATTTTCTTATTAACTTGATACTTACCTTCCCAAATGCCATTACCTATTTTTGATAAACTTATTTTTTTATTGTACTTTTTATCATTTTTAAAATAACTAATCAACAAACTATACTGATTTTCTTCACAAAATTCCTCTATATTTTGCTTATTTTGATACATTTTTTCTAATGCTTCTACCACAATTTGAGAATTTTTAGATTTACACGATACTAAAATCAATAATAGCAATGAAATTGTCATTTTTTTCATATCATTTCCTCTTAAAATTCTATTTTATATACCTACAACTTTCCCTCAAACGTAATTTTTCATTTTCAGTTTCAATTATCATTTGGTAATAAAAAGGGTCTATATTTTGATAATTCACATCTATTTTCAAATCACCTTCTAAATTCCAATCTGACTCTTTAAAAAATTCCTTAAATGATTTCTTATCTAAATATTTTCAACGAAAATATCCTTCATTTGGAGTATAATCAGATATAATTCCCATACTTACTTCTTCTGTTGTCTCCAATTCATCATATTTTATTATGTCACTTTGAAAATACGGTATAAAATCTTTTATTTCTTTTCCTGTTTTAGAATCATAATATTTTTCATTTTCATATACAATTTCTGTTTCTATCCCTATTTCATTAGTTGATTTATAATACTTTCCAGTCCATTTGTTTTTATCTACTCTTCGTAAATTTAATGTTTCACTATGCTCAATTCCGTTTTCAATATAAACTTTTCCAAGATGATAATAATCTCTACAAAAAGTATTTATAGTTTTATTTTTATCACTATACTGAGACACCATAAATTTTTTTGTTTTTTCAGAAGTTTTATAATCATAAAATATTATTATGTAAAGTAGGATAAATAAAATTGTTAAAATAATTGAAGTAATTATAATAAATTTTTTCATTTTTATAACTCCATTAATAAATGTAAAAAATAACATTCATTACCTTCTCTCAAAAATTTAAAATCATTATCTCCCTTTTCCAAAAATCACAATCGTAACCGTCTTTAACAATATCTTCACATCAAATAAAATATCGTGATTTTTTATATAATACAAGTCATACTGCAATTTTCTGTAAGCGTCTTCAATGCTTGCTCCATACGGATACATAACTTGTGCCCAGCCAGTAAGCCCTGGTTTTACAGTATGTCTTAAATTATAGTACATAATTTCCTTTTCCAGCTGCTTTATAAAAAATTCTCTTTCTGGACGTGGTCCAACGAAACTCATTTCTCCACGCAGCACATTCCACAGTTGCGGTAATTCGTCAATTCTTGTAAGACGCATAAATTTACCAAATTTTGTGACACGGTTGTCATTTTTTGTAGCCCATTTTGGTCCATCTTTTTCGGCATCAGTTGTCATTGAACGAAATTTTACTATTTTAAATGGCTTGTTTCCTTCCCCAATTCTTTCCTGTATAAAGAATATCGGTCCTTTTGATTCCAGTTTTATTATTATTGCAGCAACAATCATAATTGGAATTACACAAACTCCGATTAAAAGTGCGAAAATTATATCAAGAATACGTTTTGTCTTCAAATTAAAACTGTTGTAGTAAATTTCAAATCCTGTATTTTCCAAAAACCATTTTGGACTCAAGTTTGAAACTGGCAATTTATTTTCGTATATTTCATAAAATTCCAGATAGTTATAATACTGTATTCCTCCAAGTTTATACTGCAAAAGTTTATCTACAAGCTTTGTATCGTATAAAAGATTGCTTGTAAAATCCACAATTATATCAACTTTTTTATTTTCACATAAATTCAATAATTTTTCTGTTAAAGTATCCATAGTCTTTTCTTCTTTTAAAAAGTGCGATAATTTATACTGACGATCTTTCTTTATGCTTTCGAGTAAATCCTGTGTATATCCATTTTGTCCAACAAAAACGATTTTTTGCTTTTCAGCTAGCCCAATCATTATAATATAACGATAAATAATTTGAAACATCGTAATCAGCCCAAACAGAATTATCGCCTCATTCAGAATGAAAATACGTAAAAATGTCGTAATCATAACAAGAATAAAGTTAATTCCAATAATAATCACAATATCCCGTAATTTATATCTTCCTGCCATATTGTAAGTATTCGCCACATAATAAATTATAATTGAAAAAACAATCACAATAACATTTGTAAATCCAAGTCCCCGATTTACAAGTAATAGTCCTATAAAATACATTAAAATAGTCAATATCCCAAACAAATAGGAATAATTTTTTTTCATTCCGCTTACTGCCATTCTAAATTACACTTCCTTTTTTATTTTTCTTCTTTAAAATTAAATGTTCATAACTTATAATTCCATTTTTACAATATACATTCAGCAACTTAACACTATTGCTTTATTCTTTCTGAATAATATTTAATTATAATTTTACTTCATTATTTCATATTTCATTTTAAGTTTTTTTCTATAAAACGCGAGTCCAACACAGACAATTTTATCTATTTCTCTATTTCTTAATTCCACATCGTACTCTTTTTCTTTTATCTGCTCAAATCCAGTTTTTGCGTAATTTTCCAGCTCGTCTTCATTATTTACAACTTTAAATTCAAATATATACGCTGGATTTATTTTATTTTTAGGCTCTAAAACTAAATCTGCCCTTCTGTGGCCACTTTCTCTTTCTGATAGTCTAATGTAGTCATTTGCAAGTATTATAAATATTCCAATTAAAAATATTTTGTAATACTTTTCATCTTTTTCCGTGTCAAAATAACTAAGTGAGGAAAGTATCTCGTCTTGAAGCCCTTTTGCAAACTCTTCTATTTTTCCATTTTTTAAATTCTCTACAATATTTGAAAACTGTGTATAATTTCCGACAAATCTATCTATAAAAATTTTTCTAAAAAAAGTCTGTATTTCTTTATTTGGAAGCCTTAATGGATAGAGTTCACCCTTTTTCTCTCCATCAGTTGTCAAATATCCGCTGTACAAAAATAATTCCCATATATCACTTGCATTAAATGCATATTCCATATATTCATTTATTGCCTTATAAACTGTTTTCCCCACAAAAAGTTTTTCCAAGTCTTCTATTACTTTTTTATCTGCTTTTCCTAATAAATCATATATTGTCTTGTTTCCTGAAACGCTTATCCAGTACGGACGTAATTTTTTTTCATCCAAAAAGTTAATAATTGACCACGGATTATAAATTTCAGTTTCTCCAAACTGATAACCGTCATACCACTCCCTGACATCTTCCATCTCATATTCCAGCCCATAATATTTCGCAGCTTCAACAACTTCATTTTCAGTAAGTCCATAATACTCTGAATATTTTTCGCTAAAGATATTATTTACTTTCAAATTATTTAATCCTGAAAAAATTCCTTCTTTTGCAATTCTCAATATTCCAGTCATAATTCCAAACTGCAAATATTCATTATCTTTCATTGCATCTCCATAAAACTTCTTAAAAAAAGAAATTGCCTGTTTATAATATCCCTCCTGATAAGCCTGAATTATCGGCGTATCATATTCATCTATTAGCACAACAGCTTTTTTCCCATAATATTCATACAAATATTTTGTCAACGCTTTTAACGAGCCTTTCCAATTTGAATTTTCATTATTAAAACAAATATTGTTAAAATCCATTAAATCAAATTCATCTAATTTTTTTCTTATATACTTAAATTCTATATAAATATTTCTTATTAAGTCTCTTATCTGACTCAGACAGTTTTCCCAGCTAACCTCTTCCATGTTCCTAAAACTTATATATATAACAGGATATTGCCCCTGCTCCTGCATGTGTTCACTTTCAGAAATACTTAATCCTCCAAATAATTTTCGGTTTTCTTCTTTATTTTCTATATCAAAAAAATATTTAATCATTGACATATTAAGTGTTTTTCCAAATCTTCTTGGACGTGTGAATAAGTTTACTTTTGCCCTGTAGTGTAAAATATCTTCAATTAGCTTTGTTTTATCAATATAATAATAATTATTTTCTACAATTTCCTTAAAATTGGACACCCCTATTGGCAAAGGCTTTCTATTTCTAGTATTTTTTTCTGCAAT
>CAUQGN010000021.1:0-35386 GCA_963517565.1 uncultured Leptotrichia sp. | reverse complement strand
AAAATTTGAATTTTTTCACATTTTTATTCGTAGTCTATTTTTTATTTCTTAGAAAATACTTTAAAATCGATATTTTATATAACTTAGAATCTGTACAAAATTAATTATTTAATATTAAAAAATGTTGCTATGTTATTTATCAAATACAGATATCTAAATCTTTTTAAATAATTTCTTTTTATTGCCTAGTATGAAAGCTCATAATGATTGTATATTGTATAGAAATTTTATTATTATAGGCATCTCTGCCTCTCAGAAAATATTATTGATATTTTTTAATTCAATTAATATTGAATATTTTACCATATATTTTTTCATAATGATTGTATGCCTCTTTTAATTTTACAGAATATTTCTATGACTACTTAAAAAGCTTCGTTATAAAAAAAGGAAGTTTTCTGCTTATTACTAATCAGAAAATCTTTCCTTTTGAATTTTTAATATTTTAATTGAGAATAAACTTCATAGCCTTCAAGGAATTCTCGTCCTTTCAAATCAGACAACTCTATCATGAATGCTAATTCGTATACTTCTGCTCCTAATTTTTCAACTAATTCGACCATTGCTTTAGCAGTTCCTCCTGTAGCTAACAAATCATCCACTATTAATATCTTTGAACCTTTTTTAAAGGCATCTTTATGAATCTCTATGCTATTTTTGCCGTATTCTAATGAATATTCTACACTTTCTACTTCTGCTGGCAACTTTCCAGGTTTTCTTGCAGGAACAAATCCGGCTCCAATATTATAAGCTATTGCAGCTCCGAAAATAAATCCTCTTGCATCAGCTCCCACTACATAATCTATACTTTTATTTTTATATCTGTCTGTAAAATCTTTTATAATAATTTTTAGTCCTTCTTTATCTTTTAATGCTGTTGTAATATCTCTAAAAACTACTCCTTTTTCCGGAAAATCTTCTACTGAACGGATTAATTTTTCTATTCTTTCTTTTTCTTCTATTTTCATTTTTTCTTCTTCCTCTTTTCTAAATAAGTATATGACAATAATAAAACTGGTAAAAACCAAACTTATATATGTAATCAAATTTTCAAATCACAATAAATTGAACAGGATTCTAATCATTCCACAAACTTCCTAAATAAGTTTCAACTTTTTCTCCATTCATTAATTTTAATAAATTGTCTTTAATATTTGGGTAAATTATCATCACTTTCAATTCCTCTTTTGTTACAAATCTTAAATCTGAAAGAACCAATTCTTCTCCTAATTTAATAGCGTCGTTATTTTTATCATTACGATGTATTCTAAAGAATAGATTTAAAATATGACGCTCCTTGTCTGGAAAAATTGTTTCTGAAAAAAACAAAAAATCATCAACTTCTATATCCATATTAGTTTCTTCCTTGTATTCTCGTATAAGAGCTTCTTTAGCAGTTTCGCCCCAATCATTTCCGCCGCCAGGAATAAGCCAGTATTTTTTGTCATTTTTGTGATGTTGGATTAGCAGAATTTTATTATCTTCGATAAGAATTCCTGCCACACGTATTCGTGGTCTAACTTCTTCCATTTTTTCTCCTTATTCTTCCTTTTCTTCCTCCTGATCAATAATAATCGCTCTTATTCTTTCAACACGTTTATTATCCATATCAGTCACTTTTAATATAAATTTATTACCTTTTATCTGATCAAAAACATCAGCGACTTTTCCAAGTTTATCTTGAATGTATCCTGAGATTGTATCGTATTCTTCAGATAAAGGAATTTCTATATTCAATTTATCGTTTACTTCCTCAATAGGCGTATCTCCTTTTATATCAAATATTTTTTCACGAATTTGCTGAATATTTTCTTCTTCCTGATCAAATTCATCTCTTATTTCTCCAACAATTTCCTCCAGCAAATCTTCAATTGTTACGATTCCCTGTGTTCCTCCATATTCATCAATAACTATTGCCATATGAAGCTGCTTTAACTTGAATTCTTCTAGCAATTCAATCAAAGATTTTGTAATTGGAACAAAATAGGCTTCTTTCATAAAATCCTTTATTGGAGGATTTTCTCCAGTTTGCTTATCGTAACGGAGTAAATCTTTCATATGGACTGTTCCTACTATTTTGTCGATTGTTTCTGTGTAAATCGGGATACGTGTGAACCCTTGATCTAAAATTTCATCCCATACATCGTCTATTTTACTTTCTGCTTCCAATGCAAATACATCTCTTCGTGGAGTAAGTATTTCCTTGACTGTTGTTTCGGAAAATTCAAAAATGCTGGTAATCATTTCTTCTTCGCCTTCTTCAAATACACCGCTTTCTTTTCCAGCCTTTAGAAATGTTAAAATTTCATCTTCTGTTATTTCAAACATTTGATCTTTTACTTTTATCTTAAATATTCCAACTATAAGCCTTGAAACATGTATAAATAAGCGAATTAATGGTTTTAATATAATTCGTACTGTATTTAACGGAATTATTAATGTTCTAGAAACTCCATAGATGTTGTTTCTTGCTATCAGCCTCGGTACCATTTCAGAAAATAAAAGAATAAAAATAATCAATACAAAAAATGAAATTCCTATGTAAAGATTTTTTGCATAAATTTTTTTTATCAGGTAGACTCCTGTAAAAACCATCGAAGAATAAGAAATTGTCTTTACAAATAAAAGTGTTGTAAGCAATTCATTTGGGTTTTCCAGCCAAAGCTTCAAAAGTTCACTTTCTTTTGTTTTTTCCTTTTCCTTTGAATCACTTTTTAGATGTATCTGCTTAAGTGATGACAATGCTGACTCTGCAGCTGATAAAAATGATGTAAAAAACAATAAAGCCAATAATAGAATAATATCTAACAAAATCCTCTTCTCTTCCAAATTTTATCCCTTCTTTATTTTTTATTTTTATAAAAATTATTCAATAATCATTAATGTCTGACCTTTTTTTATACTATCCTTGTCTTTAACAAGTATTTTTTTTACTTTTCCTGCAACTGTTGATTTTACTTCATTCATAAGTTTCATTGCCTCTACTATACAAAGTGTCTGCCCTTCTGTAACGGAATCTCCCTCTTTTACAAATGGAGACGCTGTTGGCGATGGTGATGCATAAAAAGTACCAACCATTGGGGAAGTAATTTGTGTTCCTGAAATTTCTTCAGGAGAGGCTTCCTGTACTGGTGCAGGAGAGGCTGTTTCTTGCATTTGTGTTTCCTGTGGAACATTTGGCGTAGCCGCAGTTATAGGTTGAGTTAATGCATTACTTACTATGACATTTCTTTCTTTTTTTTTCTTAGTCAATGAAACTTCAAAACTATTATCTTCATATTTTACTGATTCAATTTTGTTTTCATTCATACTTTCCGCTAATTTTTCAATAAATTTAATTTTATCTCTCATTAATTTTCTCACTTTCCTTTTTATTTAGATTTATTTATTTTCTGTTTATACGACTTAAATGTATTTTTTATCAGCATTGCAATTGTCATTGGTCCAACACCGCCAGGAACTGGAGTAATGAACGAAGCTTTTTTAGAAACTTTCTCAAAATCTACATCTCCACACAATTTTCCATCCACACGGTTTATTCCAACATCAATTATAACAACACCTTCTTTTACATCTGTTGCCTTTATCAATTTTGGAGAACCTGCGGCTGCTACAATTACATCAGCTTTTTGGAGCTTTTCAGATAAATTTTTTGTTTTTGAATTACATACCTGAACTGTTGCACGTTTTTTTATCAGCAAAAGTGTCATCGGCTTCCCTACAATATTGCTTTGCCCAATTACAAGAACATCTTTTCCTTCAAGATTAATATTATACTCCTCAAACATTTGAATTACTCCAGCTGGTGTACAAGGTAAAAATCCTGTTTCATCTCCAATCATCATTTTCCCAATATTTGTCGTGTGAAATCCGTCCACGTCCTTTTTGGCTGAAATTGCATTTATAATTTTTAATCCGTCAATATGTTTCGGGATTGGCAATTGTACTAGAATTCCATCTATATTGCTGTTATTATTTAGTTTTTCAATTTCCAAAAGTAAATTTTCTTCTGTAATATTTTCATCAAGTCTAATTGTTTCAGAATGAAATCCTACTTTTTCACATGCTCTTATTTTGTTTCTTACATAAATCTGTGAAGCAGGATTTTCTCCTACTATAATCACTGCAAGCCCTGCTTTTCTCTCAACCTTTTTTTCCAGTTCACTATGCTCCTGCTCAATTTCTTTCAAAATTTTTTCTGAAAGTGCCTTTCCATCAATTATAGTCATAGTTTTTCTGTCAAATTAAATTTAACAGGTTCTCCTTTCAATATTATATTTTTTCATTCACATTATTTATTCGCCAGAAATTTAATTCCTGAAGTTTTGCCGAAATATCCATATCTACAACCTTTACATTCTCATCCAATTCCAATTTATAGGTAGTCATATTAAGAATTGCACAGATACCGCTTTTTACAAGCCCTTCCGCAGCGATTTGTGCCTGCTCCTTTACAACTGCCAAAATAGCTGTGTCTATCTTTATATTAAACTCTTTTTTCATATTTTTTATAAATTCATCAACATTTTGTATATCCTGAACGATTAAATTATTAGCAGTCGTTTTTCCAATTTTATTCTTATCCTTATCAAATATTCCAACAATTTTAAATCCTTCACCTAGAACATCAAGATTTGAGGAAATCATTTCTCCCATTTTACCATGTCCTACAATTATAACATGATTAATTTTATCAATTCCTAGAATTTTTGTAATAATTTCTATCAAATTATCAATATCATAGCCTTTTCCTCGGACACCAAACTCGCCAAATGTAGATAAATCCTTACGTACCTGAGCAGAAGTGGTGTTCATAATTTTAGCAAGCTCGATTGAATTTATTTCATTATCCTGTTTTCTAGCTTCTTTTAGAATAGATAAATATTCTGTCAATCTTTGTACAACTCTTTCAGAAATTTCCATTTTTTTTAACTTCATATTTCCTCCTATGAAAATTAGAAAATTATAGCCTAGCCTTCTATTCTTATTTTGAACTAGAATTGCTATACAATAATTTTTCTCCAATTACCATTTTACGTCCATTAATAATATCTACTCCCTTTTGAAGTTTTTTCCCTTCAAATTTTGCCTCCAAAATCAATATTCCCCCATTTGCAACTTTTACAACAGGCCCTTTTTTATTGATAATTTCAACAATTGTACCATTTTCTATTTCATCTTCATATTTTTTTTCAATTTTTTCACTTTTGTAAATTTTTATGTTTTCACCTTTTTCGTTGGAAGTATGTGCCGATGGAAATGGGTTTAATCCTCGAATCTGATTGTAAATAACTTCTTTTGTGTTATTCCAGTCGATTTTTGCCTGCTCCTTTGTAATTGGCTTTACTAAAGTGGCTTTGCTATCATCCTGCTTTTCTGCCTGAACTTCCCCATTTTCAATCAGTTTCAACGCTTTTTCAAGTCCAGCTGCTCCCAAATCCTTCAATTTATCGTGCAGAGTTCCAAGCGTATCATCTTCTGTAATTTCACAATATTCCTTTAAAATCACATCTCCAGAATCTAGCCCTTCCTCAATATACATTATGCTCACGCCTGTTTCTGTATCTCCGTTTAAAATAGCAGAATGAATAGGCGAAGCTCCTCTATATTTCGGTAAAAGTGAAGAATGCACATTTATTATCCCGTATTTTGGAATATCAATTATCTCTTTTGGCAAAATTTTCCCATAAGCCACAACCACAATTAAATCAGGATTTATTTCCTTAATTTTGTTTATAACCTCTTCATCCTTCATTTTTTTTGGCTGAATAATTTCAACATCATTGTCAATTCCAAACTGCTTTACGGGAGAAAATATAATTTTATTTCCTCTGGCATTTATTTTATCCTCTTTTGTAAAAATAAGCTGTAAATCCGTATTTTTAAATACAACTTCCAGACTTGGTATTGCAAATTCTGGTGTTCCCATAAATATTGTCTTCATTTAATTTCTCACTTTCCTGACTTTATTTGTCCAAGTCCCTGTAAATTCTGCCTTTTGCAAAATCTTTCTTTAGAACATCTAATTTTTTAGCAACTAATCTTTTATTCATAACCGAAAGTTTATCTGTAAACAGGATTCCTTCTATGTGATCAAATTCGTGCTGAAATGCTCTAGCCCACATTTCATCGAGTTCTTCAACGACTTCTTCCCCATTTTCATTCAAATATTTCACTTTAATTTTCGCAGGACGGTTTACTTTTTTGTAAATTCCTGGAATGCTCAAGCATCCTTCCTCCATATCTGCAATTTCCTCAGAAAACTCCAAAATTTCTGGATTAATAACTTTTTTTACGACCCCTTCGTGCTCCAACACAAAAAATCTTTTGGTAATATCCACCTGATTTGCAGCAAGTCCCACTCCATTGGCTTTTCTCATAAGAGCAACCATTTCATCCAAAGTTTCCCTTAAAGTATCGTCAACTGCATCAACTTTTTCTGATTTTTCACGTAAAGTTGGGTGTCCGTATAAAACTATTTTCATTTTTATTTTTTCTCTCCTTATTAAACTCATTATTATACATTTTATTTTATCATATTATTTGATAAATTTTAATACAAAACATCAATTAATTTTTTATTTATTATTCCTCAATTTTCTTAAATCCCAATTTTGTTTCCGATACAAGTACCGCAAAAAGCACCAGCCCAGCCCCAACTGCCACTCTAAGCGATAATCTTTCACTTAGTATAAAAAATGCAAAAAGTGGAGCAAAAAGCGATTCTGTTGACATTAGTATCGAAGCTCTTGTGGAAGTTGTATATTTTTGGCAGAATGTCTGTAATACTGTTGGTATCGCCGTTGAGAAGATTGTTAAATAAATTATTGCAATTAACATCATTCCTGCAGGCTTTTGAATTTTGCTCATGTCTGAAAAAATAAAAATATTTACCACAAACAATATTCCTGCCACAAACATCTGCATAACAACAAGTTTTAAAGGCTCAACTTTTTTGCTGAAATATCCATTCGTAGCAATTTGCCCTGCAAAAAATACTGCACTTATAATCGTCAGAATATCTCCAAAATTAAGATTTGCAAGATTCATCTTCCTGTCAAAACTTATAACAGCAACTCCCATTACACAAATAACAGAAGCCAGAAATGCAAAAATATCAGGACGTTTTTTGTGCAAAAACCAAAAAATATAAGGCACAATTATAACGTTAATTGATGTAAAGAAGGCGTTTTTACTAGCAGTCGTGAGCATTGCCCCATAAGTTTGAAAAGCGTATCCAAAAAATTGAAAAATTCCAACAATCACTCCAGCCAAAATATCTTTTTTCGTAAATTTACCAACTTTTCTAAAGAAAATTCCATAAAGAATAAGCCCTCCCACAAGAAATCTAACCGCTGACAAATAAAACGGATCAACTCCTGTATTCAGCCCAATCTTCACAAATACAAACCCAAGTCCCCAAAATATCCCTACAAAAAGCAGCCCAAAATCTGCTAAATACTGTTTCACAAAATTCTCTCCTTACTATACTTTTAATCTGCATTATTAAAAAACTTCTTATAAATATCCATTTTCAAAAATTCATTTTCTATTTTCCCATCATTCTTTTCCAAATATTCCATTACAAAATCACGTACAAATTTGATTTCTTTCACATTTTTTACAATGTCGGTAAAAAGCATGTCAGATACTCCACTTTGTCTTGTTCCCAAAATTTCTCCTGAATTACGTAATTTCAAGTCTTCTTCTGCAATTTTGAATCCATCTGTTGTTTCTTCCATAACTTCCAGCCTTTTGGTTGAAATTTCATTTGTTGTTTCAGATTCTAAAAAGCAGTAGGACTGGTATTTTCCACGGCCAACTCTCCCCCGTAGCTGATGAAGTGAAGAAAGTCCAAATCTTTGAGCATCACGGATTACCATAATAGAAGCATTTGGCACGTTTACTCCGACTTCGATTACTGTTGTGGAAACTAGAATGTCGAGTTCGTGATTTTTAAACTGTTCCATGACTTTCTGCTTTTCCTTGTAAGTTTGCCGTCCGTGCATAAGCCCGATTTTTCTATTTGGAAAAATTGAAATGTATTCTTCGTATGTTTCCTGTGCTGATTTTACATTCAGGCTTTCACTTTCTTCAATTAATGGTGACACTATGTACACTTGCCGTCCATCTTTCATTTTCTTTTCCATAAAGTTATACATTTTTTGCCTGTCAATTTCATTTTGTATCCATTTTGTCTTAATCGGACTTCTTCCAGCAGGCAACTCGTCAATAATTGATACATCCAAATCTCCATAAATTGTAAGTGCAAGTGAACGTGGAATCGGAGTGGCACTCATAACAATTAAATTGGCAAGATTTCCCTTGTCACGTAAAAGTTTTCGCTGTGTTACCCCAAACCTGTGCTGTTCATCAATTACAATTAGTCCAAGATTTTTGAAAATCACATTGTCCTCGATTAGAGAATGTGTTCCGATTACAATGTCAACAAGTCCTTCTTTTATCTCGTTCAGCAGTTTTTCCTTTTTCTTTCCTTTCACACTTCCAGTCAAAAGTTCCACTTGTATGTCAAGATTCATAAATTCATCTACAATTCCTAGATAATGCTGTGTTGCAAGAATTTCTGTAGGTGCCATAATTACACCTTGATAATTGTTTTCAACCATATAAAGAAGCATTATAAATGAAACTACCGTCTTTCCAGAACCAACATCCCCCTGAATAAGCCTGTTTACAATCTTTCCAGCCTTTAATTCAGAATAAATCTCCTTTATCACACGTTTCTGAGCTTTTGTCAATTCATAATCCAGACCCTTTATAAATTTACTCACAAGACTTTTGTTGTCCTCAAGTTTGTAAATATTCTTATTTGCCTTGTCTACACTAAAACGATTTTGCAAAATTCCCATTTCCAGAAGCAAAATTTCCTCCAGCATAAATCTTTTCCGTGCTTTGCTTTGCTTTTCCTCACTTTCAGGAAAATGAATATTTAAGACTGCCTCTTTTCTTCCGAGCAGCTTCTCCTTCTGCAAAAATTCCTTTGGTAGATTTTCCTGTAACAAATACCCGTAATCCATTAGGGCATTTTCCATAACTTTTCTGATTGCCTGCTGTCTAAGCGACTCAGTAGACGGATAAATAGGTAATATCTGCTTTTGTTCCTGCATATCAAAACTAGCTTGATTGATTTTTTTGTACTCAGGATTTACAAGCTGAAATTTTACAGTCTTTCTCACTTTCCCATAAACTGTAATTTCATCGCCAATGTGAATGCCATTTTTCACAAACCTGTTATTAAACCACACAAGCTCAATCATTCCGCTATCATCACTCAAAACCGCTCGAAACATAGTTCTCCCAGCCTTTATATACTGATTAACCACATTCACAACCGTTCCTTGTAAAATCACAAATTCATCTGCCAGAATTTCTGCAATTTTCTTATGATTTCTCCTATTCTCATAAGCTCTTGGAAAAAAATAAAGCAAGTCATAAAGTGTAAAAACTCCCAATTTCCTAAATTTTGGAATGTTTGTTTTTGTAACTCCTTTTATTTTCACATTTTCTAAATTTTCATAAAGCAAGTTATATGTTTTCATATCCATTTCCGCCTTATTTATATTATAGTAAAACTTATTTAAAACCAAACTCAAAAGCTATGACTATTTTACTCAAACCTTAAATTTATATAATTTTAGCAGTTTAATTTAAAATAGGTTTGAGTATACTTTTCAAATTAAATCTTTATATATAAATCAAATTGATTTTACTATAATAATATCATAATTTGTTTAAATTTTCTATATTTTATAAAAAATAAAAATAGAATGAGATTTTTTATAACTACTCTTAGTATTTTATATTCAAATGAATAATTATTTGTAATCTAGTAAAAAGAAAAATAAAACTGCCTCAATATTCTGAAGCAGTTTAATTTTTTATTTTCATAAATTATGATTTATCTGTCTATTTATTTTCGATAATCACTGTTTTTGGATCAACTTTATTTCCATAAACAGGCTCAAGAGTTGCTTTATACGCTTTTTCAAAGAACCCTTCCTTAGTAAGAGCATCTATTTCAGTATTTAGCCAATCTAACAGTTCCTTGTTCCCTTTTCTTACAGCTGGAGCAATGTAGTCCTGATCTCCTAACTGTTTAATATCCACAACAAATCCTGGATTTTCTGTTGCCCATGCAAATACTAGAGTATTATCGTGTGCAAGTGCAGCTCCTCTTTTATCTAATAATGCATTAAATGTCTCTGTATTTTGGTCATATTTCAATAATTCTATATCTGGATGATTTTTTGTAAAGTAAATTTCTGCTGTTGTTCCTTTGTTAACTATTAATTTTTTACCTTTCAGCTCCTTCACATCTTTTATTGGAGCACCTTCTGGCGAAACAATCCCTAGTGATACCTTCATATAAGGTTTTGCAAAATCAACTTTTTGTTTTCTTTCGTCTGTTACTGTAAAGTTTGCTAGAATAATGTCAACTTTATTTGATAATAAGTACTCTACTCTGTTTGCAGCTTCTAATGTGATAAATTCTATTTTATTTTCATCACCTAATAAATCTTTTGCCAGTCTTTTTGCCAAATAAATATCATAGCCTTGATTCTGTCCGTTTTCATCAACAAATCCAAATGGTGGCTTATCTCCAAATACTCCTATTCTTATTTTTCCTGCTTTTTTTATTGCCTCAATTGATCCTGGCTCAGCACTTCCCTTTCCACCTTTTCCACAGCTTATTGCAAATACTCCTAAAACTAAGATTGCAATAATTTTTACAAACCTTTCAAAATTCTTTTTCATAATTACCTCCAAGTTTATTTAATGTTTTTGTTGTTTCTTATCCTAATTTTTCCAATTCATTTTTTAAATATTTAGCTAGTTCCAACATAGCGTATTTCCCAGCTATTTTTTCAGCATCGGCATTGTAGTTTGTATTTGTATTTATGTCATAAACAAAAACTTCGTTGTTTTCATTTATGATAAACTCTATTGCAGCCACATCTATGTGATTTTCTTTCAAAAATTTCTCATATTTTTCAATTTGATTTTCTGGCAATCTTTCGATAATTCTAAATTTTGTTTTTTCTGCCGCTTCTTCTCCTACAGGACAGAATTTATCATTTATTTGGCACGAATCTGCTGGACATAGTTCAAATCCATCGCTCGAGTCAACTTTTACGGCATAAAGATATTTTCCACCTATAAATTCAGCTCTTATGATATGTCCATCCACAGGCTTCACATATTCCTGAATCAAGCTTATTCCATCAACAGAATCTTCAAAATCATTTCCATTTACATAATTGTCAAGTTCTTCATAACTTCTTATAAGCCTTACTCCAAGTCCTTTTCCAGCTCTGTTGTGCTTTATGATAAAAGGATATGTGTCAAGTTCCTTTGCAGCATTTAAGATTTGCTCTTTTCCCACAGCTCCCAATGTTTTTGGAGTATTTATCCCTGCCTTTTGCAGTAAAATATATTGTTTCAGCTTGCTCACTTCAAGATTTATTGCAGATGTCCCATTAATTACACGGACTGCTTCTGTTCCTTTGTTTTCCAGCCATGTTAAGACTTGCTCCGTTAATTCTGGTGCATATCTATGCCCTCTTGTATGTGAAGAAGCGCTCATTCTATTATAATACACGCCTTTTTCAGGCTCTTTTCCTATATTTAATATTCCTTCTGATAAATCCAGTTCTTCATAAGGAACTGACAATTCCTCCAGCCTTGCAGTCAGATGTCTTGTCCAATCCATATTTTCATGAATTATATATACTTTTGACATATTTTCATCCTTTCTATTTTTATTTTTAAAGTTTATTCAACTACAGCTGTATTTTCTCGAAGCCCAGCATATACTTCCTCTGTTTCCACAACTTCATATTCTCCAGTTTTTTCAATAATCGCAGGAATAAGTGTGTTTCCAACTACATTTACCGCTGTACGTCCAGCATTTGCCAAAAAGTCAACTGATACAATCAGGGCAATGCCTTCTGCAGGTAAATTAAGCTGCGCCGCAGTCGCAAGCAGTACAACCAATGCTCCAGATGGAACTGCTGCAATTCCTTTTGTAATTATTGTCAAAAACAATATTAACGGTATTAATTGACCCCATGTAAGCGTAGTTGAGTACAAGTTTGTTATAAATGTTACTGATAAACTTATATAAATACAGGCTCCAATAAGGTTGAACGAATATCCAAGCGGTGTAGCAAAAGCTGAAACTGATTCAGATATTCCATTTTCTTCACTACGTTCAAGAAGTGTAGGTAAAACTACCGCAGAACCTCCTGTTGTAAAGGCTATTAGTACTAAATCCTTAATATTTGATAATAATTTTAAATAAGGAACTTTGAATATGTATGCAATAATCGGAAATACAACTAATAGAGCTGCCAAGTATCCAACATAAAGAAGCAATACAAATTGTCCTAACAAATACAAATCTCCAAGTCCAGTTTTTGCGACATTGCTTGCAATCAGCCCAAACACTCCGACAGGTGCAAATGCAATGGCATAATCTACAATCTTATACATAGCCTTTATCCAAGATTCAAAGAATGTTATAACAGGCTTATTGTCATCTCCAACAGCAATTAAGGCTATTCCCAAAAATACCGCAAAAAATATAACTGGTAGAAGATTTCCATCTGCAAATGCTGTAAATACATTTTTAGGTACAATTGATGTTAAGAAATCGTTTAAATTAATGTTAGAAGCAACATCTTTAATAGCTTCTGTGGAAATGCTTCCAGCTTTTATATTTGCACCAATTCCTGTTACTTTCCCTAAAATAAGGCTAAGCGTGATTACTAACGTTGTAATTGAGAAAAAGTGTAAAAATGTCTTAAATGCAAGATTTCCAAACTTTTTAGTATTTTTCATTGTAACTATTGACAAAACAACTAGCGGGAATACAAGCGGTACAATAACCATCTGAACTAAACTTGTAAACAGCACTCCCAGTATTTTCAGCTCTTTCGCAAACGACGGAAATAATTGTCCAACCAAAATCCCTAATAATGCACCAATCAATATCTGTGCCAATAAATTCAATTTTCTAAATCCTAATAATTTTTTCATACTTTCATTCTCCCTTCAACAATTAGCATTCACTAAATTGTTTTACTAAATTTTTTATTTATATCAACAAAGCTGATTCCACCTTATCTTTCTTTTCAAAATTAAATATATTTAAGAATTTCTTAGCCCTTTCAGTTTTTGGATTTCTAAAAAATTCCAGCGGATAATTTGTTTCAACGATTTCTCCAGAATCCATAAATACTATTCTATCTGCGACCGCTTTAGCAAATTCCATTTCATGAGTAACAATTATCATTGTCATTCCTTCCTTTGCCAGTTCCAGCATTACATCCAGCACTTCCCTTACCATTTCAGGATCAAGTGCCGCTGTAACTTCATCAAATAGCATTATTTCTGGATTCATACATAGTGATCTTATAATTGCTATTCTTTGTTTTTGTCCTCCCGACAGTTCTCTTGGATATGAGTTCTTTTTATCCAGAAGTCCTACTCTTTCCAGCAATTTTTCTGCTTGCTCTGTAACTTCCTTTTTATCCCTTTTCTGTACTTTAAGCGGTCCTAACAGAAGATTTTGCATAACTGTCATGTGATCAAATAATTCGTAACTTTGAAACACCATTCCTATTCTCTGGCGTATTAAGTGCCATTTTGTCCTGTCTTTATTAATAACATTTCCTTGTAATTTTATTTCTCCAGACTGAATTTCTTCAAGTCCGTTTACACATCTTAAAAGTGTACTTTTCCCACATCCAGAAGGCCCCAGTATTACTACAACCTCGCTTTTATTTACTGAAAGTGAAACTCCTTTTAGTGCGGGTACGCCTTTTTTATATTCTTTTTTTATATCAGAAAGTTCCAATAAAACTTCCGAATCTGCCATTTTGTTTACCTCCGTTTCCTTTATTTTTTAAACAGCCCATTTTTTCTCCATTTTCTTTGATAATAATGTAATTGGATAACAAATTATGAAGTATAGAAAAAATATGAACAGATACACCCAAAATGGTGCCATCGGATTTTTTCGACTTGAAAACTCTATAATTTGCCGTCCTATTTTTAGAACTTCTGCAACTTCTATAAAAATCGCAAGTGAAGTTGTCTTAATCATTCTTGTTATAAGATTTACAGCTGCAGGTGCAATTCTTCTTACTGCCTGCGGAAGTAGCACATATCTATAAACCTGAATTGTATCAAGCCCCAAAGCCTTTGCACTTTCTCCTTGAATTTTTGGAAGAGAAATAATTGCTCCTCTCACAATATCCATCATTTCAGCCGTTCCCCATATCACAAACACTATTATTGTCGTAGTTTCTGAATCAATATGCAAATCAAAGCCTTTTGCAACTCCAAAATAAATTATGAATAGCCACACAAGCAAGGGAATGATTCTCATACTTTCCAGATAAAACTTCAATATTCCATAAATAATCTTATTTTTTGAAGTCATAACTATTCCTAGAATTAATCCAAGCAATATTGAAAAAACTATGGAAACAAGAGCAATTTGTCCTGTTACAATAAGTCCACCCATAATCCTTTGCAAATTGACTCCTTTAAAAATAACATCAATTCCCGACAGTTGCATATCTTATTCTCCTTTCAATTACTGTTAAAATAAACGAAACTGGTAAAATAATAATCAAATATGCTGCAACAAGCATAAACAGACTTTCATTTGTTTTATAATAAAGTCCTATCAAATCCCGTGTCAAGTACATCAGTTCCATTAAAGCCAAAATTCCTATTACTGAAGTTTCTTTCAAAAGAAATATTATATTTGCCGCTATTGCCGGAAATGAAACCGTAAATGCCTGTGGCAATATTACGTTAGTTATAAGCTGTGATTCTGTAAGTCCAATGCTTAACCCAGATTCCCGCTGCCCTTTTGTAACCGACTCCAATCCGCTCCGAAATGCCTCACACATGTAACTTCCGCCAAGGAAAGATAATCCAATCACAGCACAAATATGCGAATTAAACGTAATTCCAATTTTTGGAAGCCCAAAATACAGAAAGAATAACTGTATTACAAGTGGCGTATTTCTCGAAAGTTCAATATAAATTCCCACAATCTGCCTAACAGCTGGAACTCTATAATAAAGCACCAATGCACAAACTATTCCAATCAATATTGAAAATACAATTCCAAAAATTCCTATAATCACAGTCAATTTCATTGCTTCTAAATATTTAGGAATATTTTCTATTATAAAATTAAAGTCCATTTTTGTATTTCCTTTCTAAGAATGTTATTATATATTCTATTTTTTTTGCTCCTTATATTTGTATGTGAAAACATTATACTATAAAAAATTTTATTTGTAAAGAATTATTTTTGTATATACACAAAAAATATTTTATACTATACTCAAACCTATTTTAAATTAAACTGCTAAAATTATATAAATTTATGGTTTGAGTAAAATAGTCATAATTTTTGAGTTCTGTTTTAAACTAGTTTTACTATACAACAAAAAAAGAAGCAAAATCCTAAAATTCCACTTCTTAAGTACATTAAATATTTTTAAAAACAAAAATTACATCATATTTACAGGATCTACATCAATTGTAACCCTAACTTTCTTTTCCCTTTCCCGAAATTTGCCTACACATTTTTTTATAATTTTTTTTATTTTCAAGATATTTTCTCTTTCAAATTTAAAAAATATCTGGTACCGGTATCTTCCGTTTATTTTGTAAATTGGGGATTTGAAAGCATCTGAGATAAAATCATTTTGAGTTAAATTCATAGATGCATTTACATTTCTTATAATTTCTTCACGCAAAATTTTGGATTTTTCCATTACCAAATTTTCTTCCGTTGCTGAAATTACCAAAATTACAATTCGTCCAAAAGGCGGATAATTTAACATTTTTCGCATAATCATCTCATTTTTGTAATATCCCTTATAATCACTTTCTATTGTTTTTTTTATTACATCATTTTCGCCATTAAAAGTCTGAATAACCACTTCTCCATCCTTTTCTCCACGTCCTGCACGCCCTGAAGCCTGTGTCAATAACTGAAAAGTCTTTTCTGAAGCCCGAAAGTCTGGAAAATTTAAGATTATATCAGCATTAATTACTCCGACTAATGTTACGTTTGAAAAATGCAGTCCTTTTGCGATAATCTGTGTTCCAAGCATTATGTCGTATTTGTGATTTTTAAAGTCGTTGTAGGCTTTTTCATAATTCTGCTTTGTCTTTATGCTTTCAGAGTCCACTCTCACAATTCTTGCGGATGGAAATGCTGTCGCCAGTTCTTCCTCAATTTTTTCCGTTCCAGCCCCAATTTGTCTCATTTTATGTCCGTCACATTCATCACACATGTTGTCAAAGCGTTTTTCATATCCACAATAATGGCATTTGAGACGATTATCATATTTGTAATAGTTTAAGGAAATACTGCAGTTCGGACAAGTTGGAATATCTCCACAATCCTTGCATTTTAGCAAATTTGAAAATGCTTTTCTATTCAAAATCAAGATAACCTGCTCATTTTTTTGCAATGTCTGAGAAATTTTATCTAGTAGTTCTTCCGAAAAATTTTCTGTCGTTTCATTCAAATCCACAATTTTAAATTTTGGCAGTTTAGCATTCTTATACCGTTTTGTCAGCTCAATTAATTCAATATCGCCCTGCTGTGCCTGATAATAAGTTTCAAAAGATGGAGTTGCTGAACCTAAAATCACTTTTATCTTTTCACTTTTTACAATTTCAGCTTCTTCCAAATTATCATTTTTCTCTAATTCACTATTTTTTTCAAGTTTCTCATCTTTTTTCAAATTTTCGTTTTGTAAAAATGCCCTTTTTATCGCCACATTTTTTACGTGATACCTTGGATTATTCTCCTGCTTATACGTATTTTCATGCTCCTCATCTACAATAATATATTTCAAGTTCTGAACAGGTGCAAAAACCGCCGATCTTGCTCCAATCACAATTTTCTTTTCTCCATTTCGTATGAAAGTCCACTCTTCCCGCTTTTCCTTGTCTGTAAGTTTACTATGAAGAATAGCCACTTCATTGTGAAATTCCTCCTCAAGCCTTTGTATCATCTGAACTGTAAGTGAAATTTCAGGCACTAGGAAAATACTGCCAAATCCTTGTTTCAAGGCTTCCTTTATCAAATTAATATAAATTTCCGTCTTCCCTGAGCCAGTTATCCCCTTTAACAGAAAAATCTGATTTTCACTATTTTTTATCGTATCCACAGCCTTTTGCTGCTCATCATTCAAAATAATTTCCTTTTCTACAATTTCACTTTTTTCCTTTTCTCTTTTTGAAATTTTAGAATTTAAAATAACTTTCTTTTCAATTGAAATAATCTTTTCATTTACAGCTCTTTCCACAATTTCGCTGGAAAATTTCTTTTTCAAAGTTGCAACCGTAACTTCCTGACGTTTTTTCATATATTCGTTAAATTTTTTTATTTCCTCAATTTTTTCCACTTCCAAAGTTTCATTATTTTCAGAAAATCCCCTTTGGAAAATAGCTTTTTTAGAATAATTTAACTTCAATGCTCCTGGATAAACTGCCTTTATTACGCTATAATAATCACTTATATAATAATTTTTTATCCATCTTATAAGCTGCATAATATCGGATGGAATAGACAAAACTGGGGCAACATCCTTAATTTTTTTCACTTTTGAAATATCAAATTGTATCTGATTTTCATTAACAATTGCTACAATAAGCCCCATTTTATCCTTATTTATAAAATTAACAATGCACCATTGCCCAATTTCATACTTCTCTTCCGATTTATATGTGTATATTCCCTGATTATTCTCCACATAAATTTCATAATAATACATTTTTACCCCTTAACATTTCTTCCTCAATTAATTTTTATAAAAAATACTTTTATTCCAGCATTATCCGTATCTGCGTATGCTTGTCAAGTTTAGTCCCTTTTTCAGGAAATTGTGAAATAATCTTTCCGCTTCCAGTAATTTCATATTGTGCAAATTTCCCTTGCGGATAAATTGATAAAAATTCCCTTAGACTGATTCCTGTCAAATCAGGCATAATATTTTTATCAAAATCTTGTTTTATTTTTCCTAAATCTTTTTTCTCTTCCTGCTCAACAAATCCAGTATTCTTAACAAGTGTCTTAACTTGACCATTTGGTTGAATTCTTTTATGGTTAATTAATTTTTGCAATACATTTCTTGCTGACGGTAAAGCAACTTCCGAACCATAAATAAAGTTTCCTTTAGGCTCATTAATTGTTATTAATATAGCATATTTAGGCTTGTCTACTGGAAAAAATGCAAAAAACGAACTGACATGTAAATTTTTATATCCTCCCTTTTCTGCTTTTTGTGCAGTTCCTGTTTTTCCACCAATACGATAACCAGCAATATACGCGTCCTTACTAGTTCCTCTTGTTACGCTCGCCTCCATATATCTTCGGCTTAATTTTGAGACTTCATCACTAAATACTTTTCTTATGACAATAGGTTTGTTCTGTTTAACAATAGTTCCTTTACTATCTTCTACTCTATCCACTAGATATGGCTTTAATAATTTACCATCATTAATAACCGCATTCAATGCCATCATTATCTGAATCTGGGTCATTGAAATCCCTTGCCCATAACCCATTGTTGATTTTCCTACTTTGTTTAATTTCTTTGATTCAATAAGTTTTTTGGTTGATTCAAAATATGTATCTATACCAGTCTTTGTTCCTAATCCAAGATTTGAAAAATAATTAAGAACAATATCATTATTTATCATTTGTACTATTTTAACCATTATTACATTTGAAGATTTTGCAATCGCATCAGCTAGACTTAACTCACCACTCACACTGTCATCATGCTCTCTAAGCGTTCTGTCATCTACTCTTATCGAACCTTCTGTAACAAGTCTTGTATTTTCATTAATTTTTTTTGTTTCAAGACCCGTCGCAACTGTTATAGGCTTAAATATAGACCCCGGCTCAAAAAAATCCGTAATAGTTCTATTTTTTATATTTGCCTTGTCTTCTGCTTTTGGATATGAGGACATCGCAAGAATTTTACCTGTCTCTACTTCCATTAAAATCCCCATTGCCGCTTCTGCCTTATGATCTACATAAGCCTGTTCCAGTTCATTATTAAGGGTATTCTGCATAAAACTGTCAATTGTAAGTACAAGATTATTTCCTTCCTCTTCTTTCCTGTCTTCTGATTTTTTTACTTTTCCAAGTTTCATAATTTCCTGTAATGCCTTTGGAACTTTTCTAAGCCCTGTTGTAATACCCGTTTTCCCAGCAAGTTCCTTATCATAATATTTTTCAATTCCGTATGCGCCCTTATTTTCATTATTGACAAATCCAACTGTTTCCTGAAAAGCATTATTTTGAACATAACTCCTTGTAAACATTGTTTCAAATGTCACACCTTTAAATTTTCTTTTATACCCTTCTTTTTTTAAAGTTTTCACATTTTTAATATCATTGTCAATTTCTGCTTCGATAGCTATTTTTGTATTATATGGGATTATGTAATCAACTTTCAAATATTTTTTCTGACTTATCTTACGTTTTAAATACTCATTTTTATATTTCTCAGTTTCCAATTCAGGAATATATGTTTTCAACATTTCTAGGACTGTATCAATATTTTTTTCTTCAATTAAGCTAGGATCAAGATTAACAATAAACTGCTCATTGTCATAAGCCAAAACCTGTCCATCACTTGTGGATATTTTCCCTCTTTTAGCTTTTGTAAAACTTTTGGATGAATACTGCTTTTCCCCTTCTGCTCTTAATTTGTCCCCTCCTTTTGTCTGGATGCTGTAAACTTTACCAAGTATCACAATAAATCCTATAGTTGTAAACAAAACTAATAATCCAAATCTTCCTCTGAATGTATTTAAATATTTCAGCAATACTTTTAAAAATTTTTCAACTTTCTGCTCTTTTCTGTTTTTTTCTACATTTGACTTTGCTCTGTCAATAATACTGCTTTTTTTATTACCCTTTTTCATTTTTCTCCTACTTTAACCAATATTAACCTTCAAGTCTTGCTAAAATCATTTCATTAATCATTTGCGGATTAGCCTTGCCTTTAGAAAGTCTCATTGACTGTCCCACAAGATATTTTAATGCGTTACTTTTTCCAGCCTTGTAATCTTCCACAGACTGAGGATTTTCAGCCAGTACCTGCTCTACAATCTTCTCAATTTCACTATTGTCTGTAATTTGCACAAGCCCTTTTTCCTTTACGATAATTTCAGGATCTTTATTTTCTGAAAGCAAGATTTCAAACACATCTTTTGCAATTTTTGAACTAATTGTATCAACTTTTATCAATTTAATTAATTTTCCAATATTTTCAGACTCAACAGAAAATTCCTCAATAGAAATATTTTTTTCTTTTAGCACACGTAAAATTTCTGTCAATACCCAGTTTGCCGCAAGTCTTGCGTCATCCGAAACTTTTACAACTTCCTCATAATATTCAGCCAGTTCCTGCTCTGATGAAAGAGTAGCCGCTTCCATTTCATTCAATTTATACTCATTAATAAATCTTTTTGCCTTCTCATCTGCAAATTCAGGCATTTCATCCTTCACATTTGAAAGTCTTGATTCAGTAATGATAATCGCTGGCAAGTCAGGCTCTGGAAAATATCTATAGTCCATCGCTTCCTCTTTGCTTCTCATTGGCTTTGTAACCGCATTTTCCTCATCCCAAAGTCTTGTTTCCTGAACTACACGCCCACCATTTTCAAGCACTTCAATTTGTCTGTTTGTTTCATACTCAATCGCCTTCACAACCGCCTTAAACGAGTTTAAGTTCTTAGTTTCCGTTCTAGTCCCAAGCTTTGTTTCACCCTTTTTTCTAATAGACACATTAGCATCACATCTAAGTGATCCAAGTTCCATACTTACATCGCTGACTTTCGTATATTTCAGCCTATCCTTCAATGTATTCAAATAAGCATACGCTTCCTCAGCATTTTTTATCTCAGGCTTTGAAATAATCTCGATTAACGGTACAGAGGCCCTATTATAATTTAGCAAGGTTTCAGAAGCCGTATGAATACTTTTTGCCGTATCTTCCTCAATCTGTATTCTTTCAATCCCGACACTTGCTTCCTTCCCACTATTTGTCGTGATTTTCAAAACTCCATTTTCAGCATAAGGCTTGAAAAACTGTGTTATTTGATAATTTTTTGGCGAATCAGGATAAAAATAATTTTTTCTATCAAAATAACTCTCCCTGTTTATCTCACACCCAAGTGCAAGTGCCGCCTTTATCGCATAATCCAGTACCTTTTCATTCAACTTCGGCAAAGCTCCAGGCTGCCCTGTACAAATAGGACATACTGCAGTATTAGGCTCTTTATTATCATAATCCGCATCACAAGAACACCATACTTTCGTATTTGTTTTTAATTGACAATGCACTTCCAGTCCAATGACTGTTTCATATTCCATACTCATTTTTTATTTATTCCCTTCTTCAAATTTTGTATTTTTCCTATTCCTGCTTTCATTTAAAATTTTTAATATTTGTGAGAAATTTTATTCTCTTTTCAACTTCTCAACTTTTTCTGAATATTCATTTATCATTTCATTTACTTCATTATTTTTTCCAGTTTCAATTTTTGTTATTATAACTTTTGTATTTTTAGAAATATCTTCTAACTTTTGTAGCATGTTTTTAAATTCTTCATTACTTGTATTTTCTTGCGACAATTTTGAAGCATCTAATTTTCTCATATCAGAAATAGTATGATCCAATGTTTTTTGAATACTTTTTAATTCATTTACATATTTTTCCTTATCATTATCTTTTATAACAAAAGGTTTAGAAGTATCAATAAATAATTTTGAACCGTAGAACTTGTCTCTAAACATTTCACAAAGCAAATTTACTTTTAACTTATTGTACAATATACTCTTACCAGTTTGATCATTTAAAACACTAATTGAATTTTTCATAACAACATACGTTGTCTTTCTAAATTCATGAAAAAATTCATCATATTTTTCAATGGAATTTTTATAACTCTTTACGTATTTTTCAGATAAAATTTTCCCTTTTTCAAAATTATCTTTTTTATATTCCTTATTTTTATAATAATTTCTTATTTCATCCATACTGGCAAGTTTTTCTTCAATGGAATTAATAAATTCTTCGGTTTTTTTATCCAGTTCCTTGTTTTTATACTTCGGTTTTTTTGATAATTCATTTTTCATATCATTCATATTTTTTTCAAGATGCAGTTTGTATTGATTTTCATCGTAATCTAAAAGAAATGAATTAATTTTTTCTTCATTTGGCATAACAAAGTTGTTATTTTCATCCAAAAAATTCTGTGAATAGTTATTGTAAAAAATATCTGGAAAATTTTCTAGCCGATAAGAAGAAATTATATTCCCATATTTATTTAATAAGTTGGGATTTTCAATTAACGGATACATTATATTTTGTAACTCTTCTGTTTTTATATTTTTATTAACCATATCAACTTCTGAAATTTCACTGTAATCTTTTGAATTAATTACTTTTTTCTGCTTACCGCATCCCAACATTAATACTAATAATAATGATAAAGCAATATATTTTTTCTAAGCTTCATATTCAGATCACCTTTTATAATTTCTAATTACAGCGTTCCTATTGCTCTCTCAACAAGATAATTTCTTACTGTAAAATCTGTAATTAGGTGCATAATTTCTTTATAATCAGTTTTTTCAAATCTAGTAATTATTTCATTTAAATAAGTAGACATATTTTTCATTTCTTCTACTATTTCTTTATATTTTTCTGAATTTAAATCTTCCTTTTCAATTGTTTTTTCATCAAGTTTTTCCATATCTTGAACAGTTTTATCCAATACCTGATGAATATTTTTTAAATTATCAATATAATTTCTATTATTTATATTAATAGTTGTACCTGCTTTAATAAATTCAAACTGAAAACTTGAAGCATAAAGCTCTTTTGTAAACATTTTCAAAAGCAGTCTTGCCTTTGCCATTTCTATTTTAGCTGGTAATCCCTTATCTTTGAAAGATTTAATATCGTTATTTGAAAGCTCTTCATCTATCTCAAAAAACAAATTATAAAGTTCCCTGTATTTTTCTCTTGTTTTTTTGTAATTAGCTAAATATTTATCATTTAGTTCTCTTCCTTTTGAAAAATTGTCAGTTTTATATTTATTTGAATTATAATACTGTTTTATTTCATCAATAATTGTTGTCTTTTCTTCTGCCAATTCTATAAATTCTTTATATTTTTCATCAATTCCATTTCCATTTTTGTCAATTCCTTTATTAAGTTCCTCTTTAATTAGCGGAATAAGACTTTTAAACTGTTCATAAACATTGCCAAATCTTTCATCAAATGTTACAAGAGAACTTTTAAATGAACTAACTTTTTCTTCATCAGCCTGAAATTCATTTTCTCCATTTATAAATGCAATCAAATATACTTCATACAAATAATCATATCCAAACATTAGTGTATACTCTTCCAAAGCAGAAGAATAATACTTGTATTTATCTTTATTACTCGTATAAAAAGCTAAAAATTTCTTTAATTTTTCATTATCCTTATTTGAAAAATCTATTTCTTTTATCCCATTGTAATCTGATTTTTCACTTTTTTTATTTTCTTCATTTGTATTTTCATCATTTCCACAGCTTGATAAAATACAGACACTCAACATCAAAAATAGTATTACTTTTATCTTCTTCATTTTTCCTCCAATTTTTTAAAGTTCTGGATATTCTATCTCTCCACGTTCCTTCTCGAATTTATTCGCCACATTAAACAGCAAATCTTCCCTAAAATAATTTCCAATCAGCTGTATTCCTACAGGAAGACCGTTTACAAATCCTGCTGGAACTGAAATTGCAGGCAATCCAGCCATATTTATTGATACAGTAAAAATATCTCCCAAATACATTTGAACTGGATCAGTAACTTTTTCACCTTTTTTAAACGCTGTTGTTGGAGAAACTGGTGTCAAAATCAAGTCAACTTCTGAAAGAACTCCCGAAAAATCATCTCTTATTAATCTTCTAACTTGCGAAGCCTTTTTATAATAGGCATCATAAAATCCTGAACTTAACACATAATTTCCAATCATAATTCTACGCTTCACTTCATCTCCAAAACCTTCTGTTCGTGATTTCACATACATTTCCTCAATATTTTCATCACTTTTTCTAACTCCATATCTCACTCCATCATATCTTGACAAGTTTGAAGCTGCCTCAGCCGATGAAATTATATAATAAGTGGAAATTGCGTATTTTGTGTAAGGCAACGATACTTCCTTCACTTCCGCTCCAAGTTTTTTCAATGTTTCCACAGTTTTATCCACAACTTCCTTTATCGACTTATCCAGTTCATCTGAAAAATATTCTTTTGGAAGACCAATTTTTAATCCTTTAATATCTTTTTCAAGCAAAGATAAGTAGTCAGGCACTTCCACATCTGCAGTTGTCGGATCATTTTCATCATATCCAGAAATTATCTGCATAACTCTTGCCAAATCTTCTGAACTTTTTGCCAAAGCCCCAATCTGATCCAGCGAAGAACCAAATGCCATAAGCCCGTATCTCGAAACTCTTCCGTAAGTTGGCTTTATCCCCACAGTTCCAGTCAAGCTCGCAGGCTGTCTAATACTTCCGCCAGTATCCGTTCCCAAAGCAACAGGTATTTCACTAGCCGCAACCGCAGCTGCCGATCCCCCACTGCTTCCTCCTGGCACTCTTTCCAAATCCCAAGGGTTAGATGCTGACTTTATTGACGAATTTTCATTTGAAGATCCCATCGCAAACTCATCCATATTAGCCTTTCCAACCAGTACTACTCCAGCTTCCTTTAACTTTTTCACAACAGTCGCATCATAAACTCCCACATAATTTTTCAAAATTTGTGAAGCCGCGGTTGTCAAATCTCCCTTTGAAACAATATTATCCTTCAACGCCACAGGTACTCCAAAAAGTCCTGTATTTTCATAATTTTTTCTTCCTTCTTCGTTATTTTCTTCATCAATTTTTCGAGCCTGTTCCAATGCCTTCTCCTCAAAAATATTAGAAAAAGCCCCAACCTTATCTTCAACAGATTTTATTCTATCTAAAAAATTTCTTGTAACTTCTTCTGAAGTAATCTCTTTATTCTTTATCATTTCAGCCAGTTCGCTAGCCGTTTTTTTGTATAAATTCATTTTTTTCACCTTTCCAATTTTTCTAATTATCCGCATTTTCTCCAACAACTTTTGGTACAATTATAAATTCCTCATCCTTATTAGGCGAATTTTCTAAAATTTCCTTCTTAATTCCAGCATCCCTAACTTTATCTTCTCTCAATTTATCTTTTAAGTCCAGCACATTAAAAAGTGGCTCTACATCAGTCGTATCAACCCCATTCAACTCTTCCATATGCTCAAATATTTTATTCAAATCGACCCTAAATTTATCAATTTCACTTTCCGAAAATTCCAATTTAGAAAGTGCCGCTATTTTCAAAACATCTTCTTTGTTTAACATTTAATTTTTTCCTCCTTACACTTTTTATTCATTCTCAATTATTTTTTTCAAAGTTGGTTCCAATCGTGAAATTATACCTGTCACTAAAGCATTTCCCATCATAAAATATCTATTTCTTTTTGGCATTGTATCTGTCCAGTTTGGCGGAAACATTTGTATTATTTCACATTCTATTTCAGTTAAAGTACGGTATTTTTTTTGCTTATTATCATAAATAATATGCGAAGATCTATTTGTTGTTCCTTCACTTGTAAGCAGTGTCCTAGCCGGTTCTTCCATATTTTCTGGAAAAGCCATATTTCCTTCACTATAAATATACGAATGTCCTTCCTTTGTTTTCCTTTCTATTCTTTTTCCACCCTTTAAATATTTCCATTTTTCCAGTTTTTCATCTGTTACTAAATATTCCTTCAAATCAAAGTCATTGTAACTTTTTGCCTTTTCTATAACTTCCTTTAAAGAAAAAATATCTTCTTTAATTGAATCTACATTATAATGAAAAACAGTTCCTTCTATCATTATTCCACTTTCAAAAAATTTTCCTTCTGAATATTCGTTACTTATTTTTAAAATATTTTTATATTTATTCAGATTTATTTCTTTTTCAGAATCTATTTTTACTGGAAATACTTTATTAAAAATATTTTCCTTATTTTTTCTAAATTCCTTAGCATACTTCAAATTTTTCTTAAAAGCAAATATAAACACTCTTTTCCTTTTTTGCGGCATTGAATAATCTCTTGCATTTATAACTCTCCATTGCACATAATATCCTAATTCATCAAATGTCTTTAGCATTATTGCAAAGTCTCTTCCTCTTCTGCTTGCCGGAGATTTTAAAAGTCTATCCACATTTTCTAGAAGTACAAAAGGAGATTTTTTTTCAATTAAAACATCTTTTATATCCCAGAATAAAACTCCTTTTTTACCCTCAATACCCTTTTCCCCGCTAAGACTTCTCGCTACAGAATAATCTTGACAAGGAAAACCTCCAACCAATAAATTATGTTCAGGTATCGATTTTTTATTTACTTTATTTATATCTTCATTCGAATTATTTTCTATTCCAAATCTTTTCACATAGCAATTATACGCATGTTGTACTTTTGTTGAAGGTTCAAACTGATTTCCCCAGACAAAATCCCATATTTTATTTTCTTTTGCTAATCCTGTTTTTTTGTCAAAATCCTTTATTTTATTCAAACCAACTCTGAAACCTCCAACACCTGCAAATAACTCTGCAACTGTTAACTCCATTATATTTCCTCCACTTTTTTTATTATATTTTCAATAATTTTAATAATTTATCTATTATTTAGCCAAATACTCTGTTTTGTCATTTTATCTCCATTTGGTAATTCATCAGCATCTTTGCAATTTCCATTTCCATATTCTCTGCCATTAATAACATATTTTGACTTTCTTGCATGTGGTCTCAAATGAAAAATTTTAGTTTCACTTTTTTTGGGTAAGTCGTTCCTTACTATTATTTTCCCATCTTTTTGTTTTTCTATTTTAAAATTTACACCTTTTTTAAATTTATTCTTGTATAAATTCCACTCCATCATTCCAACAGTTTCCAGTTCATCTATTGGCATATTCCAAAACTTAGCTCCTGTAAGTTGATATTCATTTGCCTCATTTTTTTTAAATACAACAAATAAAAATTTCTTTTCTGAAAAAAAATTATAAATTTCTGAATTTTCAAAATTCTCATTTACAAATTTTTTTATTTTTATTGCTGGAAATGACATGCTTTCTTTCGTGCGGTTGTTTTTTTTCAACTCTTATTGTTTTAATTTCTATATTTGCCTTTTCAAATTCCTCAGCATTTTCACTTTTTACTCCTAACATTCTATAAATCAAGATACTATTTACATGTTTCGGTTTATTTTCTATATTATATTTTTTACATAATTCTTCTATTGTTAAGCCTGTATTTTCATATATCTTTTTCAAAACTACATCTTCAAAATATGCAGCTTCGTCTTCTTTAACAATAGAGTCATAAGTTGATACATTTCCAACAATATAAGTGTTTAAAACATAAGACATATATGACTGTTTCAGAGAAAAAGCTCTTCTTTTTGCAAGCTCTTCTCCGTAATATTGTTTCTGCAAGCTTTTTTCTGCTGTGCTTCCCTTAGTACAGGCACCCAAATAATTAGTATCTCCTTCAGACAATTTATGTGCATTTCCAGAAATTATTTTATCAACTATTATTCGATAGTCTTTTTTTATTATTTCTAAATCTTTTTTACAGCTTTCTCCCAAAATTGAAAATAATTTAACAAAATCAATACTGTAATCCAATTTATTTTTATTCTTATCATAAAAATACAATATCAATAAAATTAATTGTAATTTTTCTAAGACATGAGATTTTTCAAAATCAGTTTCTATCGGCTTATCATTAGGAATCATACCTATTACAAGTCTTTCTTTTGCCTTCAATTCTCCATTTTTATTTTTTATATATGGGGTCACTTTCAATTCTGTATTAGCCTTTAGAAAATCTGGATTGGGATTGCTGTTAGGTTTATAATAAAAATAATACTCTTCTATTAAATTTCCTAATTTACCTTTATTTTTGCTCAAGGTCTTTTCCAATTCTAACTCATTTTCCTTGAAATATTCCTTCAGTACATCATAAAATGTTTTTCCAATTAACTTTTTTGCATAATTTTCAATATCTTGCGGGTCTGTTTCATCGTATGGCAACATATTTTCTCCTATCAAAATTCAAATCATTCTGCATCTTTTTCGCATCAATTGTTCTTTCAGATATTAAATTTATAACTGCTTTATTTTTTTATATTCCAAAATCTCGTCAAAATCCCCAAACTCAAAAAATTCAATTCCATTTTCTTCACAAAACTTAACCGCTCTAGTCCCTTTTCTCACAAAAGCAAAATCAGCCACTTCCAATGCTTTGTAATCAGACGGACCATCACCTACGAAATAAGTTGTGTAGCCCTGTTTTTTATAATTTTCTACAGCTTCCTTCTTGTCAACGCCGTAATAGCCTTCCTTGTCCAAAAATGGATTTTCGACAGTAATTTGGTTTTTATCAGTTCCACTAAATTTTAAATCATTTGATATTACTTCGCTATCTGGCAAGTTTATACCATATTTTGAAAGTGTTCCCTGTACGTTTAGCCTTGCACCTGCACTAACAATTTTAAATTTTGCTCCGCTTTTTACAAAATCTATAAAAGTTTCATCAATTAGTACATTTTCCTGTAAAGTTTTAATATACTGCTCTCTTGTTATGTTTAGGGAACCCAGTCCATATTTTATAAACTCCCTTATAGAATATTCTCCAGCTCTGTATCTTTTTCGCAGTTCCTGTTTAAATTCAGGCTGATGGGTTTCAAGCAAAACATCTGTCGAATCTTTTTTACTGATTGTTATATCAAAATCTATTAAAAAGATTGATTTTTTATTATTTCCCAATTTTTTCCTCCTGCCAGAAAATTTATAAACTTTTCAGATATTTAATTTCATCTTCATTCAAAGCACGATATTCTCCCACTTGCAAGTGCCCGAGCGTAAGTTCTCCTACTTTAATACGTTTTAATGAATTAACATTATATCCCAATGTTTCCAGCATTTTTCTTATCTGCCTGTTTCTTCCTTCAAAAATTGCAATTCTAAATTCCTTTTTATCAATTTTCTTAACTTTTGCTGGTGCAGTCCTTTTCCCATCAATTACAACTCCATGCTGCAGTGCCTCAATATCCTTGTCTTCAATTTCACGACTAACTTTTGCAATGTAGCTTTTATACAATTTTTTTCGTGGATGCATTACGTGATTATAAACTTCGCCATCATTACTGATTATAATTAATCCTTCTGTCATAAAGTCTAATCTTCCATAAGTAAAAAGTCTGGCACGTGATTTTATAAAGTCTACTGCAAGTCTACGCCCAAACTTGTCTTCATTTGAGCAAAGCACTCTTTTTGGCTTGTTTAAAATATAATATTCATATCTTGTATTAAGTTTTACTCTTTCTCCATCAATTCTAACCACATCTTCAGGCTTCACATCCATTCCAATAATCGCCTCATGCTTATTTACTGTAACCCTTCCTTCATTTATCAGTTCATCAGCCTTCCTACGTGAACAAAATCCCGTTTCAGCTATAAATTTATTTAATCTCATTTTATTTACCTCTTTATTTTCTACTCTTTTATTTTTTCAATTTCTTCTTTTGTTTTTAGTCCCGAATTTTCTTCTGAATTTAATTTTTCTCCCTCTCTTGAGTCTTCATTTTCTGCCTTCTCATCTTCTTTGTAAAGCAGCTCAATTTTTTGAAACTGCTCACTTCCTGGTAATTCTTGTTTCCCACGAATATTCAGATAATTATAAAAATCATCTGTTACTTCATACAAATTCGGTGTTCCAGCTGTTTTTTTCCGCCCAGAAATATAAATTAGTTTTCTTTCTAATAGGTTTGACATAGTCTTGTCTACACCAACACTTCTGATCTGCTCTATTTCTGCTTTAGTTATAGGTCCTTTATATGCGATAATTGCTAATGTTTCCATTGCTGAACGGGATAATTTCTTTAATTTCATTTCTGGATTAAAAAATCGTTTTACATCAGAGCCAAAAAGTGGATTTGATACAAGGCATACGATTCCATTTTCAATTTTTATATTTATTCCTGTATTTTTCCGCTTTTCCTTTAAATTACACAATATTTCCTCTATTTCAAAATATTCCATTCCATAAAACTGTGCTAGCTCTTTTATTGTAATCATTTCTTTTGACAAAAAAATAATTGCCTCAATTTTTTCTTCAATATCATTGATTTTATTTTTTATAGTTTCTTCTATATCTTTATTTTCTGTATTTTCTTTTATTTCAATTTTTTTACTTTCAAAATTTTCCATATTCTACCATTTTATCTTTTTATTTGTTTTTAAGTTAATAATTCAATATTGGATTAATAGGGGAATTCTCCTTTTTGCTTCTCCAGAAAATTCCCCTAATTTTATATTATTAAATTAATATTCTTGCATCGGTGAAATAATAATATTTTTATATTTTTTAAAATCTGTTAATACTTCTGCAATTCCTGTTACTACGGCGTGAATTGCATCTTCTCCCACCGTTACTTTTAATGATAATTCTTCCTCTATTCTCTCTTTCAAGATTCTTATGCCAGCTCCACCGCCAGATAAGAAAATCCCTGTTTCATAAATATCTGCTGCTACTTCAGGTTCTATTTCCTCTATTGTAAGTCTTACTTCATCAATAATAGTGTCAATATTTCTTCTAATTGCCCCATCAATTTGAGATGCTTTTATTTTCATGCTTTTTGGCAATCCAACTCCCAATTCACGTCCTCTAATTTCATATTCAAAATTAGGATCATCTTGACTTATTGTATTCATTTTTAACTCTTCCGCAGTTCTTTCACCAATTAATAAATTATATTCATCTTTTACAAATTCCATAATATCTTCATTTAAATGATCTCCAGCGATTTTAACTGATCTTGACAGTGCAGCTCCACCCGATACAATAAATGCAATTTCTGTAGTTCCTCCACCTATATCAACAATTAAGTGCCCTTTTGGCTCAAACAAGTCAATTCCTACACCAATTGCAGCCGCTATTGGTTCTTCAATCAAGTAAACCTCTTTTGCTCCCGCATCTTTTACAACTTCAATTACAGCTCTTCTTTCAACTTGTGTAACTCCACTTGGAACACAGATTATAACTCTTGAACTTTGAAATTTATCTTTTTTTATTCTGTGTAAAAATTCTTCAAGCATTCTCTCAGTAATTTCATAGTTTGAAATTACCCCATTTTTTAATGGACGGATAATTTCAGTATGTTTAGCCGTTCTTCCAATAATTTCTTTTGCTTTTTCACCGATATGTTCCAGTTCTTCTGTTTTTTTATTAATCGCCACATAAGTAGGCTCGTCTACTTGAATTCCTTCTCCTTTTACATACACAACTGTATTTGCTGTTCCCAGATCAATAGCTATATCACGTGTAGCTCTTGGTGTTATATTTGTCTTAAATAAGTCAAAAAATTTCATTTATTCTATCTCCTTTATTTTTTGTTTTTTATTATATAATAATTTAATTCCTATATTTATAGTACAACTGCTTTAAAAACTGAGAGTCACATCTATTTTACTCAAATTTGAGTATATATTATAAACAATTATTATATTTTTGTTCTTATATGGTATTTTACCATTTTTTTTAAATATACTCAAGCAACTTTAAGAATGATTTATAATAAATATTACTTAATATTGCAAAATTTATTTTTTTTAATTTATTTCATCAATATTATCAATTATTATTTGATCATCATAATTTATAACTCCATGCTCTTTTAACTGTTCATAAATTCTTGAAGCCCTGTTAAATCCTACTTTTAATTTACGCTGTAATAATGAAATTGAAACTTTATTTTCCTGTTTTATAATATTTACGGCATTTTCAAAAAATGGATCAATATCTATTATTTCTTCTTGAATTTCTTCTAAGATTTCATTTCTGTATTTTACTTTTTTAGAAGATTTTAGCGTGTCTGTTAAATTTTTAACTTCTTCATCTGAAATATATGCTCCCTGAATTCTTTCCAGCTTTGAAGAACCATTTGCAAGTAGCAACATATCTCCCTGACCTAATAACTTTTCTGCTCCAGCTGTATCAAGTATTGTTCTTGAATCAATCTGTGATCTTAATGCAAAAGATATTCTGCTTGGCAAGTTTGCCTTTATCATTCCAGTTATAACATCTGTTGATGGACGCTGTGTTGCTACAACCAGATGGATTCCGACTGCTCTTGCTTTCTGTGCAATTCTAGCAATTGACTCCTCGACACTTCCAGAAGCAATCATCATAAGATCTGCCAGTTCATCAATTATTATAACAATATATGGCATTTTTTCTACAAAGCTTAATGTATTGTATGTCTTTATATTTCTTACACCATTTTCCATAAGCTGCTTATATCTGTTTTCCATTTCATTAACTGCCCATTTCAAAGCTATTGCAGCTTGCTGCGGGTCTATAATTACTGGCACAAGCAAATGCGGAATGTCATTATATGGCATAAGTTCGACCATTTTCGGATCCACCATTATAAATTTCACTTCATTTTCAGACTTTTTAGAAATCAATGTTGAAATCAGAGTATTTACTGCAACTGATTTTCCTGAGCCTGTTTGCCCTGCTATAAGTAAATGCGGCATTTTCGCAATATCTACAAATTTATCACGCCCAACAATATCTTTTCCCAAAATTACTTTTAACTCTCCATTATCAAGCTCTTTATTCTTTATAATATTGGAAAAATGTACTGGCTCCTTAATTTTATTCGGAGTTTCAATTCCAATGGTATTTTTTCCTGGTATTGGCGCTTCTATACGAATGCTTTCAGCTGCTAAATTCATTGCAATATCATCTGAAAGCCCAGTAACCTTGCTTACTTTCACTCCTTTTGGAATAACAATTTCATATCTTGTAATAGTTGGTCCATACTCATAGTTTACAACCTTTGCCTCAACTCCAAACTCTTTTAGCACATTTTCTAGATGCCTTACATTCTCTCTTATGCTTTTTTCGATTTCCTGTTTTCTTTTAAGATCCATTGGCTTTGATTTAAAGATTTCTGAAATAGATTTTTTTACAACATCATCATAACCATGGTTATTATCAAACATGGCATTAACTTTTTTTAATTCTTCTTCCAGTTCCTTTTCCTTTACTTCCTTATTTTCAAATGCTTCAAGTTTTGGAAATTGCTGAAAATTTGGATCTATATTTGCAGAATTGTATCCTTTGGATATTTCCTCTCTTCTTAAAGGTGTTACAATTTCTAATTTAGGCTCTCTTTTGTCAATTTCCTTCTCAGCTCGATTATCACTTTCTTTTTTGCTTTCCTTTTCAATTGATTCTTCATTTCTTGAATTAGATATGATATCTGAATTTTCCTTTTCAGAATCTAAATTTTTTTCTTCAGTTCCAGACTTTTCCTCAGATTTTTCTAAAGATTCTATTTTTTTTACCTCTTCTGATGGTTCTGCAACTGTTTCTAATTCATTTTCTTTTATTTTATCTTTTACTTCACTTTCATTCTTTTTCAAAGTTTCTACATTTTTTTGTTTACTTTTTTCTTTCTCTTCAAAAATTTCAATCCACTCTTTTTCTTTTTCAGCTAATTCCTCTTTCGAGTAAACTTCTGTTTTCTGTAAAAAGTTGTCTTTTGGTTTTTTCGCAATTTCAAAACTTAATTTTTCATTTCTGGACTGGATAATTTTTGCCTTCAACATTTCTCTTTGATAACGTTTATAATCTGTTTTTTTCAAATTTTCTGCATATTTTTTAGCAGCCAGTTTTCTTTTTTTCTCTTTATAGTCATCACTTTTATAATATTTTATTATTTCCTTTAAAACTTCATATCCAAGTTCTAGCAGATCTTTAATTAACCATACTGCAAAAACTATGACTAAAATTACCAAAATTATAAACATCCCCTGAAAATGCAATATTTTATAAAAAGGCATCGAAAGCAGCGCTCCCAGAATTCCTCCACTCTCACGGCTAAATCCTATTTCCAGAAGCTGCCTTCCAGCCTCAGTAAAATTATCTGCCAAAGGTTTTCCCCTAACAACCGAATTCCTTACCAAAACCATTCCCCAACTCAGAAATAATCCAGCAATCGCTGCAACTTTTCCCTGCGTTATATCAATTCCGATTTTTTCATAAAAAAATAAAATTATTCCATACAAAATCGCCATTATTGCTATAAACCACGTCATTTTTCCAAAAAATAATGTAATACCGCTCAATATAAGAGAAAAAATATTTTCCCCAACATTATCACTAAGCATACTTGATTTATTTCCCAACAGCAATACTAATATAAGCCCCACAGCAAACCAAATTGCACCTTCGATTTTTCTTTTATTCATTTCGTATCCTTTCTAAAAATTCTATCTATGTAAATTTTCAATTTTAAATCAATTTTATCATATAATAAAACTATTCTCAAATCTTTTTCAAAACCCTATCAAATATAAAAATTCTGCTATTCTTTTCTATCCCTAATTTTTCAAAAATTTTCTCAATCCAGTACTAATAAAATCTGCTAAACCTAATATTGGTAGAATCGCAACTATTCTTAATCATAATTTCCACATTTAATTTTCAAACACATATCATACATTATACTATATTTTTTCAATTTTGTCATTTTCTATTTGTATTCTTTTTTATTCTAAAATGTCCTTTTATTTTTAACAGTTATAGCTTTCTAAATATTTAAATTTCTTTAATATCAATTTATTTACAATTAAAAAGAGCAATTATAACCTCCTAGTTAAATCCAAAGTAATTTGACTGAAAAATACCTAACTACAAAAAAAATACAATTTATCATTTCTAACAAATTGTATTTCATATAATAAAGTATATTTTATTTTAAAAATGGTGCCCAGACGCGGAATCGAACCACGGACACAGGGATTTTCAGTCCCTTGCTCTACCGACTGAGCTATCTGGGCATAATGGCGGGTGAACTGGGATTCGAACCCAGACATCTTGCGATTTCGCCGGTTTTCAAGACCGGTCCCTTAGCCGTTCGGACATCCACCCATAACTTTAACTAAAATAATTAAACACTATAAATTTTCTAAAAAAAATACCACAATTTCAAATTATGGTTTTAAAAAAATAATGGTACGGCCTAGGGGGATCGAACCCCTGTTACCGGGATGAAAACCCGAGGTCCTAACCACTAGACGAAGGCCGCACAAGTTTTTCAATGGTGGATCCAGCTGGACTTGAACCAGCGACCGCTCGGTTATGAGCCGAGTGCT
>CAUQGN010000020.1:0-38357 GCA_963517565.1 uncultured Leptotrichia sp. | reverse complement strand
AAAGAAATATTTTTTTTAATATATTTTTGTAACAAATGTTTGACATCTATACATAAATATAAAAAAGAAATTAAATATTAAATTGACAATTTGAAAAAATTATGTTATTATACTTGAGGATTGTTAAATTAATTATATAATGGGACTGTAGCTCAACTGGTCAGAGCAACCGACTCTTAATCGGTAGGTTGTGGGTTCGATCCCCACCAGTCCCACCATCATCTTCTATAAAATATTAATGTGTGATAAGAGTTTTTAGGCTCTTATTTTTTTGAAAATTTTGCTTAACAACTGATACAGTAGAACTTATTATAAATTTACATAAAAAAATTAAATCTTTCTCAGTTATTGCAAAACACCTTGAAACAAGGATTGAATATAGAATAAAATTTATTGGAATCACGGCTATTAATTTAGTTGTGATTTTTGTTTTTTAAATGAAAAGTGTGATATAATTTATTAAATCAAAGTATGTTTTTAAATCCATTTAAAAAATAGAAAAAAGTATTATTAAACATAATATTTGTAAATAAACCTAAAAAAGTCTTTAAGGTCGATACTTAATGATAAAATTTAATTAAAAGATAATATTATAATCTTGTAAAAAAATAACTTTAATTTCATGAATTTTTTGATTTCTGCTGATTAAATGGGAAATAGTATCAGATATTCAATTTAAGAGAAAAATTTTTAAAAGGAGCTTCATTTATGAAAAAATTTATTTTAAAAATGATGATGTTGTCAATGATGGTAATTACGGTGGCTTGTGGGAAGAGTGAAGATAAAGATGCAAAAGTGGAGAATAAAAAGCAAAATGAAAGTGAAAGTATTGCTGAAAAGCCTAAAAATCAATATGTAGTAAATAAAGGGAAAGTGTATTATAATGGAGAAGTTGTAAAAGGGGCTAAAGTTGGTACATTTGAATGGATTGAAGGGACTTGGTACGGAAAAGATGAGAATAATGTCTATTTTGAAGGTAAGAAACTTGGAAAATTAGAAGGCAAGTCGATTGAGAGAATAAATAATTATTTGGTAAAGTCAGGGAATACCCTTTATTATTTTTATTGGAAAATCGACAATTTGAAAAACAGTAAGATGGAAATAATTGCGAATAAGGAAGACGGAGTTGAATATTATATTAAAGATGGGAAAAATGTTTACTTTTTAGAAAGAAATATTAATTTTCCTGAATTTGACGGGAAATTAATTTTACTAAGGAATATTGACCATAATACATTTGAAGTGGTTAATAAAAAATATTTTAGATATGTAAAAGACGAAACAGGAATTTATTATGTTGCAAATGGGAAGACGGATGAATTGAAAGGACTGGATAGAAATAGTTTTAAAATTATTGATTTTTTCTTTTCTACAGATAAGAATAGCGTGTACTATGGGGGAATTAAGCTGGAAAAGATTTTATCTAACGGATTTGAAGTTGTGGGAAATGTTTATGATGTGAGTTATTATCTGAAAGATAGGGAAAAGGTGTATTTTTTGAACGAAGTATCCGAATTAAGTGTTGTAGAAAAGGCGGATTCAAAGACTTTTTCGTTGATAAACGATTTGTATTCAAAGGATAAAAATAATATTTTTTGCAACGGAAAGATTTTGGAAGGAGCTGATGTCAAGAGTTTTAAAGTATTTTATGATTTAGATGTAGAAACAGCGAAGGATAGCAAGCATGGATATGATAACTGTTATTCTGTGAGATAATTAAAGGAATGACGGATTTGAAAAAAAGGAGGATTTTTATGAGAAGCACTGTTTTAAGAATATTAGGTTTGTTAATTTTAATAGGAAATGCGGGATTTTCTGAATACATTATTGAAAATGGTAAAATTTATTATAATGAGGATTATCATAAAACTTTGGTTGTAAAGCGGATAGATGATGAAAAAAGTGAAAAATATCTAACAAAAAGTCCTGATTTAAAGAGTTTTAAAATTTTGAATGAGAATTTTGCAAAAGACAAGGATACTATTTATTATAAGGAATATAATATTTTGGAGGCAGATATAAATAGTTTTGAAATATTGGATGAAGATACTGGAAAAGACAAAAATTATATTTATTTATATGGGGAGACTGTACTGTATGAAAATAGCGGCGAGCCGGTAGATTTGAAAAAAGTTAATTTTTATGATAATTCTAAGGGTAAAATGCATTATTTTAGATATAAAAATGACATTTATGTTATGCAAGGGATGTATGCAGAAAAAGTTAATAATGTGGATAAAAGGACTTTTGAAGATTTAGGTGGAGGTTTTGGGAGAGATAAAAACTGGATTTATTCTGGAAAAATGAAATTGAGAAATATAGACAGGGAAAGTTTTGAAAATATTGGTGATGGATATATAAAGGATAAGAATGGTATTTATAGAGATACAGAAGTAATTTTTTATGATAGTGATGATTCCTATAATATTTCAAAGTTGGAAAATGTTGATAAAGGGAGCTTTGAGAATATCGGAGAGGGATATTCAAAAGATAAAAATAACATTTACTACAATGATGAAAAATTTAAGAATATAGATGTAAAAACTTTTCAATTAATGGGTAATGGTTTTTCAAAGGATAAAAATAATATTTATTTTGAAAAAAATAAAATTGAAGGAGCAGAAGCAAAAACTTTTCAAATAGTAGATAATTTCTTTGAAAAAGATAAAAGCAATGTTTTTTATAAAGAACATAAATTAAAAAACATAAGCCCAATTGAATTTCAGACACTGTATATGAGTAAAAATGCTAATGTTGCGTATGCAATATTTTTTAAAAATAAGGATGGAGTATTTAAGCTGTTAATTGAAGATTCTTTTGATTTGACGAAAAATAAGGTTGTAAAATTGAATGTAGATAAGGATAGTGTAAAAATACTTAGTAAAAATTATTATAAAGATAGAAATAATGTTTATTGTAATGACAAAGTACTAAAAGGTGCTGATTTAAAAACTTTTGAACTGGTAGGAAATGACAAGGATGAAGCAATGGATGAATTTATAGATGCTTTGGAAAATATTTTTGATGCATCTAGTTCACCAGAAAAAAGCAACGAAACTAAAAAGAGTTCAATTATAGCACAGGATAAAAATCATAAATATGAATATTGTAAAATAACAGAATAAATATTATAATTAAAAAAAGAAATTTTTAAAAGTTCATTTTGACTAAATGTTAAAATATGGTACAATACGAAAAAATATTTTTTTATGAAAGGCAGGAGAAGATGAGAAAAGTTAAAATTTTATTTTTGATGTTACTAGGAGTGCTTGGATTAAATTCTTGTGCTGCATTAGCAACTGCAGGAGCGATAACTTATTTCGGAGGAACAATGTTAGCATATGGCTGTGCTGAGTATCCAAATTTTTGTAATCCTTTTCCATCAAAACCTGAAACTCCAGAACAAAAAGAAAAAAGAGAAGAAAAAGAAAGAAAGAAAACTGAGGAAAAGAAAATAAGAGATGAGAAGAAGAAAGTTGAAGAAAAGGAATATATTCAAAAGACTATTTTGGAAGAGAGAAAGAATGTGGAAGTGTTTGAAGGGATTCAAATTTTACTGCCTAAAAGACTTGGATTTAGAAAAAATAAAGTTCCAGTAAAAACTGATAATGGATATATAATATCAAGATTATACGATAAAAAAACTGGAAAAGATTTTCCACAAAATTTATACATAGTTAAAAGAGATGAAAAAAATTTAGAAAAAATAATAAATAGTGGAAAAGATGAAGAGTATGAAGAACATTATAAAGATAATAAAAAAAAGAGTATTGAAAAAGAAGTCGAAGAATATAAAAAATTAATTGAGGAAGAAAGTTCGCTAAAAAATTATGCGGAACAGAAACTGAAAGAATACAAAGAAAAACAAGGAGAAAGTTTTAGTATAACAAATGAAGTAGAGAAATTAAATGAAAATACCTATAGAATTAACGAAAAAATAAATGAATTTGGACAGATATGGAATAGAGTAACTTATGTGAAAATTTTAAAAGATGGAGTCTATATCATTGGATATGAAAATTCAAAAGATATTTTTGTAGGATTATTTGGGAAATAAAATATTAATTAGTTTTGAAAACTGTAAATAGAAAATCTTTAGATAATATTTGAAGAAATTTTCAAAAATTAGATAAATAATTTTAACTAGGATTGATTTTTTGCATAAAGCAGAAGTTAATCCTTTTAATTTTTCTAAAAATAAAAATTAAATATATTGACTAAAATTTAATATAAGGTATAATTTATAATGAAAAACAAAAAAATAGAAAATAGGAGTGGTTGCTATGAAAAAAATTAGAGTACTTTTATTATTTTGCTTAATGTTTATTTTTGGTACAAATTTATTAGCAAATGACTGGGAATTTGGTTCGGAAGGTGGACATATTGTTCCGATGAATGTGTCTAATATTGCGATAAAAAGTGAGAAACTTCATTTTAAGCTGGAAAAAGTCAAGGGGGAGTATGGACCAGTAAATGAAATGGCGGTAACTGTGAGATTTGTGTTTGACAGTCCTGAGGCTGGGGAGAAATACATTGGATTTATTACGCCTGAAGGTGGAAATGAGGAATGGGATGAAGTTAATCATTTTAAAAATTTTAGAACTGTTGTAAATGGGAAAAGTGTAAATACAGTTTCTTACAGGCTAACCGATTTTGTTCCAAAGGATGTAAAGAAACTTGAAGAGGTGAAAAAATATTTTAAGGAATATGACGAAGAAAAGGCAAAAGAGGAAGCCGACTATTATAAAAGAAGCTATGTTTATTATTTTAAAGCAAACTTTAAAAAGGGAGAAAATGTAATTGAGCATAGCTATCGTTACGATGGAAGTAGCGGTGTCGGATATAACGATTTTAATTATGTCTGGTCTACTATTTCAAAATGGAAAAATCAAAAAGTGGATGACTTTGAAGTAATTGTTGAGCCTGGAAGCGCTTTGATTGCAATACCTGAAATAAAGATGAAGAATGGGAAATATATAGACTGGAAATTAGCTGGAGAAGGGAATATTGATTACGGATACAGAAATTATTACGATAGAGACGGACAATATAAAGTTCTTTATGCAAAATTGAAAAAAGGATATTTACATTTTAAAACAAAGAATTTTAGCCCTGAAGATGAATTTAGCCTATCTGAAATAGCATATCTAAACGGTAATTACTATTTTCCTGAAAAAACGGAAAAAGGCTATAAATACAGAGATGATTTAACAAAAGCCGCTTACAGTGCGGGATATTTAACAGCAGATGAATTAAAAGAACTTACCAATGAAGATTTGAAAATAATGAGAAATTATCCTTATGCAGTAGCAGGATATGATTTTTCTGATAAAAAACTAAAAGATTATTTTTCAAAATTCCTGTGGTATATTCCAATTGGAAAAAATGTGGAATTGGGAGAAGATGACTATGAAGTTATTAATAATGTAGATAAGATTATAGATAGTCGGAGAAGATAATTTAATAGAAATTTTTTAAAAAATAAGAAATATGAAAGGAAGATTATAGAAAATGAAAAAAAATTTATTTTTTGCATTACTATTGTTAATAAATGCTATAAGTTTAGCCTATTCTGAAAAATTGGAACCAGGAGATGATTTTTATATAGAAACATTAGATTATAGAAATGGTAATGCGATAATATATGGAAGCGGATGGATTGGAAATGGTGACTGGAGTAGTTCAACTTTAGTCATAAAAAATTTACCTTATGAAAGATATAAAAAATTTCAAGAAAAAGATGGAGTTTTAGTTTTTAAATGTGGAATTAGTATTCAAGTTGCTGATGATAACAGCGATACTTTATATATTGATGCTGAAAATGTTAGAAGTTATAGAAGTGAAGCACATAGAGAAGCAGACACACAAGTATATGAAAAAGGATGTTTTAATAAATAATTAAAATCAAATAAGTTATAAGGTTACAAGTAAAATTGTAACCTTTTTTGTTTTTTAAAAAAGTGTTATAATAAGTTTAAACTAAAAATTCGGAGATAAAAAGGCAAATAAAGAATTTGAAGGCAGAATATGAGAAAATATTGAAAACAGATTATAAACCAGAAGTAAAAATTTATCCTAAATTTTTATATGACTGTTTTTTGGTAGATTGTCCACGACATCAGAAGTTAGATTAAAAAAGTTATGAAAGAAAATAAAATTTATTCGGAAATAATGATGTATGATTGATAGAAATAAATAATTTTCAATTTTTTGCATTTAATATTACAGGAAAATGTGATAAAATATATTCAAGAAATATAAGGAAACAAGGTAGTTGGAAATGTAGAAGTTCTGAAGGAGGAAATGATGAAAATATTGATTGTAGGTGCTGGTGGAAGGGAGCATGCGATTGCTTGGAAGCTTTCTCAAAATGAAAAGGTGGAAAAAATATTTATAGCTCCAGGAAATGCTTGTGTAAAAATGTTACCAAATGCTGAAAGTGTTAATTTAGACTCAATCGATGAGTATATTTCATTTGCAAAAGACAATAATGTCGAATTAACAGTTGTGGGAAGTGAAGAATTGCTTGTTCAGGGGATTGTGGATGAATTTCATAAAAATGGACTGAAAATATTTGGGCCTGATAAAAAGGCTGCGATTCTTGAGGGAAGTAAGGCTTATTCTAAGGATTTTATGAAAAAATATGGGATAAAGACAGCAGTTTATGAAATTTTTGATAATTCTGAAAAGGCGAAGGAATTTTTGAATAACTGGAAAGGTTTTCCTGTGGTTATAAAGGCTAGTGGACTTGCAGCGGGAAAAGGCGTTATTATTGCTCAAAATCTAAATGAAGCTATTAAGGCTGTAGAAGATATAATGGTTGATGAGAAATTTGGAAACGCTGGAAGTCAAGTTGTAATTGAAGAATTTCTGGATGGAGTAGAGGCTTCGATTTTATCGTTTACAGACAGTAAGGTAATTGTACCGCTATTGTCAGCAAAGGATCATAAAAAGATAGGGGAAGATGAAACAGGCTTAAATACAGGAGGAATGGGAGTTATCAGTCCAAATCCTTTTGTTACAGATGAAATTTTTGAAAAATTTAGGTCAGACATAATGGAGCCGACTTTGAAGGGAATGCAGTCTGAAGGAATGGATTTTGCGGGTGTGATTTTCTTTGGGCTTATGATTACGAAAAAAGGCGTTTACCTGCTTGAATACAATATGAGAATGGGAGATCCGGAAACTCAGGCGGTATTGCCACTTCTGGAAAATGATTTGCTTGAATTAATACAAAAATCTTTTGATAAAAAATTATCGGAAATAAAAGTTAACTGGAAGCCGTTACATTCGTGCTGTGTAGTAGCCGCTGCTGGAGGTTATCCAGAAAGTTACAGGAAAGGTGATGAAATCACTGGAGTTCTTGATTTTAAAGAAAGTGAGGACAACAAAATATTTATTTGTGGAGCAAAAGTTGAAAATGGAAAACTGTTGACAAATGGTGGAAGAGTATTAAATGCTGTAGCTTTTGGAAATACATTGGAAGAAGCACAAAAAAAGGCGTATGAACTTTTGAAAACTATAAATTTTGAAGGAATGTATTTTAGAAAAGATATTGGTGGAAGATTTTAGTAAAAAAATAAATGGTAATAAAAAAGACTGTTTTGAGTTTTGAACAGTCTTTTTTTCCTATTTATCTTCTTGGACTCCAAGTTTTGACTACTTTTGCTAATTGTTTCTGATATTCGCGTTCACCTTCCTGAGCAATGTAATAGATATTTCCGTTAGCTTCAATGTAGTACATTATTAATACACTTCCATCATCATATTCTATTGCCACTTGTTCTCCTTCATAACCATTTATGTTAACGCTGCCTTCAAAAATGTTATCTTCAGGAGTTCCTAGATTAATATATTTTTGAATGATTACTTCAGCTGCTCTTTTTGCAGTACCTCTTCCGTTAGTTGCAACAATATCTAAAGTTATAATATTTGTGTTATCTATTGATACTTGTTTGGCTGTAGGTGAAGCATCGGGATCTCCAAATTCATACCAGTTTGTAGGAACAGTTATATATCCAACTCTAGGACTTCCAAATCTTATACTTGAACCTGAATTTCCTTTTGCAAATGTAAATACTGACATCACAACAAATAGTGATAGTATAATTTTTCTTAAACTTTTCATTTTAAAACCTTCTTTCTCTTTTCATTTTTAATTAAAACAAATATTAGTTATGTTTTCTCCATTCTAAGCATTCTCCAGTAGAAACTCTTGAGACAGCACAATAACGTTTTGATTCTTCAATAGTATGACCACGTAGCTCTCGATCTGCCTTTTCACTTCCTGCAAGTGCCATTAAGCTTGTACAGCTGCTAAATGATGACATTGCCAGAATAATTGTTAAAAGCTTAAAACTCTTTTTCATAATAATCATTTCCTTTCAATTTTATATCAACGGTAATTAATTTTCCTTATCACAACAAAATTATACAACAAAACACAAAAAAAGTCAATACACTTTTTATAAAAATTATAAATTTTCAACAGTAAATAAAACACCGTTAAAAATGTATAGATAAAATGCTTGATTGGCAAAACTGATTAATTACAAAGAAATATTTAATTTGCAAATTAAGGAATGTGTGATATAATTAGTAAAAGTTACAGTATTCTTGAAATAATTCTAAAAATAAACTGAAAAGTATTTAAATTGAAACTTTAGGATTTTGATAATTATAATTTTAGAAATGAAAAAAGGTGAATGTCTTGAATAAAAAAAAATACAATCAATATGAAAAAATAAAACTTTATATTGCAACTTGTTTCTGGATATTTTCATTGTTAAGTTTTTCTAATGGGAATAAAAATTCTGTCAATAAAAATAAGCTTGAAGATGAAGCTGTAAAAATTGATATTATTATTAATAAAAATAATATTAGTGACTTTGAAAATGAAAACAGCAATACAGAAAAAGATGATGAGGATTTAATTTATTTAGATCAGATAAAGGATGATGAAGAGGAAAAGAAACAGAAAAAATTAGAAAAAGTCAGTAAGATTGAACGAATTATTAGAAAAATTGATGAAAAAGTTAATCCAATTATAAAATTTCAAATTGAAAAAAGTTATGGTGTATGGTATTTGATAAAAACTGATGACAATATCGATAAAGATTTAAAAAATGTACGATATGACTTTTTACAGCAGGAAAATGGATATAGTATTATTAAAAGCTATTTTAATCCTAAAACTGATAATTGGATTGAAGAGACCCATAGAGGATGGATTGATGAAAAAAAAGGGAATGTGTATTTTAATATCGAAAAAAAATATTTTAAAAATACCAAAAATGAGATTATATTTTTTGATAAAAATTATCGATATATGATTATAAAATATACTAATGGTACAACGAAAGTATTTTCACGTTATCCAAATAATGAAAAAATTTCTCTTGAAGATGAAGAATTGGAAGAATTTGAAAAAATTGCTGGCAAGAAGAGTAATCTGAAAAATGTTCTTTATGATGTAAAAATAAAAAATATTAGAGAAATTGAAAATGAAAAGAAAAAAGCTGAATTAAAGAATAAAACAGATGAACTAGAAAAAAAATTAAGCGAAAATCCTGCAAGTGTATTTCAAATTGATACAATTGGTGCAAAAAAAGAACTGGAAAGAAGAATGAAAAAGGAAAAAATGTTAAAATTTGAAACGAAAAATGGTACTAAAAATGTAGAAGTAATAGAAATTGACGATAAAGATTTAAAAAATGAAACTAACATAAAAAGCAATAGCAATGACACAGAAACAAATAAGAAATATTAAGTATAATAATTATAAAGTTTTTACATTATTTGACGATTTTTTTAATCTGAATATTATTTAGAAATAGTACTTTAAAATTATTTCAACGAGATATTTTGCTTGAAATAAATCTAAATAATAAAAACATAAAAATTTAATTATTAAATGTAATAGAATACCAAATATTTAGGAGAAAAAATGAAAAATACGCTAAGAATTGTTTATACAGTATTGTTTTTAATATTATTAATGTGTTTAACACTTTTTTATAATTTCTTTTTTGCAAAAAGAGAGTACAGCAATGTTAACATAAATGTAAAAAAAGGAACAAGTTTTACACAGATATATAAAGATCTGAAATTAAAATATGGAATCATAGATAAAATATATCTAAAATTAAATGGTGGAAATATAAAGTTAAAAGTTGGAACTTATAAGTTTAATGGAAAACTTTCTAAATATGAGATTATAAAAAAAATTAAAAATAGTGAAACTAATGGTGTAAAACTTACAATACCAGAAGGCTTTACTTCGAAACAGGTATTTTCAAGGATGGAATCACTAGAATTAGGAACTTCAGAAGAAATAAATAAAGTTCTTAGTGAAATTGATTTCCCATATCTACATGAAAATAATAATTTTGAAGGGTATTTTTATCCTGAAACTTATATTTTTTCAGAAAATGTTACTACAAAACAAGTTATTCAAACTATTCTGGCTGAATTTCTAAAAAAATTTCCACCTGAAAAATATCCTGATAAACAAAAATTTTATGATGATTTGAAAATGGCTTCGATTGTGGAGGCGGAAGTGCCTGATGCTGTAGATAAGCCAAAAGTTGCAGGAATATTTTTGAAAAGGCTTGAAATTGGTATGAGGCTGGAATCAGATGCGACTTTAAAATATGAATTGGGAAGGCAAGCTTCCAGAAATGAATTAAAATCGCAGGATACGCCATACAATTCATACAAGGTAAAAGGATTACCGCCAACACCGATTGGAAATCCTCCAATAGAAACTTTTAAAGCAGTTTTAAATGCTGAAAAGACAGATAATCTGTTTTTCTTTACGTATAAAGGGAAAACTTATTATTCAAAAACACATGAGGAGCATTTGAAAAAACGTCGTGAAAGCGGGCAATTAAAATAAATCTGAAAATAAAATATTAGGAATAAATTTAATGGAAAAAGTGGAAAAAATTGAAAAAAAAATATTCAAAAAAGCAGAGGAAACTATAAAAAAAAATTTGATTTCTGAAAAGGACAAGATTCTTGTTGCGTTTTCTGGAGGACCTGATTCAGTTTTCCTTTATCATTTCCTTGATTTGATAAAAAATATGATTTCAATAGAGATTTCAATAGTTTATATTAATCATAACTTACGTTACGATGTGGAAAATGATTTGAAATTTATAAATGAATTTTCAAATGACAAGAATATTAATTATTATATTGAGAGTGTTGATGTAAAACAGTATGCAACGGAAAATAAAAAGTCAATAGAACTGGCAGCAAGGGAATTACGATATAAGACTATTGAAAATATTAGAAAAAAAATAGGGTACAATAAAATTGCGACTGGACATAATCTTGATGATAATGTGGAAACTTTTATTTTTAGGCTTTTGAGGGGTACATCAATAACTGGTCTAAAAAGTATTCCGAAAGTTAGGGAAAATATAGTAAGGCCTATTTTAGATTTTGAAAAAAATGAAATTTTATCTTTTTTAAAAAGTAAAAATTATAAATATATAATTGACTATACAAATAACGAAAATGATTATACAAGAAACTTTATCCGAAATAAGATTTTTCCTGATTTTGAAAAGATTAACCCTGTTTTTAGGAAAAAAATAGATTCTCTAATTAGAGAAATTAATGACATGGAAACTTCTGAAATTATAGTTTCTGACAGTTTTCAAGGGATTGTAAATCAGAAAGAGGGACTAATTCAATTTTTGAAGCAAAATAATATTGAAATTTCCAGAGAAAAGATTAATCAGATTTTTGAAAGTATTTTTTCAGAAAATGGTAAATTAAAAAATAAAGGTTCAAAAGAGTTTTATTTAGGTGGAAATAAAATTTTACAAAATATATATGGGAAATTAAAAATTGTAAATATTTCAGATAAAAAAATAGATAAAAATATAAAAAGCAGTAAAAATCCTCAATTATCAGATGAAATTAAAGTTTTAAAGGGAAATCAAAGTATTAAGTGGTATAATTACGAAATAATCTTATATGAAAATATTAAGAGTTTTAAAACTAATTTCATAAGTCAGAAAAATATGAACTATACTTTTTTTAAACTAGATGATGAAAAAATAAAACACGGAAAAATTATTGTCAGAAGTCGAAAAGCAGGAGATAAAATTTTCCTAAAGAATTTGGGGCATAAAAAAGTTAAAAAAATCCTGATTGATGAAAAGATTATGAAGTGGGACAGGGATTTTCTTCCTATTGTGGAGATTGAGAGTGATGAAAGGCTAGACAGTTTAAATACTGGAAATAGTCAAATAAGGATTGAAAATATGAAAATTGAGAATGGGGAAAAAATAACCAGACTAAAAGAAATATTGACAGTTTCAGATATAAAATTTTCAAAATTTTTAGAAAAAATTGAAAATAAGGATATTAAAGAGTTAGAAAATAACAATAAAAGTAAACTATTAATAATTGGGAGGAAAAATGGCAGAAAGAGATAAAAATGATATTAGAAAACGACTGGAAGAATTACGAAAAGATAACAATAGAAAAAATAATAGACAGGATAATGGAGATAAATCACCGTTTTCAGGTTTTCTGTTCTTTATTTTTGTAGCACTATTAGTCATTTTTACAGTACTGTTCCATCGAGATATACAAACATACTTTCAAAATAAAAAGGAAATTTCTTATACAGAATTTGTAAGTAAGACTCAAAAGGGTGATTTTAAAGAAATAAGTGAAAAAGATGATAAATTAATTGCACAGGTAAAGGAAGATGGAAAAGAAATACTTTACTTTACTAAAAAAATAACAGATAGAGTAGGAAATGAGCCAATTATTATTAATGCAATCGGACAGAAACGTGTTAAATTAAATTCATTGCAGCCTTCTGGCGGAAATTTCTTTTTGCTGCTGCTGGGTCAATTTTTACCAATGATTATAATGATTGGTCTTATGGTATACCTTGCTAGAAAGATGGTTGGAGGTTCTCAAGGTGGAGGACCTGGGAATATCTTCGGCTTTGGAAAATCAAGAGTCAATAAGATAGATAAAAAGCCCAATGTGAAATTTGACGATGTTGCAGGTGTTGATGGTGCAAAAGAAGAACTAAGGGAAGTTGTAGATTTTTTGAAAAATCCTGAAAAATATACAAAGGCTGGTGCAAGAGTTCCAAAAGGAGTACTTTTGCTAGGTAGACCGGGAACAGGGAAAACATTGCTTGCAAAAGCAGTAGCTGGAGAATCTGGAGCCTCGTTCTTTAGTATTTCTGGTTCGGAATTTGTAGAAATGTTTGTTGGAGTTGGAGCATCACGTGTAAGGGATTTGTTTGAAAAAGCAAAAGAATCAAGCCCTTCAATCATATTTATAGATGAAATTGACGCTATTGGTAGAAGAAGAAGTGTTGGAAAAAATAGCGGAAGCAATGATGAGCGTGAACAAACGTTAAATCAATTGTTAGTTGAAATGGATGGATTTGAAACAGATACAAAAGTTATTGTACTTGCGGCAACAAATAGAGAAGATGTATTAGATCCTGCATTATTACGTGCTGGACGTTTTGACAGACGTGTTACTGTTGATGCGCCAGACTTGCAAGGACGTGTTGCAATATTGAAAGTTCATTCAAGAAATAAGAAGCTTGATAGCGATGTAAGACTTGAGGATATTGCTAAAATTACGCCAGGATTTGTAGGGGCTGATTTAGCAAATCTATTAAATGAAGCAGCAATTCTTGCAGCAAGAAGAGCAAGTGACACAATTAAAATGGCTGATTTAGATGAAGCTGTGGATAAAATTGGAATGGGACTTGGACAAAAAGGTAAAATTATTAAGCCAGAAGAGAAAAAATTGCTAGCTTATCACGAAGCTGGTCATGCTATTATGACTGAATTAACACCAGGAGCTGACCCAGTCCACAAAGTAACGATAATTCCAAGAGGAGATGCTGGTGGATTTATGATGCCGCTTCCTGAAGAAAAATTAGTAACTACAAGCAGACAAATGCTAGCCGAAATAAAAGTATTGTTTGGTGGACGTGCTGCTGAAGAGATAGGGCTTGATGATATAAGCACAGGAGCCTATTCTGATATAAAACGTGCAACAAAAGTTGCAAGAGCTTATGTTGAAAGTGTTGGAATGAGCAAGAAATTGGGACCAATCAATTTTGAAAATTCTGATGATGAATATTCATTTGCTCCAAATAAAAGTGATGAAACAGTTAGGGAAATTGATCTTGAAATAAGAAAAATCTTAACTGAAGAATATTTGAATACTCTAAACACATTACAGGATAACTGGGCTAAGTTAGAAGAAGTAGTAAAATTATTACTTAAAAAGGAAACTATTACTGGAGATGAAGTTAGAAGAATTATTAAAGGAGAGACTGCAGAGCACATTTTAAAGATTTCTGAGGATACTTCAAAAGAAAATGACAGCCAAAATAATGATGAGGTTCAAGAAAATGAAGAAGAAAATAAAGAAATAACTAGCCATAATGAAAATTCCGAGAGATTATCAGAAGAAAAGTTGATAGAAAAAGTTGAAGAACTTGAAGAAAAAATTAAAACTGAAAAATTAGCAGAAGCTGTAAGAGAAATTACTGGAAAAAGAGATGGAGTACTAGCAGACGATAATCAAGTAATTTCTGAAAATAAACTGGAAAAAGTTACAGATACTGAAGATGAAAATAATAACAGCGATAATTCAAACGATTCTTCAGAAAGTGATGATAATGATTCTGATTCGGAAATTGAAGATATGGATGAAAATTCTGAAAACGGTAAAAAGAAAAAAAGTAATTTCAAATTACCAAGTTTTATGGAATAAGATATAAGAATTAATTTTAATCATAAAAATAGAAAGTTGACATTAATTTGAGTTTTTGTTATCTTTCTATTTTTTTATCTAAAATTAACGGATAATAAGTTACTATAAAAATAAACTTATTTTTATAAAAAAATTATTGACTTTTATAAAAAAATGTTGTATAATTAAATTGTAAAAATAAAAGAGAAAATAAATTACCGTAAAATTTACAAAATTAGAAAGGAACGATTTCTATGAAATGTAAAGTAAAAGTAAGAATTATAATCTTGGCAATGGTATTTGGAATAAATAGTCGCAGTAGTAGCAATGTGAATCTTGAATATTTAACGGATTGGTAGTTGTAGCAGCGATAAATTTAGAAGGGTAGTCCAATTATAAGATAACTAAAAGAGTATGTCTTTAATAATGGAAGAGTACGATTATGTCTTGACTAAAAAATGTATCAATTAATTAGTAAAAATATTAATGGAGGAAATGGTTATGAATAAAAAAACAAAAACCTTAGTAATCATAGCAACATTGCTATCACTTCACAGCTGTACATTGTTTTATAATGCGATGGCTGTCGGATTAGCCGGAGTTGCTGGAGCAGCTGCATTAGAAGATAAAAAAAGTGGAAAAACAAAAACATATAAAGGAACAAAAAGAGTATGTACTGCATATTCTGACAGCTATGGCGGAGTAAGACAATGCCTTAACTGGACAAATGAACCAGTTTATGAATAATATATTCGTATTTCTTTTGATAAATTGTGTGGTATAATATTAATGTAGAGAATAAAAATTGTAAGATAAAAATTAAAAATAATAAATGGAGGAGATTTATATGAAAAAGATATTATTAATGGCAACATTGTTGATAGGAGCAATAAATTACGCTGCAGAAGGAATGAATTTACCTTTTACAACTGATGGAAAGCTGCATGAAGAAAAATTGATAAATAGAAATATTCATTCGGAAGATACGGATATCAAAATAAAAAAGATAGGTAAAGGAAAATATGAAATTACAGGTTATTACGAATCTCAAGATGAAGACTTTGGTAAAGTGGAAACTTCAGTAATAGTAACAGAAGCAACTTTGAAAAAAAATGTAATTTGTGATGAGAATGTTTGTATTGGATACGATACAAAATTAAAGAAAGCTGTATTTTTAGATAAGGATGATATGAGAATAATTTACCCTGAATGGTAAAAAAGTGTATTTAAAAAGAAGTAAGAAGAAATAAAAGTTTGAAATGGTCAAAAGGAGTATGGCATGAATAAGAAAAAAATAGCTGTATTAACAATAATGGTTGGTGTGATGTCGTATGCGACTTATCAGAGCGGAAAAAGTAAGATTAATTCAAAAAATGAAAGAGCTGTTGAAGTGAATATGACATCATCTGCTAAAAGCGGTGAGAAATTTGAGTACTATTCTGAAAATGAAATAAGAAATGAACTGCAAAAGGCAGGAGTAAGTAAAAAATCAATAGAGACGTTTATATTAGCCAATAAAACAGCCTTAAGCGGAGATATACCTCTGAAACAGAAAAAAGATGAATTTATAAAGGCTGTAGAAGAGGATAAAAAAAATTATTTGGCAGTAGCGGCTTTGGGAAAAATTGCATTTGCACAGGATGACCGTTCTACAGCGATAAGTTATTATAAAAAATCAATAGAAATAAATCTAAAATTCCAAAAAGGATATGAAAATCTCATAAGAAGATACAGAGATTATGAAGATTATGAAAATTTGAAAATAACAGCAGAGCAGTTGATAAAACTTTATCCTGAAAATCCTGTAAGTTACGATGGACTTTATCATTATTTCAAATATAAAAAAGATTATAAAAAAGCAATCGAAGCTGGGAAAAAGGCAATAGAGCTGTATTTGAAAGGGGAACCGAAATACTATAATTATGAATTTGCAACTACAGATTTGATTCATAGGATAGCAAAAGATTTGGGACAAAAGCCTGAAGAAACTGAACTGACAAATGACTATGAAGGACGAAATTTTCAATTATATATTCTTGATGCTTATATTGAACAAGGTAATGACGAAGAAACTTTTGATTACTTTTTCAATAATTATCAAAAATTTAAAGATAATATTAAATATATGGGAGATATGGCTTATGAGTACAAAGGATGGATAGACGAATATGTGATATCGTTGAAAAAATTAAACAGTAAGCATAAAAATAAAGATAGAAAATTTTATGAGGAAAATTTGAAAAAGTTTAGGACATTAGGATATTAAGGAGAAGATTTATATGAAAAAAACAATTCTAACAGTAGCAGTATTGATTGCTGGAATTATAGGATGTTCAAAATCTGGACAAGATGATGTGTCTGAATCAAAGGTTGATAATAAACAGGAAGTCTCTAATATTTCTGAAAATAATATGCAAAATAATAATAGCAATGAAAATTACGAAACAAGCCTAAAAAAAAGAATAGAGGATATCCAAAAAGAGGTTCAGCCAGGACTTGATAGTGGTGTAACGGCAGATATGAATAATGCGGTTTCAAAACAGGAAGAACTTTTGGAAGCAGAAATGAAAAAAATTTACAGTTTGGTTGAAGCAAAATTATCTGATAGTGAAAAGGAAAAATTGAAAAAAGAGCAGGAAGATTGGAAGAAAGAAGTAGAAAAGAATGCTGATGAAGCTGCCAAAGAAGCAGAAGGTGGAACAATATCAGGAGTTATGGGAGGAAACGCGTGGGTAAGTGAAATGGAGAAAAGAGTTTTGGAACTTGCAAAAAGATATGACCTATTAAATAAAAAGTAATAAAGTTAAAAATTCTCATTTTTCTTTAATAGAATTATGGTATATTAATATTGAGATAAAAAAGAATAGAAAATAGGAATAGGAGGAAACGGAAGTGAAAAAAGTTATTATGGTATTATTGCTGTTAATAGGAGTTGTTGCATTTTCAGATGAAGAAGTTGGCTATAAAGGCTATGATTTACCTTTTACAAGCGATGGAAAACTGCACGAGGAAATATTGCTAAAAAGAACAATAACAGCAGATGATACTTCAATAGAAATAAAAAAATTGAAGAATGGAAAATACCAGTTCTGGGATTATGCTATGTATGATGCAGATGATACTGAAGTTCCAAGAATAAGTGATGCTGTTGTGGAAAAAAACGTACTTTGTGATGAATATATTTGTGTAGGATATGATACAAAATTAAAAGATCCAGTAATTTTAAATAGAAAAACAAAAAGAATAATTAGTATCGTACGTAAAGAAGGTGATAATCAAATGGATGATCCTGAAACTTTGAGAAGATTCCCTGAGGATAATCCTGAAATGTATAAATTATACCGTGATTATTATAAATTGTACAAATAAATTGTGATTAAAAAATGAAAAAATATAAATATTAAATTTAAATAGAAAGAGCAGGTAAAAATTATGAAAAAAATATTATTTTTAATTATGGCATTAACTGCAATACCAGCATTTGCAGTAAAGGTTACGACAGATGGAAAACATAATTTGGAGAAGGCGGCAGGAAAATATCAAGGTATTGAAATATTTAAAAAAAATGAAAAATGGTACATAACAAAAATACATGATGGATTTGATGAAACGGAAACAGTTCCTATAGTAATGGAAAAAAACGGAAAATTTTCAGCAAATTATAAAAAACATGAAAAAGAAACTTATGCTTATGATACGAAAATGAAAACTTTAGTAACGCTTGCTAAAAATGACACAGATCAGATACTTTTTATTGAACTGCCTGAAAAAACAAAAGCAACAGTGGATACAAACTTTAATATGAATAAAGTAAAGGGATATTGGTGTGATCAATTGTTTGAAATTGTTCAGAAAAATGGAAAATGGTATTTACATGGTGAGGATGATGGCGGATGGGAAGAACTTGTAACCGTAGCAAAAAATGGATTTACCGTTGAATATGGAACTAAAGATACTGGAGATGACAGAAGATTTACTTTTGATACAAAGCTTCAAACAATGGTTGAAATTGATAAGGATGGGAATATAATTCTTCCATTTATATTAAAGGATTATTGTCCAAAAGGATATAATTAATATCTGAATTTTATTTAAAATTAAGTTGACTAAAAAAGGGGTTTGTGATTTAATATAAAAAACAAAAATAGGAGTTGATAAAAAATGAGAAAATTACTAATAGGGGGATTATTAGTTATAGGAGCTGTTACATTTGCAGGAAATTATGAAAATGAATTGACAGAAAGAATGAAAGTTTCAGAAGAAAAAGCGCAAACTGCATGGGATAGCGGAGTAAGAGCTGATATGGTTAATGCTTCACTAGATTTGGATACTGAATGGGAAAAAGAAATGAATAAAGTTTATGATTTGATTATAAAAAAACTGTCAGCAAAGGAAAAGACAAAATTTAAGGCTGAACAGAATAAATGGTTAAAAGACAGGGAAGTTAAAGTTCAGAAAGCATACGAAAAATACACAGAAGAAGAAGGACCAAGAATGGCAGGAGAATTAGCTGCTAATGAGAGATTAGATATAACAAAGAATAGAACTTTGGAACTGGCTAAAAAATACGATGGATTAAATAAAAGTAAATAAAATATAACATTTATATTTTTAGGAGGAGAAATTTATGAAAAAAATATTATTAATAATAGGAATGTTGCTTGTAGGAGCGGTTGCATTTGCAGGAAAATATGAAGATGGGTTAAAGGAACGTATGAAAGTTGCGGAAGAAAGACTCGAATCAAAGTTTGAAGGAACGACAGCAGATATGTTGAATGCCAGTTCTGAATTAACAGATGAATGGGAAAAAGAAATGAACAAAGTGTATGATTTAATTTTGAAAAAATTATCAGCAAAAGAACAGTCGAAATTTAAGGCTGAACAGACAAAATGGCTAAATGACAGGAAAGTAGCTATAAAAAAGGCATTAGCTGATGAAGAGGATGGACCTAAAATGGCTGTGTTTGAAGCGGCTGGAACTGGACTTTCCATGACAGAGGAGAGAGCCTTGGAACTTGCCAAGAGATATGACAGCCTTTCTAAATAATTTTAAATTTTTTTAATGAAGAAAGGGTTTAAAGTGAATAAGATATTTAAAGGCGTCTTTGTGATTGTGGTATTCTTATCGACTGTAAGCGGATTAATTATTAACAGTTTAAGTAGAGATACAATAATAGTATTTTGTTAATAGTAGTATAAGCGATAATTTAAGTTCATCGTTTACATGGGTAGAAGTACCAAAAGTGTGATAAAAATAGCAGGTGTTTTCACAAACATTATGAAGTTTATGATTAGTCTTTAGAAAAATATAAAATATTTCTCTTTGAATAAAAAAAGGGAAATATTTTTTTGTAAAGCAATTAAATATTAACTCCTGCAATGAAATTTTAATTTTCAGGTATAGTAAATTTATTTTAATAAAAATATTTTCTAAAATACCATTTGATTTACTAAAAAATATAGAAAATAGGAAAAAGTATTTGCACTTTTAAAATGATATGGTATAATATTATTAGTGAGGTATAAAAGTGAAAAAGTTTTTTTTATTTAAAGGGAATAAAATAACATTTGTTATTATTCTGATGTTTTTCAGTCACATAATATTTCCTGTAACTTTTAAATATAATACTGGAGAAAATCTTGTGACAAAGCAAAGAGAAGCAGATGAGAGGGAAAAGCACCTGAAGTCAATACTTGATGCTATACGTGCACACAATAATAAATATGTGCAGTTTTACCTTGCAACTGAAAGGAATATTGCAAATCGGAAAAGAATAACAGATGAAATTATAAACAGGCCTGTGGGGGTATATGGAGTTAATATAGATGAATCATCATTGTTTGAAGGAGGAGGAAAGCTGATTGATGTCAATGCCAAGAGTCAAGATGGGTATACTCCCATTATTGTCGCTATTGAATCAAAAAATCAGGAAATTTTAAAACTTTTAATCGAAAATGGTGCAAATCTTTATGAAACACATCCAATTTTTAATAGAACAACTCTTGGAACAGCCGCATATTATGAAAATGAAGAAGCGGTAGAAACTTTGTTAAAAAAAGATTCTAGACTTGTAAATATTGGAAGTACTATAGATGGCTGGACGCCACTTGAAGATGCAACATTAAAGGCGAATGTAAAAATTGTAAAAATGCTTCTGCAATATGGCGCAAACCCTACAATTACTGATAAGCATGGCGGAACTCCAATGGATATGGCAACAAAATTTGGAAAAGGTGAAATCGTTAAAATATTGAGGGATCATATAAAAGCAAATCGAAGCAGGTATTACTAATAATTTAAATCTTGAATTAAATAATATATTAAAATGTTACAGTTTTGTGAAAAGCCATTTTAAATTAGTTTGTAATAAAAAAAATTATATATAGAGGAGAAAAAAATGAAAAGAATGACAGGAATTGGTGCTTCAGAAGGAGTATCTATAGGTAAAGTACTACTTTTTATCGCAGAGGAAATTGTTATCCCGGAAACTAAAGCTGAGGATTCAACAATCGAGGCTGAATTGGCAAAATTGCAAAATGGATTGAAACAATCTAAAACTCAATTAATTGCAATTAGAGAAAAAGTAAAGGAAAAAATGGGAGAAGATAAAGCAGCAATTTTCGATGGTCATATTATGCTTTTGGAAGATGAAGATTTAATTATGGAAGTTGAAGACAAGATTAAAGGTGAAGGACTTCCTGCTGCAAAAGCATTACACGATGGAATTAATGAATATTGCGATATGATTTCACAACTAGATGATCCTTATTTAAGAGAAAGAGCCGCTGATTTACAAGATATAGGTAAAAGATGGCTAAAAAATTTATTAGGAATGAAAATTCATGACTTGAGCAATTTAGAGCCAGGAACAATTGTTGTAACTGAAGACTTAACTCCATCTGATACAGCACAATTGGATTTGCAAAATTGCATAGGATTTATTACAGAAATTGGAGGAAAAACAGCTCACTCTGCAATTATGGCGAGATCTCTTGAATTACCAGCAGTAGTTGGAGTAAAAGGAATCCTTAGTGAAGTAAAAGATGGTGAAGTTGTAGTTATGGATGGAGAAACAGGAGAATTATACTTGGAACCATCTGAAGAGTTAGTAAATGAATATATTAAAAAACAAGAAGTAATCAGAAAAGAAAAAGAAGAATTGAAAAAATTAATCCATGAAGACGCAATTACTCTTGATGGTAGAAAAGTTGATATTTGGGGAAATATCGGAAGCCCTAATGATGTTGATGCTGTAATTGAATCAGGAGCGACAGGAATTGGATTATATAGAACAGAATTTCTATTTATGAACTCTGACCATTTCCCAACAGAAGAAGAACAGTATCAAGCGTATAGAATTGTAGCTGAAAAAATGCAAGGAAAACCTGTAACAATCAGGACAATGGATATTGGTGGAGATAAAGAATTACCATACTTAGACTTGCCAAAAGAATTAAATCCGTTCTTAGGGTACAGAGCGATTAGAATTTCACTGGAAAATAAAGATATGTTCAAAACTCAATTAAGAGCTATTTTGAGAGCATCTCAATATGGGCAAATTAAAATTATGTATCCAATGATAAGTTCAGTCAATGAAATCAGAAAAGCAAATGCTATTTTGGAAGAATGTAAGAGAGAACTTGATGAAATTGGAAAAATTTACGATAGAAACATAAAAGTTGGAATAATGGTTGAAACTCCTTCAACAGCTATTATTGCCTACAAATTTGCAAAAGAAGTTGACTTCTTCTCAATTGGAACTAATGACTTGACACAGTACTTCCTTGCAGTAGACAGAGGAAATGAAATGGTTGCAAATTTATACAATTCATTTAACCCTGCAGTATTAGAAGCTATTCAAAAAGTAATTGATGCTGCACATGGAGCGAATATAAATGTCAGCATGTGTGGAGAGTTTGCTGGAGATAAAAGAGCAACTAAATTATTGTTAGGAATGGGACTTGACTCATTTAGCATGAGTGCATCATCAGGATTGACTGTTAAAAAAATAATTAGAAATAGCAGTTATGCAGATGCTAAAAAATTCAGAGATTTAATTTTACAACAAGATACACCTGAAGATGTTGTAGCAAAATTATAATAAATTATAATAAAAAAGGCTAGTTAGTTCTATTAGCCTTTTTTTGACCTAAAAACAGGATTACAATTCATTTTTTAAATCAGTATAAAAATTAAAGATTTTTTTACAGTTTAAATAGATAATCATTCTTTTTAAACCTGATTTTAAAACTATTTAACTATAGTTAAGGAGTGGAAATATGAAAAATAAAAAAGTGGCAGTATTTTTAGCAAATGGATTTGAAGAAATTGAAGCAGTTACGCCAATTGATTTACTTCAAAGAGCTGGCATTACTGTGAACACAGTTTCAATTACAAAGGATAATCTTGTAGAGAGTGCAAGAAAAATGAGAATATTGGCGGATAAGATAATTGATGAAATTAATTTTTCTGAGTATGACATGTTAGTATTGCCTGGCGGTCCTGGAGTTAAAAATTATTTTAATTCTCAATTACTTTTGGATAATGTGGTTAAGTTTTCAAAAGACAGTAAAAATAAAAAAATTGCTGCTATATGTGCAGCTCCAACTGTATTGGCAAGTCTTAACATATTAGATGGGAAAAATGCAGTTTGCTTTCCAGCGTGTGAAAATGACATAATAAAAGGAAAAGCAATACTAAAACAGAATAGGGCTGTTGCGGATGATAATATTATAACGAGCAGAAGTGCAGGAACTGCAATGGATTTTTCACTTTTAATTATTAGCGAACTTTTAGGTAAAGAAATCGCTGAAAAAATTGCGATGGAAATAGTGCTCTAAAAAAATTATAAATAAAAATGTAAAATTTAAAAAGTTATATGGAAAAAATAAGAAAAGTGTGATAAAATGTTTCAGTAATTATGAAATAAATAAAATGATTTGATAATTAACAGGATTATAGACTATTGATTTATAAGTACAAAACTGAAGTTTTGAAATTAATTTCAAGTAGTTTAGCAAATAAAAAAATATTAAAAAGGAGAATTTTATGGAATACCATAAGCCTGTACTGTTTGATGAAGTGATGGATAATATAATAACAGATAACGATGCAGTTTATGTTGATTGTACACTTGGCGGCGGCGGACATACAGAAGGCATCCTTGAAAAATCTTCTGAAAATTCAAAGGTTATTGCAATTGATCAGGATATACAGGCAATTGAATTTGCTAAAAAAAGACTTGAAAAATATGGAAATAGACTTCAAATATTTCAGGACAATTTTAAAAATATTGATACTGCTGTTTATTTAGGGGGCTTTGAAAAGGTAGACAGAATATTGATGGATATAGGAGTTTCATCAAATCAGCTGGATAACGCTCAAAGAGGCTTTTCGTATAGATTTGAGGCAAAACTGGATATGCGGATGGATAGCAGTTTAAAAATAAGCGCTTATCAAGTTGTGAATAATTTTTCTGAAAAGGAGATTGCTGATATAATTTATAAATACGGTGAAGAGCCAAAATCAAGAAAAATTGCAAAAAAAATTGTAGAATATAGAAAAAATAAGCCAGTTGAAACTACAACAGAACTTGCAGATATTGTCATAAAGTCAATAGGAAAAAGTATGAAACGGCATCCTGCAAAAAGAACATTTCAAGCTATAAGAATTTTTGTGAATAAAGAACTTGAAGTGTTAAGTGAGACATTGGATAAAGCTGTAAAATTACTTAATAAAAATGGAAAACTTCTAGTAATTACTTTTCATTCATTAGAAGATAGAATTGTGAAGGAAAAATTTCGTGAATACGAAGATCCGTGTACTTGTCCAAAAGACATACCAATATGTGTGTGTAATAAGAAAAGTTTAGGAAAAATAATTACAAGAAAACCGATTATTGCTAAAAAAACAGAGCTGGAAGAAAATAATAGAGCACATTCAGCAAAATTGAGAATTTTTGAAAGGAGTGAATAAAAGGTTATGAATGGTGTTTCAAAAAACAAGAAAATGCAAATGGAAATACTTGATGTTCCAAAAATTACAAATACAGCAAGATCGCACGAAGATGCAAGAAGAGAAAAAATAGTAGCTCCTAAAGAGATTAAAAGAAAACTTTCTAGAACTGCAGGGCTTGATAAAAAACTTATAAAAACTGTTCTTTTTTATGTTACAATTGTAACAGCGGTAGCATTGTTAAGAGCTTTTGTTGGATATGATGTTGCTAATTTAGGTAGAACTATACAAAAAAGAGAATTACAGTTAAAGGAATTAAAAAAAGAAGTTGAAAGATTAGACAATAAGTATATTAATAGTGATGACTTGAAAAGTAAGGAACAAAAGGCAAAAGAAAAAGGCTTTGCTATTCCAAATAATCCAACATATATAGATTTAAAAAATTAGTCATAAAAAAATATAGCATAATTTAGTAGTGTTATATTTTTTTTTATATAGGAAAGAGTTGTAAAATATAGGAATAAAGGCTTGACAATAGCCAAAAAAATTGATAACATAATATATATAATGACTAATAAGTCAATTTATTTTTGTGTCTTTATTTATAAAAAAATAAAGTATTCAGGTAATAATTAAAAATAATTTACAAAGGAGGTTGTGTCTTGGCAAAAGAAGTTTTAGAAAAAATAAAAAGTGCTGAAGAGGAATCAGATAGAATTATTGCTGAAGCAAAAGAAAGAGCAAAAGACATTTTCAAAACTATTGAGCAGAAAATAATAGATGATGGCAATAAAATAATTTCTGAAGCCAATGTTGAGGCTGAAAATCTAAAAAATCAGTCAATAGAGGATGCTGAAAAAAAGGTAAACTCCCTTTTAAATAGTGAAGAGGAGGATGTAAACAGAATTCTTAATATTGATGAGAATAGAATAAATGAAGTTGTTAATTTATTAGCAGAGAGGATTGTGAAATAATGGCAATAGTTAAAATGAGTAAATTTGAATTAGTTGTTTTCGCAGAACAGAGGGCTAAAATATTAAAGGCACTTCAAAAATTCAAGGAAGTAAATTTTGTTGATATTAAATTGCATGATGAAAATGGAGAAATAGACAAGGATGCTGTTGAGGGTGTTACAAAATATGTAAACAATGAAGAATTAACACATATTGATGAAAGACTTTATCAGTTAAATAATGCAATTTCTCTTATTAAAAAGTATGATCAAAAAAAGACACGTTTAAGGGATGTTATTCACGGAAATGAAAATTATACTTTTGATACATTGTCTGAAAAGGTATTGACTTATGATTGGAAAAAAGTTTCATCAGAATTGAATTCGATTGGAGTGCAGTATTCGCAGATAAAATCAGAAATTTCAAAAAAATATGCACACTATGATGAAATAGAGTTGTGGGAACGGCTAGATGTAAATCCTAAGGAATTAAAAAAATTAAAAAAAGTAAATACATTCCTTGGAACAGTGCCAATAAAGTTAAAAGGTAACTTTATTGAAGAAATTTCTGGACTTGATAGGACTTATTATGAAGAATTGAGAGTTTCGAGGGACGAAGTTTACTATCTTATAATTTCAAGTATTGATGGAAACGAAAAGGAAAAATTGTCTGAAGTTCTCAGAAATAACAGTTTTACTATTGAAAATCTTGATATTGATACAGTTCCAAGTGATTATAAGGTTAATCTGCAAAAAGAAATAAGTGAGCTGAAAAAGCAAAAACGTAAATTAAAAGCACAAATTAAGGCTTATAGTGAAGATTTGAACGATTTGCAGGCAGTTTACGAATATATGCAGAATAAAAAGTTAAGAATTGTTGAATCAGAAAAATTAGCGCAGACTGAAAATACTATTTTGATAAAAGGATGGATTCCAACCGAAAAAGTAAGTGAATTTGAGAAAGTGATAAAAGATGAGGCTAGGAATAATTATTACTTGACATTCACAGATGCGGATAGGGATGATGCGACAGTGCCTATTAAGCTGAAAAATGGAAAAGTTGCAAGTACATTTGAAAATTTGACTGGAATGTATGCATATCCAAGATATAATGAAATTGACCCAACCCCACTGTTTACACCGTTTTATATCTTATTTTTTGGAATGATGGGAGCAGATGTAGGTTATGGGCTTGTGTTGCTGCTTGCAACAATGTTTGTTTTAAAAGTAGTGAATTTAAGTTCTCAAATGAGAAAATCTATTAAGTTTTTCTTTTATTTAAGTTTTTCTGTTATTTTCTGGGGACTTTTATATGGCTCATATTTTGGAGCGACAATTCCAGGAATGTGGAGATTGGTAGATCCAGCCTCGCAATATAATGATTTATTGATAGGTTCAATTGTATTTGGTGTAGTCCATATATTTGTTGGATTGGCAATAAAAGCGTATATGTTGATTAGAGATGGCAAATCGTTGGAAGCAGTTTATGATGTATTGTTTTGGTATATGGCTCTTATTGGCGGAATGTTATTCCTAATATTCAAGTTAATGAATTTATCAGCAGTTGTGGCAAACGTGTCAATGTGGGTAATGATTGCCGGAATGGCTGGAATCGTACTTACTGGTGGACGTGAAGCTAAAGGAGTTGGTGCAAAATTAGGTGGCGGACTTTACAGCCTTTATGGAATTTCAAGTTATGTAGGAGATTTCGTATCCTATTCAAGACTTATGGCTTTAGGGCTTTCTGGCGGATTTATTGCGTCAGCTATAAATATGATAGCAGGGATGATCGGTGGAAACTGGTTTGGTATGATTTTTATTCCAGTAATATTGATAGCAGGACACTTATTTAATATGTTCTTATCTTTCCTAGGTGCTTATGTTCATACTTCAAGACTTATGTACGTAGAGTATTTTGGAAAATTTTACGAAGGTGGAGGAAAACCATTTAAAGATTTTAGAACAGAAAATAAATATATAAATCTTGATGATTAATTTTATAATTTAAATTTAGTAAAAATGTTTAACACAAATAAAATAGAAAAAATTAGGAGGAAATAAAATGAATTTTTCACAATTTTTAGTACAAAATGGAGGAATCGTAATGGCGACATTAGGTGCGGCATTAGCGACATTATTAGCAGGTATCGGGTCTGCAAAAGGTGTAGGTATCGTTGGGGAAGTAGCTACTGGACTTATGAGTGAGGAACCTGAAAAATTTGGTAAATCGTTAGTATTGCAATTATTACCAGGAACACAAGGGTTATATGGATTTGTTATAGGACTTATGGTGTTAGGAAAATTAAAACCTGAAATGCCTTTACAAACTGGATTAGGAATTCTAATGGCCTGTTTACCAATCGCAATTGCAGGTTATGGTTCGGCAATCGCACAAGGAAGAGTTGCTGCGTCTGGTATTAGCTTGCTTGCAAAAAATGAAGAACAAAATACAAAAGGTATTATTTACTCAGTAATGGTTGAAACTTATGCATTATTGGCATTCGTTGTATCAATTATGCTACTAGGAAGATTCTAATTTTAAAAGGGGTAGCTATACCCCTTAAATATGGTAAGGAGTGAATATGTCTAATTTAGATAATTTAACATCAAAAATATTAAATGATGCTAAAGAAGAAGCCGACAAAATTGTAAAAAGTGCTGAGGAAAAAGCAAATCAGAAATATGATTTGGAAATAAAAAAAGTTGCTTCAAAAAAACAAACATTACTTGAAAATGCAAGAAGAGAGCGTGAGCTGCTTTCTGACAGAATTAAGTCAAGTGCAAATTTAAAGGCTAGAAATGAAAAATTACAGGCAAAACAGACAGTAATTAATAAAGTTATAGATAAATTAAAGGAAAAACTTGTTAATATGAATGAGAGTGATTATATTAATTATTTGAATCAGAATATTGATAAAAATTCTATAGCTGGGAAAGAGTTAATTGTAAAAAAAGAATTTGCAGATAAAGTGAAACAAGAGTTTTCAACTGCAAAAGTTAAGGAAAATGAGTTTGTAACTTCGGGATTTATTATTGAAGAAAATGGAATTCAGGAAAATTACACTTTTGAAGTGAAACTGGATTTTATGAGAGATGAACTGGAAGTTGAAATTTCCAAACTTCTTTTTTCGTAATGTAAATAAAATTTATAGAAATTTAAGTTTTATATTTTCTTTTACAAAATAAATTTTATAATTAACTGGAATTTGTAAACAAGGGAGAAAAAAATGGATAGAATGGATTACGGACAAAGTGTCGTAACTATTAGAGTACTTGAAAAGAGGCTTTTGACTAGAAATAGGCTGGAACGTATGATAGAAGCCGAAACTCCCGAAGAAGTGCTAAAATTATTGGGAGAAACGGAATATTCTCAAGATATGGCTGATATTCAGGGCAGTCAAGATTATGAAACAATACTGAAAAGAGAAACAGAACGTGTTTTTTCTATTGTAAGAAGTATGGTTAAAAATACTGCAATTGTTGATATTTTATCTCTTAAATATGATTATCATAATCTAAAGGTGTTATTAAAAAGTAAAATAACAGGAAAAGATTTTTCAAGTTTGCTTATGCAGGCTGGGACGATTGATGCTGGGAAATTTAAGACAAAATTTGAATTACAAAGCAATGATTTGCCACGGGAAATTTTGGATGCGATTAACGAAGTACAGAAGGACTTTGAAGAAAATCATGATCCACAAAGAATTGATATACTTGTAGATAAACATTATTTTAAAAATTTATCAAGACTGGCAAAAGAAATTGATGTAAAAGTTATTACTGATTATGTTGAAGGACTAATTGATTTTCAAAATATGATAACTTTATTTAGAGTGAAAAAACAAAATCGTGATGCAAGATTTTTGGAAACTGTTATTTTTGAAGGTGGGACAATTTCAAAAAATAAAATTGTTGAGTCAATAAATGACAATACAGATACTATTTTGAATAAGTTCAAGAAGGAAAAATTGGGAATATATTTGACAAAAGGACTAGAAGTATTTAGTGAAACAAAAAGATTGTCAGAACTTGAAAAAATTTCTGATAATTACTTGATGGAATTAAATAAAGAGTCAAAATATGTTGTATTTGGACCAGAGCCGTTATTTACATATCTAGTTGCAAAAGAGCGTGAAATTAATGCAATAAGAATGATAATGGTAAGCAAGATAAACAATATAAGTTCGGATAAAATAAGAGAAAGGTTGCGTGAAACTTATGCATAAAATAGGTGTAGTTGGAGATAAAGATTCTATTTTATCATTTAAGGCATTGGGAATTGACGTGTATCCAGTTATTACAAAGGAAGAGGCAAGAAATACAATAGATGAAATGGCGAGTAATAACTATGGTATTATCTTTGTAACCGAGCAAGTTGCAACTATGGTTGAAAATACCATTGAAAGATATAGCCGTGAAGTGCTTCCAGCTGTTATTTTGATTCCGAATAATCAGGGAAGTCTGGGGATAGGGCTTAAAAAGATAGATGAGTGCGTTGAAAAAGCAATAGGATCTAATATATTTTAGATGAAAGGAGAAATTCATTGAAAACAGGGAGAATAATAAAAGTATCTGGACCTCTTGTTGTTGCAGAAGGCATGGAAAATGCCAATGTATATGATGTGGTAAGAGTTTCAGAGAAAAAGTTGATAGGTGAAATTATTGAAATGAGAGGCGATCAGGCTTCTATTCAAGTATATGAAGAAACATCTGGAATTGGTCCAGGAGAGGAGGTTTTCACAACTGGAGAGCCTTTGAGTGTTGAGTTGGGACCTGGGCTTATTGAAGCAATGTTTGATGGAATTCAGCGTCCACTAAAGGAATATCAGGAAATAGCAGGAGATTTTTTGGATAAAGGGGTGGAAGTAAATCCTTTAAATAGAGATAAAAAATGGGAATTTGAGCCTGTTTTATCTGCTGGAGCAGAAGTTGAAACTGGAGATATTCTTGGAACTGTTCAGGAAACTTCAGTTGTAAGCCATAAAATTATGGTTCCAGCAGGAATTAAAGGAACTTTGAAAACTATTAAAAGTGGAAGCTACACAGTAGTTGATACAATTGCAGTTATTGAAACAGAAAAAGGTGAAGTAGAAGTTCAAATGATGCAAAAATGGCCAGTAAGACGTGGAAGAAAATACAAGCAGAAATTAAATCCAGAAGCTCCGTTAATTACAGGACAAAGAGTGATTGACACATTCTTCCCTGTAACAAAAGGTGGAACTGCATGTGTACCAGGACCTTTTGGATCTGGAAAAACCGTTGTGCAGCACCAAATGGCTAAATGGGCAGATGCTGAAATTATAGTCTACGTAGGATGTGGAGAGCGTGGAAATGAGATGACAGACGTTCTTATGGAATTTCCAGAAATAATAGATCCAAAAACGGGACAATCACTAATGAAAAGAACTGTACTTATAGCAAATACTTCAAATATGCCAGTTGCAGCCAGAGAAGCTAGTATTTATACTGGAATTACGATTGCAGAATATTTTAGAGACATGGGATATTCAGTAGCAATAATGGCGGATTCTACTTCAAGATGGGCAGAAGCACTTAGGGAAATGTCTGGACGGCTTGAAGAGATGCCGGGAGATGAAGGATATCCGGCTTATTTAGGTTCAAGAGCCGCTGAGTTTTATGAAAGAGCTGGAAAAGTAATTTGTCTTGGACAAGATGGAAGAGAAGGGGCATTGACAGTTATTGGAGCGGTTTCTCCTCCAGGTGGAGATATTTCAGAGCCAGTATCTCAGGCTACACTTCGTATTGTTAAGGTATTCTGGGGATTAGATGCAAATCTGGCGTATAGACGTCATTTCCCAGCAATTAACTGGTTAAATTCATATTCATTGTATCAAGGAAAAGTTGATAACTGGATGGATCAAAATGTAGGGCCTAAATTTTCTAAAAATAGAGCACGTGCAATTTCATTATTACAAGAAGAAAACAGTCTACAGGAAATTGTTAGGCTGGTTGGTAAGGACACTTTGTCAGAAAAAGATCAGCTTAAGCTTGAAATTGCAAAATCAATAAGAGAAGATTACTTGCAGCAAAATGCGTTTATGGAGTCAGATACTTATACTTCGCTTGAAAAACAGGATAAAATGCTTGATATAGTATTGAAATTCTATGATGAGGGATTAAGAGGGCTTGAAAATGGAGCTTATTTAAATGAAATCGTTGCAATGCCTGTAAGAGAAAGAATTGCAAGAGCAAAATATTTACCTGAGGCAGAGTTAGGCAAAATTGAAGAAATAGCAAAAGAATTGGAAAAAGAAATTGACGAACTTGTAAATAAAGGAGGTGTAGCAAATGCTTAAGGAATACAAAACTATCAAGGAAATAGTAGGGCCGCTGATGGTTGTTGAAGGTGTTGAAGGAATAAAATATGAGGAACTTGTTGAGATTGAAACACAAAACGGTGAGCTCCGTCGTGGACGTGTGCTTGAAGTAAATGGCGATAAGGCAGTAGTACAGCTATTTGAAAATTCAGCTGGAATTAATTTAAAGGATTCAAAAGTAAGATTTTTGGGTAGACCTTTGTCGCTTGGAGTATCGGAAGATATGATAGGGCGTGTATTTGATGGATTGGGACGACCAAAAGATAATGGACCAAAAATAATTCCTGAAAAAACATTGGATATAAATGGAACGGCTATAAATCCAGTTGCACGTGATTATCCGTCAGAATTTATTCAAACAGGAGTTTCTGCGATTGATGGATTAAATACCCTTGTTAGAGGTCAAAAATTACCAATTTTCTCTGGTTCAGGACTTCCACATGCAGAATTAGCACTTCAAATCGCAAGACAGGCAAAAGTTTTAGGAACAGATTCAAAATTTGCGGTGGTATTTGGAGCGATTGGGATTACATTTGAAGAAGCTCAGACATTTACAGAAGATTTTGTAAAAACAGGAGCGATTGACAGGGCAGTATTATTTATGAACTTAGCTGACGATCCTGCAATTGAACGTTTGTCTACACCAAAAATGGCACTTACTTGTGCAGAATACTTGGCATTTGAAAAAGGAATGCACGTACTCGTAATCTTGACTGACTTGACTAACTATTGTGAAGCGTTAAGGGAAGTTTCGGCGGCAAGAAAAGAAGTTCCTGGAAGAAGAGGATACCCTGGATACCTGTATACTGACTTATCAACAATTTATGAAAGAGCAGGAAGAATTAAAGGACATGAAGGTTCAATTACGCAAATACCAATTTTGACAATGCCAGAAGATGATAAGACACATCCAATTCCAGATTTGACTGGATATATTACAGAGGGGCAAATAATCTTGTCAAGAGATTTATATAAACAGAACTTAATGCCTCCAATAAATGTTTTACCATCACTTTCAAGATTGAAGGATAAAGGGATTGGAAAAGGAAAAACTAGAGAAGACCATGCAGATACAATGAACCAATTATTTGCAGCTTATGCAACTGGTAAGGAAGCAAAGGAATTGGCTGTAATCCTAGGGGAATCAGCATTATCTGAAACTGATAAAGCGTTTGTTAAATTTACAACTGCATTTGAGGAACAATATGTAGCTCAAGGGTTTGATAATAACAGAACTATTGAAGACACTTTAAATTTAGGATGGGATTTACTAAAAATATTACCAAGAACAGAGTTGAAAAGAATTAGAGACGAATATTTGGAAAAATATTTGCCTGCAGGAGATGAATAGACTATGGCAAGATTAAATGTAAATCCTACAAGAATGGAGCTGAGCCGTTTAAAGATACGTCTAAAAACTGCTAAAAGTGGACATAAACTGTTAAAGGACAAGCAAGATGAACTTATGCGTCAATTTATTATTTTAATAAAACAAAATAGAAAATTGCGTGAAGAAGTGGAAGGGAAATTGCAAAATTCATTTAAGGATTTTTTACTTGCAAGAGGTGTAATGTCCGATGAAATGCTAGAAAATGCTATTGCATATTCGGAAGATAAACTTTTGGCAGATATAAAAACTAAAAATGTAATGAGTGTAATTGTGCCAACAATGACTTTTAATAGAGAGATGGAAAATGAAGAAGTATCTTATCCTTACGGATATGCTCAAACATCTGCTGATTTGGATGATGCTGTTGATGGCTTGAATCGAGTAATGAAAGACTTACTGGAACTGGCAGAAATCGAAAAGGCATGTCAGCTTATGGCAGATGAAGTAGAAAAAACAAGACGGCGTGTAAACGCATTGGAATACATGACAATTCCACAGCTTGAAGAAACAATCCGTTATATTCAGATGAAACTTGATGAAAATGAAAGATCAAGCATCACAAGGCTTATGAAAGTTAAGGATATGATGGCTGAAAAAGCATAAAATTATAAATTTATTTTGAAATAAAAAAATAGAGTCGCTTAATTGCGGCTCTTTTTATAGTAAAACTACTTTAAAACTAAACTCAAAAGTTATGACTATTTTACTCAAACCCTAAATTTATATAATTTTTAGTAGTTTAATTTTAAGTAGGTTTGAGTATATATTGAATATTTTTTTAAAATTTACTTTTGATTTCTTTACTTTAAATCTTTTATATATTTTTTCACAAAATCTTGAATATCAGCCTTATCAATTACATTCGAAAATCTTATTTTTGAATTTCTAACTTCTGTTAATTTTTCTGGGAATTTTACACCAGTAGTTTCTGATATTTCATCTAAAATTGTATAAGGATCTTTTGTTTCATCAATTCCCAATGCTTTTGCAATTGGAGTTGGGAATTTGAATGGGTGTGCTGTTGACATTATTACAGTGTGAGTGTTTTTGTCTAAATTACTGTTATTTAATTTTTCATAAACAGAATAAGCAACTGCTGTGTGAGGATCCATTAAATAATGATAATTTTCATACACACTCTTAATTGAATTTACAGTTTCATCGTCATTTGCAAACTCTCCATAAAATTCATTTTGAATATTTCTCAATTCCTCTTCATTTACAGACAACTCTCCTCCTGAAAGCAAGTTTGTGATTAATTCATTTACTCTTTCAGAGTTTTCATTTAATGCATAATATAGATATCTCTCAAAGTTTGATGAAAGAAGAATATCCATTGATGGAGAATTTGTTGCATAAAAATCTCTATTTTTATTGTATATTCCAGTTTGGAAAAAGTCAGCTAGAACTTTATTTTTATTCGAAGCTGAAATAAATTTTTTGATTGGTATCCCAAGTTTTTTGGCAATAAATCCAGCCAAAATATTTCCAAAGTTCCCAGTTGGAACTACAACATTAAATTTCTCATTAGGCTTAATTGTTCCAGCCTTTACCAAATTTACGTAAGTTGATACATAATATATAATTTGTGGAAATAATCTTCCGATGTTGATAGAGTTTGCACTGGAAAACATTACATTATGATCGTTTGCATATTTTTTAAATTCTTCACTTGAAAAAATGGCTTTTATGGCACTTTGAGCATCATCAAAGTTTCCGTTTATCGCAACTATTTCTACATTGTTTCCAAGCTGTTTTCGCATTTGTTCTTCCTGCATCGGACTAACTCCATTTTTAGGATAAAATACGACAATGTTAATTCCGTCAATATCTTTGAATCCTTCAAGTGCAGCCTTTCCAGTATCACCAGAAGTTGCAGCTAAAATCAATATTTTTTTATCTTCTTTTTGTTTTTCTTTACTTAAAAGCAGCAAATATGGGAATAATGAAAGAGCTAAATCTTTAAATGCCAATGTTCTTCCGTGAAACAGTTCTCCAAAACTCACTTTTTCATTTAATTTATGTACAGGAACAATATTTTCATCAGTAAAAGTAGTATTGTTATAAGCATTGTTCACAGCATTCTTTATTTCCTCATCTGAAAATTCTGTAAAAAATAGTTTTATAATTTTTTCGGAAAGCTCCTGATAAGACAAGCTCTTCAGTTCATCATAAGTCAATTTAACTTCTGGCAATTTTTCAGGGATATAAAGCCCGCCACCATTTGCAAGTCCATGTAATGTGGCAAAAGTAGAGTTTTGTACTTCTCCCCCTCTTGTACTTTTATAATTCATAATTACACCTCTTCTTTGATTATTTTATTTATAAAACATTATAACATAAAAAAATACCCCAATCAATTGAAATAAAGCATTTTTCTAATTTTTCCATAATAATTATTTTTATAATATAAAGTAAGAGAAAAAGAGTTTTGTTAAAAATAATAGCTTATAGTAAGGATGGAAAAAGTTATCAAAAAATAAATGAATTCAAGTTCGGTTAAAATTATTAATGGATAAATATTGAATCTCGTAGTAATTTTCTTATTTTCTTGAATAACATAATTTATATTCAATTTATGAAAACTATGAAAATATGGTTTCGTAAAGAATTAAAAACAATGTGGATAGAATAAGTTATAAAAGTAATTATAAAATGATAAAGGAAGATTATGATAAGCATACAGAATAAGTCTAAATGAATTGGTAAATAAGAAAATTTTGATAAAAAATGATTACAAATAAATAATTTGTAGAGGAGATATTCCTGAAAAAATTAAATTAAAAAAGAATATGCGCTTGAAAAAGAAGGAATAAAAAATAAAGTATTTCAGTTAATGGATGGAAAAGCTCACACAGAGTTATAAAAAATTTATAAATAAAATAAAAAATAGGCAAGGAGATTATTTTTACTCATTTTTTTATTATCATAGATTGTATAATATATTGCGAAAAACTAAAAAAATATAAACGGTAAATGTTTTAACTCTGATTTTTTATCAAAACTATTGACTTTAAAAAAATATGTGGTATAATATTTACTATAAAGGGATTGAGTTGATAAAAATATAAAATAAATTTTAGGAGGAACTATTATGAAAAAATTAGTATTAGGATTGTGTTTGGTATTTGGGATGATAGCATTTTCAGCACCTAGTTTTATTGATACGAAGAAAATAATAAATAAAGATTATAGTATTGCTCTTGATGAAGATACAGCATTTATTTATTATGGAGAACTTGGAAGAAATAAGGAAGTAATAGTAACATATTTTTATGACGGTATTAGTGCAAAAACTGTTTCTAAACTGCTTGAAAAAGAAGTTATAGATAAAGTAGGAGTAAAATCACAAGGTAATTTTGAAAACAATAGATATTATGTTAGCAAATATTATGATCCAAGTGAAAAAAAATATATTTATCATATAGTAGGAAAAAAACCTAAAGTAAAAGATTGCTATATTTCAATTGCTTACCTTACACATTTAAATCTTAATGAAAAACAGATAGTAAACGATGCAAATATACTTCTAAAGGAAGCAGAAAGTAATTTGAGAAAATAAAAAATAATTAAAAGGAGTTTTGAAAAAAATAAATTTATAAAATTGGCTATTTCCAATTGGAAGTAGCTTTTTTGTTTCAATATTTTCGAATAATGCACAAAAATGAGTATAAATCTATAAATTAATAAAAACTTGTATTTTTTTTCTGAAAATGGTATCATACTGATGGAGAGTATATTAGGAGGGAGTAAGAAGTTGAAAAGTGGTATTGAAGAAGAAAAAAATGAAATAGGAAGTGAAAAGGCGATTTTAAATAATACAAGAAAAAATATAAAATTAAATGAAAAAAAGATAAAAACTGAAAAAGAGGAAACATTAAAAGATATGTTAAAGGAAGTGGATGATGAGGTAAAAAGAGAAGAGATTATCCATATGTTACTAGAACAGAAAGTTTCAAAAGTTGTAAAGGAAGAAGATGATGAAAAAAGAAAATTTTCGTATAAAGTTTTAAACTTTGCAGGAAGTGTTAAATTCATCATTTGTATTATAATATTTGTTTTAGCATGGATTATAGCAGATTTGTTCTTTTTTTTAAAAGGACAGTTTAATCCATATTCGTTTGTAATAATGAATGCTATTTTATCTTTTGTTATGTTAATTTTTTGTTCAATTATAATTTTTAATCAAAATAAAAAAAAGAAAATTGATGAGAAAAAGTCTGAAAATGATTATAAAGTTAATTTAAAAAATGAGATTATAATAGAAGATATGCATTATAAACTGGATGATTTGATTGAAAAACAGGATGAAATGGCAAAACGTGTTCAAGAACTTGAAAAAAAGAAAAAGATTGCACCAGTAAAAGAAAAAAGGGAATATAAATTTATTGATATTTCTGAAAAAAATAAAAAAGGATTATAAACGGTTAATTTATCATTTTTAGAAAGAAAAGAGGAAAATGAATATTTTTGATTTAAAGGGTTTGTCTGAAAAAGAGGAAGTTGTTAAAATTTTGGCTAGTAACGAAAATGTCAAAATTGAAAAAATTATTTCGACTGGACAGAGTACAGACTGGCAGGAATCATACCAAAACGAATTTGTAATTTTGGTTCAGGGTACAGCCGAAATTGAGTATTTTGAAAGCAAGGATTACAAAAAAAATGATAATACGATGAAAAATAAAAAAGATATTAATAATAAAAAATTGCGGTTAGGAAAAGGAGATACAGTATTAATCAACAAAGGAGAAAGGCATAGAGTAAGTTATACAAGTAAAAATCCTTGCTGCATATGGATTTGTATCTTTTTTGATTAAACATTGGAATTGAAAAGAAAAAGGAGTGAATGTAATGTTATTTATAATATTTGCGTTAGTTGTCGTTATTGCAACAGGAATACCATTTGTAAAAAATATGATTAAAAATAAAAAATTAATGAAAGAATATATAGATGAACAGGGC
>CAUQGN010000019.1:0-40476 GCA_963517565.1 uncultured Leptotrichia sp. | reverse complement strand
GAACAGAGATAACATTAAAACTTGTAAAACAAAATGGAAAATGGTTAATTGATGACTCAAAATAAATTGGACAAAGAAACGAATGATATAGTAAAATAACAATTCATTGAAATAAAAATAGGGATTACTGTAATTTAAGGAAATCCCTATTTTTTATAAATAAAATTTATTAAATCTATTGAATTTATTTAACATTGAAAGTGTTCGGTGATGTGTTAAAAATTAAATTTCCAAAAATCCCTTCTCAAATTCCTCTTCCGTAAGCACCCGAACGCCCAATTTTTCAGCTTTTTCCAGTTTACTTCCAGCCTTTTCTCCAGCGATTAGAAAATCCAGATTTTTTGAGACTGCTGACAGATAATTTCCGCCTTTGGACAGGATAATATCTTTTATGTCGTTTCGTTTGTATTTTTGCAGTTTTCCAGTTGCAAGGAAGTTTTTGTCTTTTATTGGATTATCTGCTATTTCTTCTGAATTAGTTTCATCAACAGCAAATTGCAATCCAATATTTTTTAAATCTGTAATAATTTTCCAATTATTTTCATCATTTAGAAAAGTATTTACAGCAAGCGCCACTTTGTCGCCAATACCTTTTACAGCCAGTAAATTTTCAATTGACTGATTTTTCAGATTTTCAATGTTTTTGAAAGTTTTTGTCAAAAGATTCGCATTGAATTTTCCAACAAAAGGAATTCCAAGTGCGTAGAGAACTTTTGAAAAATCACGATTTTTACTGGATTCAATGCTATTTATCAAGTTATCTACACTTTTTTGTCCCATTTTTTCCAGATTTTCCAGTTCTTCACGATATTTTTCAAGTGAATAAATATCAACTATTGTTTTTATTTTTCCTAATTCAATAAATTTTTCGACAATTTTGTCACCAAGTCCAGAAATATTCATTGCATCACGGGAAACGAAATAGGCAATTTGACGTTTGACTTTTTCGGGGCAAAGTGGATTGTGGCATTTTAAGGCGACAAGTCCTTCTTCGTGTGCAAGCTCGTTATTGCAGACAGGACAATTTGTTGGCTCCTGAATTTCAATTTCTTGTCCAGTTCTATCGTCAAACACAACATTTACAACTTGCGGAATAATTTCTGCCGCCTTTTCTACAATAACATTATCGCCAATTTTTATATCTTTTCTACGAATTTCATCAAAGTTGTGTAAACTTGCTCTTTTCACAACAGAACCCGATAAATTCACAGCTTCAAGTTCAGCAACAGGAGTGATTACACCAGTTCTTCCAACTTGAAAAGTTACATCCATTAATTTAGTCTTTACTTGTTCAGCAGGAAACTTGTAGGCAATTGCCCATCGTGGACTTTTAGTTGTATAGCCAAGTGTTTCGTAAAGTGCAAAATTATTTACTTTTATAACAAGCCCATCTGTTTCATAATCAAGTTTTTTCCTGTCATTATGCCATTTGTCAATGGATTTTTCTAATTCTTTAAAATCAGTATATTTTTCAAATATTTTTGTTGTTTTAAACCCAAGTTTTTCAATATATTCAATGCTCTCCAAATGAGTATTTATTCCGTAATTCTCAGCATTTACAAGATAATAGATATAACAGTCAAGCCCACGTTCTGCAACAATTGTCTTATCAAGCTGTCTTATTGTCCCTGAAGCTGCATTTCTAGGATTTGCGAAAACATCTTCTCCATCATCTTCCCGTTCTTGATTTATTCGGTTAAAGTTCGAAATTGGCAAAATAATTTCTCCACGAACTTCCAGTGAAACATTTTTTTTCAATTTTTTAGGAATAGTTTTAATTTCCATAATATTTTCAGTCACATCTTCCCCAACTTGCCCATCTCCCCGTGTTACAGCCTGAACAAGCGCTCCATTTTCATAAATCAGGCTTATACTAAGCCCATCCAGTTTCAGTTCCAGAATATACTCTAGTTCCTTTGAATTCTCCTTAACATTTTCAGATAAAATAATTTTTTTAATTCTTTTGTCAAAATCTTCAATTTCAGAAATATTATAAGTATTCGACAAACTAAGCATAGGCACCCGATGTTGTACCTTTGAAAATTTTTCGCTCGCAGTACCCCCAATCTTTTCAGTAGGCGAACTTTCTCCATTTTCCTCATTTTTCAGTAATTCTGGATATTCCTGCTCAAGCTGTTTTAATTCACGCATTAAAGCGTCATATTCCATATCGGAAATAATAGGATTGTCCTCGTTATAATAAAGATTATTATGATATTCAATTTCATTTCTCAATTTTGTATATTTTTCTTGAACATCAGAAAAACTGGTATCTTTTTCATTATCTATATTTTCATTTTCGTTATTTTTTTCTTGATTAAATAAATTCACGGTTGCTCCTTTTATAAAATTTGTTTTGTAAATTATATCATTTTTTTTATGATATGAAAAGTTTTTGGGCAATTAAATCAGAGCTTGAATCCCAAATATTGACAAATTGTGAATGGTACAATATAATAATTTTATTAAGAATGACATAGTGATTTTAATTTGTATTTTTTGTTATAAATTTATAAATTGAAAAGATTTAAAAATATTGAAAAAAGATTGTAAAAATGTATTGAAGTAAATTAGAGAAAAAGAATATATTTTGATACGGAAAATACTGGAATTGAGTATATAGGAAAATTGAAATAGTGTTTTTGGAAAAATATGTAGAAATTAAAAAGGAGCGAAAGAGATGGTAAATGTGAAAGATGAAAATAATATGGAAATATTTGATATTGAGATTATTAATAATGGAAAAATAGAAAAAAATAAACTATTTTTATCAGAAATTGAAGATGAAATTAATTTAAAAATAGAAATTGAAAGAGCAATATATTTTTCAAAAAGTGATAATATCTTTGATTCTGTTGTAGAATTGCGAAAAAAATTAGAATTAAAAAACATTTATTTACTTTGTAATGCTTCGGTTATTAATGTTTATCCGTCTGGAATGCAAAAAGAATTTGGAGGGACAAAGGCGTATAAATTACAAATGGGGAAACAAGCAACTTTAACTGATGTAGTAGATATTTTTGATTATGATAATGAATTAAAAATTGGTAGTGTTAAAGAGCAAGAGGAATTTTATGAAAGTTGGTTAGAAAGTTTTTAGTGAGAAATTGTTGCTTTGCGTTAGGATATATTACCAAATATGAACAAAAATAACAATCATTGTCAATACAACGAAACCATAGAGAAAGTTTAAAATGAAATTTACCAAAATAATAAAGAAATATACTTAATCCAAATAAAATATTTCAAACTAAGGAAGGGATGTAAAATGAGAATAATAAAAAGAGATAGAAATGGAGATGAAATTGCAGAAATTTTTGGTATTTATTGGGATGAAGAAAGAAATCAAACACTTTTTTTGGGTATGACAGATAAATATAGTGGATTATATGTTTATTCAGAAAGTGAAGTTGAGATTATCGATCCAAATATAAACTTTAGAACAATTTATCTTTCTGGGCATCTTCCAGGGATATTTCATTGGGCATTAATAGAAAAAGATTTATTAGATGAGGTTATTGACGGTAATTTAGAATTAAGAAAAAAATTTTTGGACATATTACGTTCAGAGAATGTAATAGATTGGTAATTTTTATATAAAAATACTATGCTTAACTTTTCATTTTTTTATATATGGAGTATTTCTAATCAAGTAAAAAAATGGGTAGGGATAATTTTTTTATAAACTTTAATTTTATATTTTTAACATCACAACTAAAAATAAAATTAAGATGATAATGTAATTAAATAACTATAAATTTAGGTAAAGGTAGTGGTTTAGAGATATTTAATCAACGGATTAAACAGATAAATGTTAAACAAGGAGATATTATTCATCATGGAAAAAATAAATGATCTCAATGAAGCTAAAAATTTGCTAGAAAAATATTTAGATAAAAAAATATCAATAAACAAATTGAAAAAAAATTATTTTATTGATGATATAAAATTTATAAAAGAAGAATTAGAAAAAGCCTATTTATTTAAAAATAAAACAAAATTAGATATTTTATTTTGGTTAATATTTACATTTGATTTGTATTCTGAGGAGTTCATAAATATCTTATGTAAGATTTCAAAAGAAGAATGGCATGAAAGACATGAGGATATTGCTATTTACTTCATGGAAATGGAGTTACCGTCTACGGTAGAATGTCTTTATGAATTAGCAATTTCAGATTTTGAGAAATATCGTGATGACGAATACTGTCAATTAGTTGAAAAATGTTGCTATGCTTTAGGAGCAATAGGGACGGAAGAGGCAAAAGAAAAACTTAAATTGTTGGCTAAAAGTGGTAAAGATATTATACGAGAACATGTTGAAGATACGTTTGAAATGTTTAAATTATCTTAATTAGAAAAGAGAAATTGTACTCAAGATAATGTTGTTAAAGATAAATATCCTGATATGCCAATGCCTGGAAAAGTCCTGGCTAGGGATATAAATTTATATATTTTAAAGAAGAAGGTGAAAAATTTAATAATCCACAAATAAATATACAATTAGGAAAGGAAGGCGGGAAGGGATTAGAAATATTGAATCAAAATTTAAAAAAATATGAAATTGTAAAGGAGAACAAATAATGAAAATATCAGCAAAATATGAAAAAGAATTAAAAAAATTCTTTGAATTAAGCAAAAAATTTTATATTGTAAATTATCAACTGAGAAATGAGGAATTAATCTCAAATTTTTCTGGTGTTACAGATGAAGAAAAAATAGATATGATTAAAGAAGGAATAAAACAAGCATGCTATAAAAAAAATTCAGATGAGATAGCGTACTTAATGTATTCCATTGGGATTTTTGGTTTATTTCCAAAATATTCATTAAATTTTGTTAAGAGTTTCAGCGAATTATCAAGAGAGGAATTTCATGAAGAACATGAAGATATTGCTAGTTATTTTCAAAGTTTACATTTACCCCAAACAATAGACTGCATATATGAACTAGCAACTTCGAATTTTGAAAAATACCGTTGGGATGATAATTTTGCATTAGTGAGAAAATGCTGCTTTGCTTTGGGAGACATAAATACTCCTAAGGCGAAAGAAAAATTGGAATTGTTGTTACAGAGTGAAGAAGAGACTATAAGAGAACATGCAATGGAGCAGTTGAAGAGATGTGATTTTACAAATAAAGATGTTAAATAAAAGGATTGACAGGGAGTATGAAAGAGAAAATAAAGGTGAGATAATTTATGAATATAGAAACTTATGGAGAAGCAAAAAAAATATTTTTACATTATAATGGGAGTTATTTTCATATGCAAAGAGAACGATATCTTGAACAATATATGAAATTTAATATTTCAAAAAAAGAAGAAAGAAAATGTTTAAACTATGCAACACCATTTGAAAAATTTTTACACGAAATTAGTTTTTAAAAAAAATTTGGTAAAATGTCGCAATTAATATTGCAATTTAGGATATTTAATAAAAATATAAAAGAAATCAATTTTAGAAAGGAAATAATAAAAAATGGAAAAAAATAGTCTTGAAGAATTGAAAAAATTAATGTTGAAAAAATATAGAAAAGAAATAAGCTTTCAACAATTACAAAAGGAATTTTTAAAAAATGATGATGAAAGAATAGAGTATATAAAAACAGAGTTGGAAAAAGCATATTATGAAAAAAATGGAAAAAGTATAAATACTCTGATTTTAGCGATATATATGTTTAAATTATATAGTGAAAAATTTGTTGACATTTTATGTAAATTAACAAAAGAAGAATGGCACGAAAAACATGAAGATATAGTGTTTTATCTTCAGAAAATGGAATTACCTTCTACAATAGACTATATATATAATCTAGCAACTTCAAATTTTGAAAAATACCGTTGGGATGATAATTTTGCACTAGTCAAAAAATGCTGTTTTGCTTTGGGAGACATAAACACTCCTAAGGCGAAAGAAAAATTGGAATTATTATTACAAAGTGAAGAAGAGACTATAAGAGGACATGCAATGGAGCAGTTGAAGAGATGTGATTTTACAAATAAGGATGTCGAATGAAAGGATTAATTATGAAAAAAGAAGAGGAAAGAAATATTTATGCTGTATTTGATGATAAAACAATAAGAGTTTATCAGGCGTATAATAATGAAATAGCAGACGAGGCTTTAAAATTAGGAAGGTTTGGGAGTAAGTTCAGTTTAAACAGAATGACTTGGATAAAGCCGTCATTTCTTTGGATGATGTACAGAAGTGGCTGGGCAACAAAGGAAGGACAGGAAAGAATACTGGCAATAGACTTGAAAAGAGAAGGATTTGATGAAATAGTGAGAAATGCTGTACTTTCATCTTTTAGAGAAGTTTCTGATTTATCTAAGGAAGAATGGAAAGAAAAATTGGAAAATTCAGAAGTAAGATGTCAATGGGATCCTGATAGGGATATTTACGGCAATCCAATAGGAAGAAGAGCGATACAGTTAGGTATAAAAGGAGAAACAGTGAAAAAATATGTAAATGACTGGATTGTAAATATAACGGATATAACTGATAAAGTTATTGAGATAAGAAACAGTATTCAAAATGGAACTTTTTCAGAAGTTATGCTTCCTGAAGAAAAAAAAATATATTGTAGCAAAAGGTAACAGCACCTGTTAAAAATAGTTAAATGATGAGGCTGAAAAACAGTCATTAAACTTTTCTAATATATTACAAACGGCATTAAAAGAGGCTTTAGGAATATAAAAATTAAAAATTAAGAAAAATGTTCAGAAATAGATTAAGTAAAATTAAATTTTGAACATTTTTTTTATTTTGAAAATTCTATTTTTTATACTATAATATTTTCGTAAAATATGGTATGATATAGGCAATGAAAATTGTAAAAATAAAAGGAGGAAATTGAAAAAAATAAAATAATGGAGATAAATAATAATGAAATGACAAATATAGATACAGTTGAGAAAATTGATATTTTGGGGATGGATTTAGAGAGTTTGCAGGAAAAATTTATTGAGATTGGTCTTAAAAAGTTTAATGCGAGTCAAGTTTTTGACTGGCTGCATAATAAACTGGTATTTCATTTTGATGAGTTTTCTAATATTTCCAAAAAAGACAGAGAGATTTTGAAAGATAGATTTTATGTGGCAAAGCTTGAGTTTAAGACGCATCAAGTTTCAGAAGATGGGGATACTGAGAAATTTTTGTTTGAACTGAAGGATAGAAGGCTGATTGAAAGTGTTCTTATTTCTCATAAAAATCGACATACGCTTTGTGTTTCTTCACAAATTGGATGTCTTATCGGATGTGATTTCTGTGCCACAGCTACAATGACTTATGAAAGAAACTTGTCAATTTCTGAGATTTTACTGCAATACTATTATGTTCAGAAACATCTGCTGCAACGTGGAGAAAAACTTGGAAATGTAGTTTATATGGGAATGGGAGAGCCTTTTTTAAATTATGATGCTGTTCTTGGTTCAATTAATATGTTAAATTCTCCTAAGGGGCAAAATTTTTCAAAAAGAAATTTTACAATTTCTACAAGCGGAATTGTGAATGGGATAAAAAGATTTACAGAAAATGAAAATCAGATAAATTTGGCAATTTCACTGCATTCGGTAAAGGATGATGTGAGAAGTGAAATTATGCCAATAAATAAAACATGGGGAGTAAAACAGTTAAAAGAATCACTTCTGGAGTATCAGAAACAAACTAAAAATCGTATTACATTTGAATATATCTTGATTGATAATTTGAACTGTGAGCCTGAAGATGCAAGGGAACTGGTTGGATTCTTAAATTCATTTTCGTGTCTAGTAAACTTGATTCCTTATAATCCTGTTGGTGGAAAGCCATATAAAACACCAACAAAACAAAAACAAAGGGAATTTTATAAATTATTGAAAGATAAAAATGTTAATGTAACGTTGCGGGAAACTAAAGGGCAGGACATTGCAGCAGCCTGTGGACAGTTAAAGGCAAAAAAAGAGATGGATACTGTTCAAAATATTTAATTAGATATTGAAATAGTTACGAAAAGAGGTAATAATGAAAAAGAATAATAAAAAAGAGAAAGTGGTAAAATCTAGAAAAAAATTTAGTTTATTTTCGTTTTTTTTCAAAGTTTTTGTGTTTTTGTTTGTGATTGGGGCTGGAGCAGGAGCTTATTTGGTATACACAGTAAGCAAGGAGACTCCTGTTGATTTGATAGATGGATATGCTCCTGTAACACCTTCGGTAATTTATGATATTAATGGAAATCAGATAGATACGATAATGGTTCAAAATAGAGCGCCAATTGGAATTGGAGAAATTCCTTTGCATGTGCAGAATGCGTTTTTGGCAATTGAGGATAGAAAATTTAGGACTCACCATGGATTTGACTTTATAAGAACGGCAAGAGCGGCGTTTTTGACAATTACAGGAAGACGGCGTGAAGGGGGAAGTACACTTACTCAGCAGCTTGCAAAAAATGCGTTTTTATCACCAGAACAAACAATGACAAGAAAGATTAAAGAAGCAATTTTAGCAATAGAAATTGAGAGAAAATATACAAAAGACGAAATTCTTGAAAATTACTTGAATACAATTTATTTTGGACAAGGAGCTTACGGAATAAAAAATGCGGCAATAAAATATTTTAATAAAGAGCCAAAAAAATTATCCATTGCACAAGCAGCAATTTTAGCGAGCCTTCCTAAGTCACCGACAAAGTATTCAAAAATAGAGCATGCGCTGGAAAGACAGAAGATTGTGCTTCATCAAATGAGAAATTTTGGATTTATAACAGAGGAAGAATATGATGAGGCGGTTAAAGAAAAAATTACCTTTATAAATGGTAATATTAAAAGCCGTAATGAAGAGGAACAGATTTCAACTTCAAATGTAGCACCTGAATTTACTACAGTTGTATTAAGTGAAGTAAGAAAAATATTGAAAATACCTGAAGAAGATCAAAAATTCCTGTTCGATGGTTACAAAATTTATGCAACAGTTGATTTGGATTTACAAAGGGCAGCTTATTCAGCGTTTAATAACAATTATAACTTAAAAAGCCGTGCAAGTTTGAATGGTGCATTATTTTCAATTGACCCAAGTAATGGATTTGTAAAAGCGATGGTTGGAGGTAAAAATTATAAAAAAGGGAACTTTAACCGTGCATTAAGTTCATTAAGACAGCCTGGTTCATCTTACAAGCCAGTAGTTTATCTTGCTGCATTACAGAAAAATATGGCAATGAACAGTGTTATGGAAGATTCTCCAGTAAAAATTGGAAATTGGAGTCCAAAAAACTATGATGGAGTTTTCAGAGACAGTATGACACTTGCTAAAGCGTTGGAGATTTCCAACAATATAATACCAGTAAAATTATTGCAACGTGTTGGAATTAATTCGGCTGAAAAAGTATGGCGTGATGCAGGAGTTGTAGGAGGAGATTTTCCTAAGAACTATACATTGGCACTTGGTTCAATTTCCACAAGACCAATAGATATGGCAATGTTTTATGCGGCACTCGCAAACGGAGGTTATCAAGTTCAGCCTCAATATATCTACAAAATCGAAAATAAATACGGTGAAGTTGTTTATGAAGCAAAACCAAAAATGAAAAAAGTTTACGATTCAAAAGATGTTGCAATATTAACTTATATGCTTGAAAATGCTGTAAATTATGGAACTGGACAATCTGCAAAAGTATTTAAGGATGGACAGCTTATCCCAATGGCTGGAAAAACAGGAACAACTTCTGATTATGTTTCAGCGTGGTTTACAGGCTATACTCCAACTCTTGCGACTGTAGTTTACGTTGGGAATGATGACAATAAGTCAATGGGAACCGGAATGACTGGAGGAGCTGCAGCAGCACCAATCTGGAAAACTTATATGCAGACGGTAGTTGACTTGCCAAATTACAATGTTGGAGTGTTTGAATTTATAGATGACTATATTACAAGAAAAGATTTGACAACAAGAGATATTGATTTACAAATCGGACTTCTTGACAGAGATGGTGTGAATAAACGGACAGCCTTGTTTAAGGCAGGAACAGAGCCAATTGAGTCCGAAGGTAAGTTTAGGAATGGGATTACTTTCTAAAATTTTGTTATGGAAATTTAATATTTGAAACTATAAAAGATAGAGAATTAAGAATTAGTTCTCTATTTTTTTGTAAATATAATTGACAATTTTCATTATATATTGTACAATAAATTGAACAAAGTTTTAAAAGGAGTGAGAAATATGATAGCTACAAATTATTCTAATATTAGAAATAATTTTAAAAAGTATTGTGATAAGGCAACAAGAGATTATGAAACAATAATTGTAACTAGAAAAAATGATGAAAATGTGGTATTAATGAGTGAAGAAGAATACAATAATCTTATGGAGAATTTGTATATTATGTCTAATAAAGATTATTATAATGAATTGTTGAAAAGTAAAAAGGAAGCAGAAACGGGGAAATTAGAAGTTCATGAGTTAATTGAGGAGGACTAAAGTGAATATTGTATGGACAAGTATAGCTTGGAAACAATATGTAGAAATGCAAGCTCAAGATAAAAAAGTTATAAAAAAGATAAATGAAATTATAAAAGATATTCAGAGAAATGGAAATGAAGGAATAGGTAAAGCAGAGGCTTTAAAGCATGAATTAAGTGGGTATTGGAGTAGAAGAATAACTGATAAGCACAGATTTATTTATAAATTGACTGAAAATGAAGTTATAATAATAGCTTGTGCTAATCATTACAAATAACTTTTTAATTATTTTATGTAAAAGTAATAAAAAATATGATTTCAAATACAGATTAATGTATAAGAGATCATATTTTTTGTCTATAAGAATTTATAAATTTGATTATGACATAAATAATAATTTAACTATAAATAACACTCCTAAAACAACCATTACCCATGAAACGTGTCTTCTGTCTTCTTTTTTCGAGAATAAATTGTAAAACAGATTTATTAAAACGTAAGATAAGATGCCTAATGTTAAACCATCTCCGATACTGTAAGTTAGAGCCATTGTTGTAATTGTTATAAAAGATGGAACTCCTTCCAGAATGTCATGTAAATCTATGTTTTTAACTGAGCTTAGCATTAAGTAGCCAACGTAGATTAAGGCTGGAGCTGTGGCACATCCCGGTATTGAGATAAATATTGGTGAGAAAAACATTGATATTAGGAATAGGAATCCTGTTGTGATGGCAGTCCATCCTGTTCTTCCTCCTGCGATAACTCCTGTTGAACTTTCTACATAAGTTGTAACTGTAGAAACTCCAAGTGCAGCACCAGCTGTAGTTGCAATTGCATCAGCCATTAAAGCCCGTCCTACATTCGGCACATTTCCGTTTTCATCTAGCATATCTGCCTTTGAGCATACTCCTATCAATGTTCCGACAGTATCAAAAAAGTCTACAAACAGGAATGTACAAACTATGACAAATAAATTTCCAAACATTTTAAAATCAGTAAATAGCCTAAAGTCTAATTTTCCCATAACAGGCATCATTGACTCGTATTTAAAGATACCAGATGGTAAATAAATTCCTAATTCTTTTGCATGTGCAGGATTTATAAGTGCATATCCCCAGGCTAGAAGAGAACTCAATACTATTCCATAAAGGATTGATCCACGTACATTCTTTTTATCTAAAATTGCTATTAAAATTAATCCGATAAATGAAATAATAACGGTTGGAGAAAAATGCCCCATGCTAACTTTGGTAGATTCGTTTAAAACAATCAGTCCACTTCCTGAAAAACCTACAAATGCAATAAACACTCCAATTCCACCAGTAACAGCGTGTTTCATATTTTCTGGAATGGAATTTACTACGGCTTCACGCACTTTAAAAAGTGTTAAGAAGATAAAGATAATTCCTTCACAGAAGACAGCAGTCAAAGCAGTTTGCCAGCTGATTCCACCTTTTAGTACAACTGTAAATGCAAAAAAAGCATTTAATCCCATACCTGAGGCAAGGGCAAAAGGCAGATTTGCAATAAGGCCCATAAGAAAACAGCCAATTGCGGCTGAAAAACAAGTTGCTGTAACTAATGCCCCTGCATCCATACCTGTTTTTGACAAAATATTTGGATTTACAGCAATTATGTACGCCATTGTAAGAAATGTTGTAATCCCTGCCATAATTTCCTTTTTCATATTGACATTTTCATTTGCTAGAAGCGGGAAAAGTCGTTTAAGTCCGCTTGTTTGTTGAACATTAGTGATGCCCATTTTGATTAATCAACTCCATTTCTATGTATTATTTATGTTGTTACAAATATTATTCATCTTCATTAGATTTGTTTTTAGACTTTTCATCATCTTGCTGATCTTTGTCAAAAGTCATAAGGACTTTTTCGATTTTTTTATTTTTAACTCGTTGCGGCTTGAATACGACACCATTAATTGTGATTGGCTCAATATTTTCATTATCTTCGGGAATATATCCCAAATTTTCGATTAAAATTCCACTTAAAGTATCATAATATTTTGATTCAAGTTCAAAGTGAAAGTTATCATTCAAGTCATTTAAGGAAACATCTCCATTAATTAAGTATTTATTTCGTGACAATTGACGGATTGACAAGTCTTCATCATCAAATTCATCAGCAATATTTCCCATAACTTCCTCAATCAAGTCTTCAAGTGTAACAATTCCCGAAAAACCTCCGTATTCATCAATCAGTATAGTAATGTGCTTTTTCTCCAGCTGCATTTCGTTAAATAGTTCATTTACATTTTTTGTTTCAGGAACGAAATATGCCTCTTGCAGCAAATCAGCAACTTTTATGTTATCAAACCCTTTTTTGTAGGCTTCCATCATCAAATCTTTAGTTAACAATACTCCAACAATATTGTCAGCTTCATTTTCATAAACAGGAATACGTGAATATTTTCCAATTTCCTTATTTTCAAAAAGCTCATGAATCGAAATATTTTTGTCAATCAAAAAAACTTTTGTTCTTGGAATCATTATTTCCCGTGCGATTTTTTCATCAAATTCAATAATATTTTCAATCATTTCCTGTTCAGCTTCATTTATAACACCGTGTTCCTTACCGACTTCTACCAGCGAACGCAGTTCCTCTTTAGAAACTTTTTCTTCAATATTGTCTTCTTTCATTTTCAAAATTGTAAGTACCAAATTTGTAGAAAATGTCAAAAACTTTACAAATGGAGAAAATAACCTTGAAATAAATACAATAACTCCAACTGATGATAAAGCAATCTTTTCTGAATTTCTAAGTGCAATTCTCTTTGGAATCAGTTCCCCAAAAACAAGTGTAACATACGATAGTAGAAAAGTTATTAAAATCATTGAAATTTGACTACTATATGGAATATTCAAAGGTTGCAATGCACCAGATAAATATTGTGATAAACCAGTCGCCGCCGATGCTGATGCAAAAAAACCTGCCAAAGTAATTCCAACTTGAATAGTAGACAGGAATTTACTAGGTTCCTGCAGCAAATTATCAAGTAAAATTGCTTTTTTATTTCCATCTTCAATTAATATTTTTAATTTATTTTTGTTTAACGAAACAATCGCCATTTCCGCACTGGAAAAGAAAGCGTTAATTCCCGTTAAAATTATTATTATTACAATCTGTAATAATAAACTGCCCTCAGACATTTTATTTTTCCTCCTAAATTTTTTAAATTTACCAATTTTTATAGTAACAAATTTTAAAACTGAATTTAAAAAATGTAACTATAGTAAAACCGCTTTAAAACAGAACTCAAAAGCTATGACTATTTACTCAAACCCTGAATTTATACAATTTTTAATAGTTTAATTTTAAACAGGTTCGAGTATATTTATTCAAACTCTAACTTTTTATTTTGTATTAATTTAAAGAGTTTAAGCATATTATAGCATATTTTTAAAAAATTTAAAAATTTTAATCTTAAATCTGTTTAATAGCTTATCTATATATTAAATAATAGAAAATTACAAAATTTCTTCAAAAACATACTTCTGAACTTTCATTCCTAATTTTTCATAAAATCTAACAGCTCCAGCATTATCAGCCCAAGCATCCAATGTTAAATTGTAACAGCCTTCTTTTTTTGCAAAATCCAAAGCAAAATCGTATAATTTCTTTCCAATGTTCTGCCCACGAGTACTTTCATCAACACAAAGGTCATCAATAAATAACGTTTTTATATCAGTTAGGACGTTGTGATTTGTTTGTTGCTTGAAAATACAGAAAATATAGCCAATTACGTTATCATTTTCATCAGTTGCTACGAATATTGGCTTGTTTGAATCGTTTAACATTTCTATTAATTCTTTTGCTGTGTATTTTTTACCAGTTGTCTTGAAAATGTCTGGACGACCTTCGTGATGAATTAATAAAATTTGTTCCAGTAAATTTTCTATTTTTGGAATATCTTTTTCTTGTGCTAGTCTAATCTCTTTCATTGTAATAATTTTTCCTTTCATTTGTATTTTTTTTAATATTATTTCCTATTTAAATAACGAATGTTTAATAAATTTTGAATTATATAGTCTTATCAAAGAATTAAAACTTCTTGTTCTTAAAATAGTTTCTATTTTCTAAAATAAGGTTTAATTAGGTTGTTTTATTTAATAATAACTTTTACTGTTTGCTCTGTTTGCAGGATTGCTCATTGCCGCAAATCCTTATCTTGCATGAAATGTTTATTCTAATAATTTAAAATTGTGGCAAGATTGCTACGCAATACCTATGGCTAGACTACGACTTTTATTTGCCCAACTCCGAAACTCCTCCTTACAGTCGTCAAACAGTCGTAGTTGAACAAATAAAAGCTCCGTCGATTTATTAAAGAAATAATTATATTTTAATTATTACTCCTTTATTTATTGGGAAAGTTTGTAATAAAGAATATAAACTTTTATTGCAAGGTAAGGTTTTGCGGCAATGAGCAATCCTACGAAAACAAGAAATAAAAACTTCTATTATAAAGTTTCTAAAAATTTCCTTCCATTTTCAATTTGCATTTCAACATTTTTTATGGAGGTTCCACCAAATGAATTTCGTTTGTTTACGCAGTTTTCGATTGTGATTTCTGAAAGAATATCATATTTGAAAACATCAGAAAATTTATGAAATTCTTCGAGTTTCATGTCATCAATTGCGATTTTCTTATTTTCGCAGTAGGATACGATTTCTCCAACGATTTTATGTGCCTGTCTGAATGGAACGTTGTGTTTTGCAAGGTAATCGGCTACATCTGTTGCGTTTAGGAATCCTGCTCGCATTGAAGCATAGATTTTTTCATTATTTACTGTTATTGTGTCAAGCATTAGGTAGAAAATTTCGATGGATAATTTGATATTGTCAATAGAGTCAAAAATTCCTTCCTTGTCTTCCTGCATATCCTTGTTGTAAGCCAGCGGAAGTGCTTTCATTGTTGTTAAAATTCCCATAAGATTTCCGTAGATTCTGCCTGTTTTTCCTCTTACAAGTTCGGCAATGTCGGGATTTTTTTTCTGTGGCATAATTGAAGAGCCAGTTGCAAAGGCATCATCCAGATTTATAAATGAAAATTCGGATGTGCACCAGATAATAATTTCTTCTGAAAATCTTGACAAGTGCATTGAAATTACTGAAATAATCATTGCAAGCTCAATTATAAAATCCCTGTCGCTCACAGAATCAAGGCTATTTTCAGTAGGCTTTGAAAATCCAAGCTCTTCTGCCACAAAATGTCTATCAAGATTAAATGTAGTTCCAGCCAATGCCCCTGCTCCAAGTGGCATCTCGTCACTTCTTTCCAAAAAGTCCTCAATTCTCGAAATATCCCTTTTAAACATTTGAAAATAAGCCATCAAATGATGAGAGAATAAAATTGGTTGAGCCCTTTGTAAATGAGTATATCCAGGAATAATAATATTTTTATATTTTTCAGCAAGCCCTAACAGTACATTTTCCATTTTTACAAGTAAATTTGAGATTTCACGAGCTTCTTTTCGTACATACATTCGCACGTCAAGAGCCACCTGATCGTTTCGGCTTCTGGCAGTATGCAGTTTTCCAGCCACAGGCCCAATAATCTGTGTCAGCCTTTTCTCAATCGACATATGAACATCTTCATCTTCAATTCTAAACTCAAATTCTCCCTTTTCAATTTCGTCCTTTATCTGAAGCAACCCATTTTCAATATTTTTTTGTTCATTTTCCGCAATAATCCCTTGCTTAGCAAGCATTCTACTATGTGCAATACTTCCAGCAATATCCTCTTCATACATTCTTTTATCAAATGTAATTGACGCATTAAACTTTTCTAACAATTTATTAGTTTCCTTATGGAATCGACCTTCCCACATTTTTTTCATATTTATCAGCCCTTTCCTGTATATATTGGATTTTATAGTCAATCTATTTAAAAAGCAGTAAAAATAACCATATATGCGGTCTAACTCTATACTCACATTTTAAAATAGAATTGCTATATTTACAGCAATAATCTTTTTTTATTATCATTATATCAAATAAAAGCTAATTTTTAAAGAAAATAAAAATTAAATAAACTTGGAATTTGTATAAATTATAAAAAATATCTTTTAAAAATTTCCTAAAAAAGGTATAATAGCATAACAATATATGAGTTTTTTGATTATATGCTCAAACCTATTTTAAATTAAACTGCTAAAATTATATAAATTTAAGGTTTGAGTAAAATAGTTATAGCTTTTGAGTTTGGTTTTAAATAAGTTTTACTATACTTTAGTTAATTTTAGAAAGGAAAAAATAAAATGGAAAGAAGTGAAATAAAACAGGAATATAAATGGAATTTATCGGATATTTATGAAAATTATTCAGCTTGGGAAAAGGATTTTGAGAAAGTTAGTGAGTTGAAAAAAGAATTGGCTGGATTTAAAGGGCAATTTGGGAATGAAGGGAAATTATTAGAGTTTTTTCAGAAGCAGGAGGAAATGGATAAGATTTCTTATAAATTGTATCGGTATCCTCAGCTTGCGAGAGATTTGAACTCATCGGATAAGGAGGCTGTGGAGCATTTGCAGAAGGTGCAGTTTTTGTTTGCAGAGATTTCTACTGAATTGTCCTGGGTAAATTCGGAACTGGTTGATAATCGTGAGAATATTGAAAAATGGATTGAAAAAAAAGAATTTGATGATTATAGATTTGGACTGAAAAATTTATTTAGGTTGCAAGAGCATATCCTGGAAGAAAAGGAAAGCAAACTGTTGTCATATTACAGCTCGTTCTTTTCAGCACCAAGAAGCATTTATTCAGAAGTTACGGTTACGGATGTGGAATGGCCTCAAGTTACGCTTAGTTCTGGAGAAGAAGTGGATGTAACGCCTGCCAATTATTCTAAAATTTTGTCTACAAATAGAAATCAGGAAGACAGAAAACTGATGTTTCAGACGTTTTATACAATTTATGAAAAGAAAAAAAATACGATTGCTGCAATTTATAACTCAATTTTACAAAAAGGGATTGCTTCAAAGAAAGCCTACAATTATGATTCATTTTTGTTAAGCCATCTGGAGAGTGACGATATTCCAGAAGAAATTTACTTGAATCTTGTCAATACGGCCAAAAATAATACAAAACCATTGCAAAGATATTTAAAATTGAGAAAGAAAATTTTAGGACTTGAAAAATACTATAATTTTGACGGCTCAATTAACCTAATAGAATTTAACAAGGAATACGAGTATGATGATGCAAAGGAAATAGTGTTAAATTCAGTTGCTCCACTTGGAAAAGATTATGTAGAAAAAATGAAAAAAGCGATTTCAGAAGGCTGGCTGGATGTATTTGAGGCAAAAGGGAAAAGAACGGGAGCGTATTCTGCTGGAGTTTACGGAGTTCATCCATATATGCTTCTAAATTACAACAAGACTTTAGACAGTGTATTCACATTGGCACATGAACTGGGACATACCTTGCACACTCTTTATTCAGACGAAAACCAGCCTTTCTCGATGGCAGACTACACAATTTTCGTAGCGGAAGTGGCTTCCACATTCAACGAAAGATTACTGCTTGACTACATGCTGGAAAATACCAATAATCCAAAAGAAAGAATCGCACTGCTGGAGCAGGAAATTGGAAATATTGTTGGAACATTCTATTTTCAGGCATTGCTGGCAGATTATGAATATCAGGCACACAAACTGGCAGAAGCTGGAGAGCCAATTACAGCGGAAGTTTTAAGCAAAATTATGGAAGACTTGTTTGACAAGTATTACGGCGACATAATCGAAAAAGATGATTTAATCTATATTTTCTGGGCAAGAGTTCCACACTTTTTCAACTCGCCATTTTACGTGTATCAATACGCCACTTGCTTTGCCTCATCAGCAATTTTATATGAAAAAATGATAAATTCAAACGATGAAAGCGAGAAAAAACAAACACTAGACAAATACATTCAATTATTAAGCTCAGGAGGAAATGACTTCCCAATGGAACAGCTTAAAAAGGCAGGAGTTGACTTATCAAAAATTGAAACAATCGAGGCTGTAGCAAAGCAGTTTGATTTGCTGTTAGATAAATTGGAAGTGGAAATTGGGAAGTTGTAAAAAAATTTTTTGTTTTCAAATTGATAAAAGTTGTATAATGTAGTATAATTTTTTATACAAATATTTGAAGGAGATAAGGGAATGAAACGAGTAGATATAATATCTGTAATTGGTAGAGAATTTTTGAAAAGTAATATTGAAAATGAAGAATTTAGTTATCCGAAATCATTTAAAGAAAAAGGATTAGACTTTGATGCCATAAAAAGTAAAAAATCTGATAGAAAATTTGAAAAATTAGATCTCAGATTCGTTAAAAATAATATTTCTGTATTAATTGAGACAAAAACTGATTTTAATAAAGATATTAAAAGTGCCAAAGAGCAATTATCGGCTTATGTTCAGTATGAAAAAGCATTAACAGGAAATAAAACAGTCGCTATTCTTGCAAATACAAATAATGATGAAATTATGGTCTGGCGAGGAGTTGTTTCAGATAGTGATTTTATGCCTAAAGAAACTAAAATAAGAACATTTGAAGAATATATTGATTTTTATACGCATAAAACAAATAATAAAGAAAAGGTAATGCAAAATACATATAAACTAAATGAATTATTGCACAAACATGGTATTTCTGAAAAATTAAGAAGCCAATTTGTAGGAACTTGTTTATTAGCATTAAAAAATAATTTAGATTATAAGACGCCAACTTTAACATCAAGACAAATTATTGCTAGAATAAGAGAAGTATTAGAAAATCTTCTGGAAAAAGATTTGAATAAAGTAGAAAAAATAAATTTATTAGATAAAAATATTTTAGAATCACAGGATATTAGAAATTTACCGATAGCAGACTTTAGAATTATTCTAAAATTTGTAGAAGAAGATATTCTACCATTTATTAATGATAAAAGTACATCAGGGCAAGATTTGTTAAATTTATTTTTTATAACATTTAATAAATATGTAGGTAAATCAGATAAAAATCAAGCCTTTACTCCAGATCATATAGCAGATTTTATGACTAAAATTACGGGAGTTAATAAAAGATCTGTTATACTTGATCCATGTTGTGGAAGTGGTTCGTTTTTAGTAAGAGCTATGACACAAGCACTTGATGACTGTGCTACAGAAGAAGAACAGGAAGTAGTCAAAAAAAAACAAATTTTTGGAATTGAATTTGATGAAAATATTTATGGACTTGCTACAACTAACATGTTGATACATTCAGATGGAAATTCTAATATAAAGCAAGGGAGTTGTTTTGATTTAGAAGATTGGATAGTACAAGCAAAACCTAGTGTTGTTTTAATGAATCCTCCTTATAATGCTCAAAGAAAGCATGTTCCTAAAAAATATGTGGATACATGGGCAAAAGATAAAAAAGAAGATCCTTCAAAAGGATTGTATTTTGTTAAATATATTACAGAAATTTTGAATAAAAATAATATACCAACAAACTTAGCAGTATTGCTACCAGTTGCCTGTGCAATTGGAACGGGAAAAGTGATTTCTAAATTAAAAAAAGAAATATTAAAAGAAAATACATTAGATGCAGTATTTACTTTGCCTAATGAAGTGTTTTATCCAGGTGCAAGTGCTTCAACTTGCTGTATGATATTTAAAGTTGGGAAAAAACATTGTGATATTTCTAATCCAGATACTTATTTTGGATATTATAAGGATGATGGTTTTAGGAAAAAGAAAAATTTAGGTAGAGTGGAGCAAATAAATTCTCAAACTGGACAAAGTTTATGGGCTGAGATAGAAGAAAAATGGATAGATTTGTACAGAAATAGGAAAGAAATTGATGGTATGTCAGCGGTAAAAAAAGTAGTTGGAAGTGACGAATGGCTTTGTGAAGCTCATATGAAAACTGATTATTCAACTTTAAGTGAAAAGGATTTTGAAAAAACAGTAAAAGATTATTTTGCTTATTTAATTAAGAGTGGTGATATAAATAATGATTGATGTAAGTAATTGGCAAGCATTCCAAATAAATGAGTTATTTGATGTATATGGTTCAAAAACTACAAAATTAGAAGATTTAGAATATATAGGGGAAGGTAAGTTTCCATATGTAACGACACAAGCTACAAATAATGCAGTTGCAAATTTTTACGATTTTTTTACAGAAGATGGAAAATGTCTTGTTATCGATTCAGCTGTTATAGGGAATTGTTCATATCAAAAAGGAAAATTTTCAGCAAGTGACCATGTGGAAATTTTAAGACCAAAATTTGATATGACAGAAAATATTGCATTATTTTTAACAACAATAATCAATCAAGAATGTTATAAATATTCATATGGAAGAAAGAGAAGTCAAATTAAGATAAAAAAAGAAGTTATAAAACTCCCAAAAGATTTGAATGGAAAGCCAAATTGGAAATTTATGGAAGAATATATTGAAAAAATTAAAAATTCTAAAATAAATAATAAAATTTCTATCAGAGAATCTATAATAATAAAGAATAGAAATTTAAAAAAAAATTTCAAATTTAATACACAAAATTGGAAAAAATTTAAATTAAAAGAACTGTTTGATAAAATATATAAAGCAAAATCTCATGTAAAGTCTGAATTAAGTTATTCCGATTTTTTTAGAAAGGGTTTGATACCTTTTATAACAAGAACTGAAAATAATAACGGTAATGATTGTTATATATCTAGAGAAGAAGTTGCTGAAATTGAAGCGGGAAATGCGATTATTATCGGAGATACTACTTCAACAATATTTTATCAAAAAGATAGTTTTGCAACAGGAGATCATATTATAGTTTGTAGAGCAAAGTGGATAAATGAATATACAGCATTGTTTTTTAAGACTGTACTCGAAAAAGAAAGATATAAATATAGTTATGGTAGAGCATTTAAGATGGAATTAGTAAAGAATACAGTTATAAAATTACCAGTTGATAAAAATGGAAAGCTAGATATAAATTTTATGGAAAGTTATATAAAATCTCTACCTTATGGAGATAAATTAGAGAGAATTATCTAATTAAATAAGATTATTATAAATTGATGTATTGAAATTTATTTGAAAAAAAGAGAAATTAATAAAATTGATGTTGATGAATTGTTAAATCAGTTAAAAGAAGAGTAATGTTAAATCTTGTTTAAATAATAAATTTCAATTTTAATTTTCAAACAGAGTCTAGTATAAGATAATCCGTCGAAGCATTTTTTTGTACTGCAAGATAAGGTTTTGCGGTAATGAGCAATCCTACGAAAATAAAAAAGAAAAAACATAATAAAAATAGTAAAAACCGTTATTAAACAAAATAATCTAATAACTCTATTGGAAACCGGAGGTTCTAATTCCTTGCCAAATAATATGTAATTCAAAATTTATTAAATATTCGTTATTTAAATGAGAAATAGTATTAATTAATTTTCTAATTAAAATCAATTCTGTTTTCAATATTAATAATATTGGTTTATTGTATTGACAATGTAATTAAAAATTGATGCAATGAAGAAAAAAAGGAGGTATTTGTTATGGCAAATGCAAATTTAAGTATTAGAGTTGATAAAGAAACAAAAGAAAAAGCGAACGAATTATTTAACAAATTTGGCTTAACAATGACAACCGCAGTAAATATGTTCTTAAAAACTGCAATTAGGGAAAATAGAATCCCTTTTGAATTGAAATTGGAAGAAGAGCCAAATGAAGTAACTTTAGAAGCAATGAGAGAAGCTGATAGAATTGCAAGAGATGATAGTGTAAAAGGATATGACAGTATAGAGGAGTTGAGAGAGGCACTTGGTGTATAAAAAAATAGGTTCACACTCAGAACTGTTTTAGTATAGTTCTGAGTTTTTGATATTATGAAGGAGTGGATTTTTTATGAAAAAAATAATTTTACTTTTTATAATAATTTTAGAATTTAATTTATTTTCAAATACACAGTATGACGAGTTTTTTCAAAAACTAGAGCAATTGGAAGAAAAAATAAAAAATGGAGATAAAAAGGCGATTAATAATTTGGGGAATTTGTATGCAAAAGATAAAAATTCTCGTAATATTCCTAAGGCGAAAGAATATTATAGATTGGCGATAAAAAATGGTTCTGAAATTGCCAAGAAAAATTTGGAAATAGTAAATAAACTTCCGAAATTGTGTCCTGATGGAGCAATATGTGAAAATTGGACTACGATTAGATTTATAGATAAAGATGGAAAAATTGTGAAAATGATAATAAGAGGTTTTCCTGTTAATAAAGAAGAAGTGACTGAGATTGAAAAACGCGAAATTAAAGGCGAAATAGAATATTTATTAAATGTTTTTCTTGAGAATGAAGAATTTGTAGTTATTGGGTATGCTGATGAAGCTGAAAAGAATAAAAAGAAATTATCTTTATCAAGAGCTGAGAAAATGGCTGAATTTTTGAAACAAAATGGATTGAGAAAAGATATAAAAATTAGTAAAATAACTGGAAAAAGTTCTGAAAATCCAGTTGATACAAATGATACGGAAATTGGAAGATACAATAATCGCCGTGTTGAGATTTTTCTGAAAAATGGGAAAGTTAAGAAAATTGATGTTGAGGATGTTGGAGAATTGCTAAGTCAGTTGAAAGATGAGTAGATTTTTGAAAAAGCAGGATTTTGTACCAAACATACTAAATTAATAAAATAATTTTTTTATAATTTTATGTTTTTCAAAAAAATATGGTATAATTATTATGAAAAAGATTGAAAGAGAAGGTGGTTTTGATGAAAAAAATTTTTAATAAAAAAATTGGTGTTTTGATTTTTTCTTTGGTATGTGCTGGATTGGCAAATGCTGTACCTGTGAGAAGTGAGAATGAAGCAGTGAAACTTGTGCAAAATTCAATAGTTAAGCATAAATTTGGTGGTAGTCAAGGAACAGAATGCATGAGATTTTATGTTGATGAAACTGATGAGGAATTTGAAATTGATGTGCGAAGCAATAATGCGAAATGCGGTGGAGATCCAAATGTTGAGCCACGTTTATTCAGTTATACTGTAAATAAGAGAACTGGTAAACTTGCAACAGATAACATTAGTTATGCTAACAGTTTAGGGTTGGAATGGGACGGAAGCTATAATCCAATAGATTAATTGTAATTGTATTTAAAAAAAGAGTTGTCTAAATTGTTAAACTAGACAACTCTAATTTTTTTTGCTAATTTTATATTTCAATTCTTTTAGTGATATTGAGTTTACTTTCAGCAAATCTTTATAAACGTTATTTAAGTGCTTAATTGCAGTTTTGTCTGTTGTTTTTATGCAAGTTTCGTGATTTAGCATAAATCCTGTGTCGGTAAAGTTTAAGGAGCCTAAAAATGCAATTTTATTGTCAATTATGTAGATTTTGCTGTGAAGATCGTAGTTCTTGCTTAAAATATGAATATTAAAATTATCACGCAATGAATAGTAAAATTCGTTGTTTTTTATTGCTGTTCTTAGAAAAAATGTAAAAATTCCTAGAAAAATTGTTAAAACTAAAAGGTTATTTTTTGTAATTGGAAATACAGACTTTGTAAAGGAAATATCAAAAAGAAATAGTGTAAAAATTTCTAGTGCTGCAATCGACAAAATTAAATAGAGTGCTGTTAGTATAATTTTTCCAAAGAGAAGAATGAATTTTCCAAAACCTAGTATTGAATGATATTTAAATAAGTTTTTTCGTAAAAAAGGATAAATTTTTTCATTATCTTTTGAAACGATATTTACCTGCACATCTTTATTTAATGAACTAAAAATATCTTCAGTTATCATATCCCCACTTAAAAAGGGAGAGATTACCGTGATTGATTTCTTGGATTTTTGGATTGCATTTCGTACACTAATGCCAGCTTTTTTTCCAACATAGATATCACAGGAAATCCCTTCTAAGAAAGGTTGCTCAGCTTTTGGAATATTTCTTGTTCTTGTGTTTTTTTTTGTTGTGTAGTTAGTTCGTCTTGTCGTCTTTTTTTTCATCATTTTCTTTTATATCAGGACTTTTTAAAAAGTCAGAAATCTCCTTCATTGTTCGGTTATCTTTCAAAATACTCGTGTGAGTAGTGTTATTAATAATTTTAAAATTATCAGATTCCATTTTTGCAGTTTCCAAAGGCACCATCCCATCGTCCTTTCCACGAATAATCATTGAATACAGCGGATTATTTGTCTTATTTCCAATCAGAATCATATAATCATAATTAGGCTCACCAAGCTGATTTACAAAACTATCTTTTTTCGTGCTAAATTGGGGGACGACTTTTCCAAGCATAAATGGAAGTTTGTCTACAAATGGAACATCTGCTAGATGGCTTCCGTGCGATGGTGGTGAAATAAATACAACTTTTCCTAAATTTTCAAGAGGATTTTCCTTTAAATAATATCGTAAAATCCCAGTTCCCATCGAGTGTGCCACAAAATTAATCTTTATATTTTTTTGTGCATTTTCATCATTTGTTTTCTCTTTCCTTTTTCCATTTTCGTCAATTTCATAATACTGATTTTCTATTTTTCTATGCAGATTGTCTGCATAAATCTGCCCGTTAATATCCTCAATATTTGGCTTTATATAACGTTCAACAATCTCTTCAGCAGTGTCCTTAGTGGTAGGATACTGAATATTGATAATCCTGTAATCATTCTTAAATTTTTGTGCGATACTTTCCATATCTGAACTTTTCCCATAAATACCGTGAAGAAGTACCATAAAATCCTGATTTTTCCGAGATTTGTCATCTTTTTCATAGTAAGTCTTGATTTTATACTCATGGTAAAGAAGTTCACCAACAAGATTTTGAGTTGCAATTGCTCCAGCTATTGTAATTATTGAGCCAATTAATATATTTTTTGCTATTTTATTCATATTATTTCCTTTATCTATTTTTATTTAAGTTGTAATATTATTTTTTATTTAAATAATAAAAATCAAAAAAATTTAAAATTAAAGTTATTGTTTAATAAGTTTATATAACTAATGTAGTTATTAAAATATCATTTAATTTTTTATCATTAAGTATCTATATAAGTTATTATTATCAAGATTTTAGAAAACTGTTTATTATTAATAAATATTTTTCATAATTTTATGTTTTTTCTTTTTATAAAGCAAGGGAAATCAGTCGCCATTTCCCTTGCAACCCTGGCTTGTCTAAGCATTTTTTTGGAATATTCCCAAATTTTATTTGGGAAAGTAGTCAAAACATTTATTATTTGGATAAACCTGAATTACTACGAAAACGAAACTCACTAACGCTACTTTCGCAAATAAAGATTAGAACAACTCTATAAAATATATTTGTTATAAAGGTTTTGGCGAAAGAAACACATAAATGTGTTTAGTCGTTTTCATTCCAAAAAAATCACGACATTATATATTAAATTATAAAGATTATTATGTTTAAGTTCTTAAATTTAGAAATTTTAAATAAGCAAAACATATATTAATCATAATATTTACAAATAAAATTACAAAAATCTTTAGGACGGATACTTAAAAATTAGATTTTATTTTTATGAAGTTTAGTATAAAATTCAAAAATTCCCATTTCTCCAAGTTTTGCTACATATTCATCAATTTCTTCAATATATTCAGAAATTTTCTGTCCCTGTCCGCCAGTTGCAATAACATAAGCGTTTGGAAAAGAATTTTTGTATTGTAAAATCAATTCTTTTATTGCACCAACATTTCCGTAAAAGATACCGGCATTTATTTGTGAAATTGTATTTATTCCCAAAACTGTTTCAGGATTGGTAAATTCAATTTTTGGCAAGGCAGCGGTATTGCTAAACAAGGCATTTATTGAAAGTGTGATTCCAGGAAGAATGCAGCCGCCCATATAAGTGGAATCTTTTATCATGTCAAAAGTTGTGGCTGTACCAAAATCAATTATTAAAACTTCCTTTTCTGGATATAGTTTTTTTGCCGCCAAAATATCTACAATCCTGTCTGCACCGAGACCACGTTCCATATTTGGCAAAATTTTTATTTCATTTTCTACATTGTCAAGTGTTACAAACATTGGATTGATGTTAAAATATTTTTTTCCAAGCCTTGTAAAATTTTCGTTAATATTTGGAACAACTGATGAAATAACAATATTTTTAATATCTGAAATTTCTAAATTGCTGTTTTTGGCAAATTCCTTTAATATTACAAAAAGAGTATCTTCGGTAAATTCCAGATGTGTTGGTATTCTGAATGTTGCTAGAATATCGCCATTTTTATTATAAAAAATCGGTATAATATGTGTATTTCCAATATCAAATCCTAAAATCATTATTTTTCCTTTCTGTTAGTGAGTTTATTAAAAGATTAAACTCAAAATCTTGTCTAAATTTAAATATATAAAGATATTTTTTTATTTTACAAACAGCTTAATATAAGCAACAATTGATAAAATAACGCCTATAATTGCTTCTCCGCTCATTAATCCGTTAGAAATTAAAAGCAGGTTTGAGTGAGATTTTTGTGAAATTCTGTTTCCAAAAAAACTTGCAAGTCCGCCTAAAAATACAGTTGAAGTTAAATAAAACGGTACATAGATTCCGATTCCAAAAGTTAAAACTGGTAAATTTAACAGGCTTAAAAGCAGTCCCGCTATAAGTCCAATAAAGAAAATATTCAAAAAAGGAATTCCGTTTATTACTGTTGCCACAATTGAAGCTTGTAATGCTATCAAATCGGTATTTTCTGCTGGACCGATAGTTTTATAGACTTTGAAAAATACAAAAAATAAGAATGTTATTGCAAAAGAACTTGCAATTGAGCCGATTAATTCACCAAAAAGCTGCTCCGAAGGATTTACTTTCATTTTATATCCTGATTTAAAGTCGTTTAGAATATCGCCAGAAAGTCCGCATGCGACAGCTATAATGCAAGCCAGTAAAAATAACGTCAGAGTGTTTAAGTTTGTAGAAAATTTTATCCCCCCAATATTTAATCCGTTTAACATTTTATTTAAAAATGAAATTACTAGAATTGTAATTATGGCGTAAATTTCCATTGGATTAACTCCAGTCTTTCCAGTCGAATAACCTGCGATTATTGTGCATAAAATCGAGATTAGTACTAAAACTAATGCAAGAAATATTGGAAGTTTATAAATAAAAATTATTATAGTTATTGAAACGGCTGATAAAATAAATAATTTGGTAATAATACTTCTATTTTCTGAATTATTCTTTGATTTATTTGAAAAAATAATTTTTAAAATTACAGCAATTCCAATTCCAATCATAAATCCCATTCCAAAACTATTTTTCATAATGGAAAAATCAGCAATTTTAAACATTTTTGCAAGCGGTTCCCCAACAAAAATTACAGCAGCGCCACCTAAAAACCAGACAAATGTATTTAAAAATCCAAGCACATACCCGATTCCGACTAAAAGAGGCGATACATAAAAGCTGAAAGGCACATTTTTTAGTGAAACTAATGCTGGAATAATAGGAGCTTTTCCTTTTGAAAAATTAAAATCACGCAAGAGAGCAACAACAGAGCTGAATAATGTTCCAAAACCTACATAACGGATACTTCCTGTATTTTTTCCAGAATTTACAAGATTATATGCCGCTTCTCCAATTGGAAATTCTAATTTTTCCTCTTCAATGAGCTTTGTACGAAAAATATATGATAAAAATGCTCCAGCAATACTTCCAATCAAAATAGTCAAAAATAACAGCTGCTGATTAATATCTGTAAGCTTTCCACCTAAAATAAGATAAGCAGGCATTGTGAAAGCAACTCCGCCAGCCACCATTGATCCAGCACTCATAATTGTATGCGTAATTGTAATCTCTTTATTATTAGCCTTTTTAAGGAAGTTTAGAGTCATCATAGATAAAAGTGTAACCATTATTGTAGGCCATGGTAATGCCCCAAATTTCAGCACGATGTAAAAGGAACTGGCGGATACTAGGATTGCTCCGATAATTCCTGTGAAAATTGCTGAAAATGTTATATTTATTTCATTATTTTTAGTTCTAGTTCTTGTTTTTTTTGTTTTTGCCATTAAGTTCCCTCCTGTAGTATTTGTTAAAATTTTACTTCATTTTTGTGTTGTTTGTCAATTAAATTTTAAAAATAGGGATAAACCTGAAAAATATGCTATAATAATTATAAAATAATGAAACTCAAGAATTGTTTGAAAATATTATAGGATAGTTTTCTTTAAATCTATATTTGCAGGAAAATATAAGAAATTTTTGAATTTGTTATTAAAATATATAAGAAATTATGCTATAATGTGAAAATATGGATATAAATTAAAAAAATGAATAAAAATAATTTTTAGGAAAAGGAGAATAATAATATATGTTATTAGAATTAAGAGAACTTCAGAAGAATACAAAGGAATATCTAGGTAAAGAAATTGAAATTAATGGATGGGTAAAAAAAATTAGAAGCCAAAAGAACTTTGGATTTATCGAACTGAATGATGGAACTTTCTTTACTGGAATACAAGTTGTGTTTGATGAAGAATTGGAAAATTTTGAGGAAATTTCTAAACTTACAATTTCTACTTCTGTTAAAGTTACAGGAATTGTAGTTGAATCATTAGGAAAGGGACAAGCTTACGAAATTAAAGCAACAAAAATTTCTGTTTACCAAAAAGCTGATTCAAATTATCCATTGCAAAATAAAAGACATAGTTTTGAATTTTTGAGAACGATTGCACATTTGCGTCCTAGAACTAATGCTTTTTTTGCAACATTCAGAGTGCGTTCAATTTTATCTTATGCAATTCATAAATTTTTTCAGGAAAAGAACTTTGTATATGTTCAAACACCTATAATTACTGGAAGTGATGCTGAAGGTGCTGGAGAAATGTTTAGACTTACGACACTTGATATAAACAATGTTCCGAAAACTGAAAATGGAAGTATTGACTTTAAGCAGGATTTCTTTGGAAAAGAGGCAAATCTTACAGTAAGTGGACAGCTAAATGTTGAAACATTTGCAACAGCGTTTAAAAATACATATACTTTCGGACCTACATTTAGAGCTGAGAAATCTAATACTCCAAAACATGCTGCAGAATTTTGGATGATGGAGCCTGAAATTGCATTTGCAGATTTGGATGTAAATATGGATGTTATTGAGGAAATGATAAAATATATTGTAAATTATGTAAGGGAAAATGCTAAGGAAGAAATGGAATTCTTTAACCAATTTGTAGACAAGGATTTGTTTAACAGGCTTGATACTTTAGTAAACAATGAATTTGGCAGAATTACTTATACAGAAGCAATTGAAATTTTGAAAAATTCAAAACAGAAATTTGAGTATGAAGTAGAATGGGGAATTGATCTACAGACTGAACATGAAAGATACTTGGCAGAGAAACCCATTAAAAAACCTGTATTTGTAACTGATTATCCAAAAGATATAAAAGCATTTTATATGAAGTTAAATGAAGATGGGAAAACTGTAAGAGCTGTTGATTTATTGGCACCAGGAATTGGAGAAATCGTAGGTGGAAGCCAAAGGGAAGATGATTATGAAACTCTGCTAGGTAAAATTCATGAAATGGGATTAAAAGAAGAAGATTACTGGTGGTACTTAGACCTTAGAAAATATGGAAGTGTGCCACATTCAGGATTTGGACTTGGGTTTGACAGAATGCTTATGTACATTACTGGAATGACTAATATAAGAGATGTAATTCCATTTCCAAGAACAACTAAAAATTTGGAATTCTAATTTAATCTTCGATTCCTCAAATTCAGCTTGACAAAATATTAAAATTATATTCAAAGAAAAGCCAAAATAAGAGATATGTTTTTTGTGTATAATTTAAGTGAAAATACTTTGAAATTCTGAAATTAAAATTTTTGAATAAATAAATTTATTTGATTTTAGATGTTATAAAATATTAAAATTATACAGTCAGGAGGGAAAAATGGAGAAATTAAGACGAATAATAATGGGAATATTAATTCTTTCTTTTGCAACTGTAGTAAAGGCAAACTACTATATTGCAGAAAAAATAGGAACCAATAATGGCGGGGATGCAACAACTATTGAAGAAGAAAGAACGCCAGTAGTGCCGCCGACAACCGAAGCTGATGACAACACAAAAAAGGCTCTTGAACAAGGAAATGAAAAAGACAAGCCTAAAGAGGAAAAAAAGACAGTTGACACAGGAACTATGCCTGCAACACAAACTGAAGACATATCAACTGAGGCAAAATACAATTCCTATGCAAATTATGAAAATGCTACACTTGCTAAAAAAAGTTCATCAGCTACATTCAGAATGGCACAGCTCTACTTTCGTGACGGACTTTATGAAAAAGCAGTAAATTTGGCATTAAAGGATGAAGCACCTGATATTCCTGTAATGTATGTAATTGCGATTGGTTCACGACTAATGGGAGATAATGACAAGTCAATTGATTACTATACTAGAATATTATCGCAGGATGAAAATCAGGCGGAAGCAAAATTAGGAATAGGCATTGCCTATAAATCAAAAGGGGATTTTTCAAAAGCGTTAGGATATTTGAAAGACTATAATTCAAAACATTCTGATGATGAAGTAAAAAAAGAAATCGCAGTATTAAATGAAATATTAGCCGGTTCAAGATAAAAATTAGGGGGGATTATTGTGGAATGGCTTAGATTAAAGGAATATGGTATGAAAAATGCTCATATAAAAAAACTGATGTTAATTTTTCAAGATTTTGAAGAATTATTTTATGAAGAAAATTTTAAATTGTTTAACGATGAACTGAAAAATCAATTGGAAGAAGCAATGAAAATTGATTTGAAGGCAAGACTGGAACTCTATGAACGAAATAGAGTAAGAATAATAAGTGCAAATGATAAGGAATATCCGAAAAAACTAAAGGAAATAAAAGATTTTCCAGTTTTTTTATATTTGAAAGGAAAAAAATTAAAAGATTACGACAAAATAAAAATGGATAAAGATAAAATTTCAGTGGACAATAGACGAAATATCGCAGTTGTAGGCACGAGAAGAGCAACAAAATTTGGAAAAACTGCCTGCGAGAAAATAGTAAATGAGCTAGTAAACTATGATGTAACTCTAATCAGCGGACTGGCAGACGGAATTGACACAATTGCCTTAAAAACTGCACTTGATAAGGAAATTGAAGTTGTCGCAGTAGTAGGAACAGGACTGGATGTTGTCTATCCTTATGAAAATCGTAATCTATGGGAAAGAATATCAGAAACAGGTACAATCATAAGCGAATATCCGCTAGGGACACAGCCTACAAGGTGGACTTTTCCTAGAAGAAACCGAATTATAGCAGGAATGTCAGATGGAGTCCTAGTAGCCGAAAGTTTCAAAAAAGGTGGTGCATTAATTACAGCAGAATTAGGATTTAGTATGAATCGTGAAATTTTTGCTGTACCAGGATTCATTAACTATCCTTCATTTGAAGGTTGTAATAATCTAATAAAAAACAACAAAGCAAAATTAGTAACAAGTGCAGATGACATTGCTGAAGAATTCCTATGGGATATTCGTAAAGAAAAAAGCAAATTACAAAAATTAACAGAAGAAGAGCAAATTGTATTCGAAACAATAATGGAAGAAGTAAGTTTTGAGCAAATACTGCAAAGCGTAAAAGAAAAAATCGAAAAAAATAAATTGTTTTCAATAATTATGAGCCTAAAAATTAGAGGATTAATTACAGAAACAAACGGGGCAAAGTATATAAGGATAGTATAATTTAAGTTGAAAATGTCATGATTTTTTGGAAATAAAATCGATTGTTTGAGCGTAGTTTAACGTAGCGAGTTTCGATTTTATTTTCAGAAAATGCTTAGACGAGCCAGGGATGCAAGGGAAATGGCGATTGATTTCTCTTGCTTTGTAAAAAGAAGAAAAATAGAAATAATAATCATTAATCAAAATAATTCAAAAATAAATAAATACAATATATAAATAGATAAAGAAATAAGGAGAAAATAAAGTTGGCTAGAAAGTTAGTTATTGTTGAGTCACCGTCGAAGGCAAAAACTATCGAAAAGATACTTGGTAGGAATTATGAAGTTGTTGCATCTTACGGACATGTGATTGATTTACCAAAAACCAAAATTGGAATAGATGTGGAAAATAATTTTGAGCCTCAATATAAGGTTATAAAAGGAAAAGGTGAAGTTTTAAAGAAATTAAAGGAAAAAGCGAAAAGTGCAAATGCTGTTTACCTGGCATCAGATCAGGATAGGGAAGGGGAAGCGATTGCTTGGCATATTTCTAATTATATTAAGCAGCCTGATAAGGTAAAAAGGATAGAATTTAACGAGATAACAAAAACGGCTGTAAATAATGCGATTAAAAATCCAAGAGATATTAATGATAACCTTGTGAATGCACAGCAGGCGAGAAGACTGCTGGATAGAATTGTGGGATATAAGATAAGTCCGCTTTTATGGAAAATAATTAATCGTAACGCCAGTGCTGGTCGTGTACAGTCAGTTGCATTAAAGCTGATTTGTGACCTGGAAGATGAGATAAATGCGTTTGTACCCCAAAAATATTGGGAAGTAAGTGCATTAATTGAAAAAGATATTAATCTTAATTTAGTAAAAATTTCAGATGAAAAAGTGGATAAAATCTTTGATGAAAAAGTTGTAAAAAAATTGAAAAAAGATTTGAAAAATGAATCATTGACGCTTGAAAAAATAGAAGTTAAGAAAAAATCACAAAGACCACCACTTGTATTTAAGACAAGTACACTGCAGCAGCTTGCTTCATCATATCTTGGCTACGGTGCAAGCAAAACAATGAGAATTGCACAGCAACTTTATGAAGGACTTGCAATTAATGGCGAAAATAAAGGGCTAATAACATATATGAGAACAGATTCCACAAGAATTTCTATTGATGCCCTAAATATGGCAAAAGATTACATTACAAAAAATTATGGTGAAAAATACGTTGGAAAATATATTGTAAAAAATTCAAAATCAAATGTTCAGGATGCCCACGAGGGAATCCGTCCATCTGATATCAACTTAGTCCCAGACAATATAAAAGCTTATTTGACTAATGATCAGTACAGATTGTATAAATTGATTTGGGATAGATTTCTAGTTTCACAGTTTGCAGCTATGCAGTACGAGCAGATGCAAATTAACGCTGTGAATGGGGATTACAATTTTCGTGGGACTATTAACAAAGTAATTTTTGATGGATATTACAAGATTTTTAAAGACGAGGATGAAATTAAGACTGGTGATTTTCCAGAATTAAAGGAAGGCAATGTTCATCCAATAGACAAATTAAATGTGGAAGAAGGAATAACAAAGCCTCCAACAAGATTTTCCGAAGCGACGCTTGTAAAAAAACTGGAATCAGAAGGAATTGGACGTCCATCAACTTATGCTTCAATTGTCGAAACGCTTAAATCAAGGGAATATGTTGAACTTATTGAAAAGCGTTTTCATCCAACATATTTGGGATACGAAGTAAAGGATGAACTTGTCAAGAACTTTAAGGACATTATGAATGTTAAATTTACGGCGAATATGGAAAAGGAACTGGATAAGGTTGAAGAAGGGACAGTTGAATGGATACAGCTTTTGAGAACTTTTTATGATTCGCTTGAAAAGGACATTGATAAGTTTGAGAAGGAAATTGATAAAATAAAAAATCGTAGAATTGTGTCGGATGTACTGGATTCTGAGGGAAATCCAATGATTTTAAAAACGGGGCTTTATGGAAAATATTTGATTAGCGAAGCAAATGAGAAGGAAAAAATCTCGCTAAAAGGGGTTGCTGTATCGCCAGAAGCTCTTAAAAAAGGAGAAGTTTTTGTAAAAGAAGAAGTAGAGAAACTTCAAAATAATAAAAAGGGAATTTTGACTGATTATCTTGATGAAGAAGGAAACAGATATGTGCTTAAAGTTGGACGTTTCGGAGAATATCTTGAAAGTGAAAATTATGAAAAAGATGAAAAAAGAATGTCGTTGCCAGCTGAATTAAAGCAAAAATATAAAAAAGGCGCTGTAATAGAGCTGGATGGAGTATTGCAAATAAACGATGAAATGAAACGGTTGCAGGAAATTGACAGAAAAATAATAGAAGAAGCAGGAGTCTGTGAATTTTGCGGAAAACCGTATGAAATAAAAACTGGAAGATTTGGAAAATTTTTGGCTTGTACAGGCTACCCAGAATGTAAAACTATAAAAAATATAAAAACTGGAAAAGTTACAAGAGTGACTGAAAAATCGGAAAAAGCCAAGAAAACTACAAAAAAGGCAACTAAAAAAACGACAGCTAAAGCAAAATCTACATCTGTAAAGGCTAAAAAGACAGCGGCAACTAGAAAATCTACAGTAAAGAAATCTAAATAGTAGAAAAATAATTAATTAAAAATTTAAGCATAGAATTATTTTGTTTTTTATTATCGGACTAAATATAGATTGTTATAGATTTTAAATATAATTTTAGATATTTTTTTTAATAGAAAAGTGAATTAATCTGCATTGCTGTGGATGATGTGTGTATAATAAATGGAGAAGTTTTAATGAATAATAGTGACAAAGATGTTGAGAAAGAAAAGGATATTGGAAACAAGGAAAATATAAAAAATGAAAATCTTGTGATGTATGTAGACAAATTTTTGTATTATGAAGAGGTTATTCTTGGAAAGAGTTTTAATACGATTAGAAGTTATCGTCGAGATTTACTGCAATTTATGGAGTATCTAGATGAATATGAGGAAATTCGTAATTTTGAAGAAATTGAAATGATGACATTCAGATCTTTTATTGCGTATTTAAATTCTCCTCAGAAGTTGGCTAAAGAGGAAGAGAAGAAAAAAAAGGACTCTCAAAAAAATACTGTAAATACAGAAATTGATGATACAGAATCAGAGATTGATAAGATAAAAAGCATTGAAGATATGGAAGAATTAAATACAAAAATAAGTGTCAAGCCAGTGTCTAAAAGGACGATAAATAGAAAGATTTCAGCACTTAGGACATTTTTTAAATATCTTCAGGAAATAAAAGTGATTGAAACGAATAAGGCGGCTTATATTAATGTTCCGAAATTTGAGAAGGAATTGCCAAATGTGTTGAATAGAGATGACTTAAATAGATTGAGAAACGTTATAAATACCGAAAAAATTACTGGGATTCGAGATAGATTAATTATTGAACTTCTTTATTCTAGCGGGCTTCGTTCGATGGAACTTATTAATTTGAGTGAATTTATGATTGATATTGAAGAGCGGGAAATTAGGGTTATTGGAAAAGGGGATAAGGAACGGATAACTTTTTTTAGTGAAAATGCTAAGAAATGGCTGATAAAGTATATTGAGGAAAAGAAAAAGCAATATGAAAATTACACTAGGGAAGTATTGATTGTAAACAGTAAAGGAAAAAAATTGACAACACGTTCATTAAGAAGGCTTATTTCGGCACACGCACATGAAGCCGGGATACAAAAGGAAATAACTCCACATGTATTTAGGCATTCGTTTGCAACGGAACTTTTGAATAACGGAGTGGATATCCGATATTTACAGGAATTACTTGGACATAGCAGTATTGCTACAACGCAAGTTTATACACATGTGAGCAAGGCTTTCTTGAGAGATATTTATATGAGTACTCATCCATTGGCTAAGGAATAATGGATTTGATTGGATTGAATTTTAATGCAAAAGGAATGAGAAAATAGGAGGAAATTTTGATTATAAAAAAATGTAGCGGTTGTGGAATTGAACTGCAGTTTGAAGATAAAAATAAGGAAGGGTATGTTCCGGAGGAGAAGTTTATTACGCAGGATAATTTACTTTGTCAGAGATGTTTTAAAATTAAGAATTATGGGGAAAATCTTGTAAATAATTTTAGCAGGGAAGATTATCTGAAAGAAGTAAATGAATGTGTAAAAAAATCTGATATAATACTTCCAATTTTTGATATTATTGACTTTGAAGGTTCATTTACTGAGGAAATTTTGGATTATCTAAGAGACTACAGATCTATAATTTTAATTAACAAAATAGATTTGCTGCCTGACTTTATACATCCAACTGAAATTTCCAACTGGGTAAAGGACAGGCTTGCCGAAGAAGATATTGTACCTGATGATATTGCTTTTATCAGTGCAAAAAATAAATACGGAGTAAATGGAATAATCAGAAAAATTAAAAATATTTTTCATAACAAAAAAGTAAAGGCAACTGTACTTGGAGTCTCAAATGTTGGTAAATCATCAGTTATAAATTTACTTCTTGGGAACAATAAAATAACGACTTCTAAATATTCTGGAACTACTTTAAAATCAATTAATAATAAAATTCCAAATAGTGAAATTACGATAATTGACACGCCTGGACTTATTCCAGATGGAAGAATTTCTGATTTGATTAGTGTAGAAAATGGATTAAAGCTGGTACCGGCTGGAGAAATTTCACGAAAAACTTTTAAACTTGAAGAAAATCAGGTATTTATGTTTGATGTTTTCTGCAGATTTAAAATACTTGGAAACGAACTTCTGGAAGGTGGAAGCAAGCCTATTTTTTCTGCTTATGCTTCAAAAAGTGTGAAGTTTCATGTGGCTCGTGAGGAAAGATTGGAAGCCTTGCTAAATGGAAATTACTTTGAAATTTTACTGGGAAGTGAAAAAGAAAAATATTTTCAAAATGAATTTGTAGTTCATGAAGTGGAAATTGAGCAAAACGAGGAATTGGTAATAGCAGGACTAGGATGGATAAATGTTAAAAGAGGTCCACTAAAGGTACAGCTTGAAGTTCCAAAAAATGTGAAGGTGATTGTTAGACCTTCAATTTTTAAAAATAGAAAATAAATTTAAGAAATTATTAGAAAGTTGAATTTGTTGAAAGTTTGATTTTTGAAAAAGCGGACTAAAAATAGAAAAATTGAAATAAAAAACTAAAGGAAGGAGGGCGTGATTTTTTACATTATAAATAATTATCAAATTTAAAATTTTGTAAATTTCATGCGGTAAAATGGCTTTTGATAATGGTTATTATGGAAATAATAGATCAAAAATGACTAGAAAGATTGCTCTTCGTGGAATAACTTTTCTTATAGTTGTATTTATTGCAATATTAAATGTTGTGATTTTATTTTCAAGAAAAGTGGACAAACTTATAGCAGCTGATATTCAGGTAGAAACTGTAAAATTACAAAATGCAATTAAGAAATTTAATGAAAAAACAGGTTCAAACCCTAAGCTGGCTGGGCTTGAAGATAATTTACAGAATGTTAGAAGTTCAGATGGAATATATAATTTTGGTACTTTTTATGGAAGTGATAAAATTTATGAAATTCCTGAAAGCATAAAGGATTCAAGAGAAAGAAGCAATAGAATTGTAACGAAAAAGGATAAAAAAGGTGGATGGGTTTACGATCAATTAAAAGGAACAATTTCACCAAATATTTAAAATTATAAAATGAAAAATGGGGGAGTTGAAAAACTCAATTAGAAAGAAGATTAGTAAAAAAAATGAAATTTTCAAGTTTGGGAAGTGGAAGTAGCGGAAATTCAAGCTATATTGAGATGGGCAATAAGAAATTTCTTATAGATGCAGGATTTAGTGGTAAAAAAATTGTAGAAAAATTGAACAATATTGAAAAAAGAATTGAGGATGTAATGGGAATATTTGTGACACATGAGCATTCTGACCATATTCAAGGACTGGGTGTTGTTTCAAGAAAATACGACATTCCAATTTATCTTCATGAAGTAACTTATAATGTAATTAAGGATAGAATTGGAAAAATTGAGAAAAAAAATTTAAATTTTATAAGAGATGAAAAAATTGTTATTGACAATTGTGTTATAAATAATTTTGAAGTAATGCATGATGCTGAAAAGTGCTTAGGATACACATTTGAATACGAAGGGAAAAAATTGTCCTACGCAAGTGATGTTGGCTGTGTAAACAATATTATTAAGGAAAATTTGAAAAATAGCGATGTAATTGTGCTGGAAAGTAATTATGACTATAATATGCTAATGACAGGCCCTTATCATTGGGAACTGAAAAATCGTGTAAAAGGAAGAAATGGACATTTGTCAAATGCAGAAGCATCAAAGCTGATTGGGCAGGTGCTTAGCGAGAAACTGAAAAAGGTTTATTTAATGCATATAAGCAAGGACAATAACACGCCAGAGCTGGCATATAATTCGCTGTATCAAATTTTGGAGCGTGAAAATAAAAGCCATTTGGAAATTGAAATTATTAACGAAGAGGGAACAGAAATTTATAAAATATAGAATATTAGAATAAAGAATAAGGAAAAAAGTTATGTGGAATGACTTAAAGCTGGAAATCGACATTTGTACTAAATGTATATTAGAAAAAACTAGAATTAATCCAATTGTTGGCGAAGGGAATAAAAAGGCAGAAATTTTATTTGTGCTGGATAGCATAAGTGAGGAAGAGGATGTAAAACAGAAACTTTTGATTGACAGAAATGGAAAATATTTCAAAAAATTTTTGGAGTATTCAAAGCTGGATTTGAAGAAATGTTATTTTACAACTCTCACAAAATGCAGTTCACACGGTAATTTAATCGAGAAAGACACTATTACAAAGTGTAATGAGTTTCTTGTAGCACAAATTGCCTTGATTAATCCAAAGTACATTGTAACAGTTGGAGAAAGGGCAACTAAATCACTTTTAGAAGACGTAGAAAAAGAGGATATAAAAGATTTGGTGGGGAAAGTGTTTGATTTTTATGGAGAAATTAAGGTTGTGCCGATTTACGATATTTCCTATTTGTTTAAAGCGACAGATAAGGAAAAATGGAAATTAATAAAAATTTTGGAAAAATTATAAAATAAAGAAAGGAAATAAAAGAAGAATGATAGGAATAGGAATTGTAGGATTACCAAACGTAGGAAAATCAACATTATTTAATGCAATAACAAAAACACAGAATGCAGAGGCGGCAAACTATCCATTTGCAACAATTGAGCCAAATGTAGGGCTTGTAAGCGTGCCAGATCCACGTTTAAAAGATTTGGAGAAAGTAGTTAGTCCAGAAAGAACGGTTGGAGCAACAGTTGAATTTGTAGATATTGCAGGACTTGTAAAAGGTGCATCAAAAGGGGAAGGACTAGGAAACCAGTTTTTATCAAATATTAGAAATACAGCTGCAATTTGTCAGGTTGTAAGATGTTTTGATGATGACAATATTATTCACGTGGAAGGAAGCGTTGATCCTATAAGAGATATTGAAACGATTAATGCAGAATTGATTTTTGCTGATTTAGACACAGTTGAAAGGGCAATTCAGAAAAATCAGAAGCTGGCTCGTGGAGGAAACGCAGAAGGAAAAGAATTAGTCGCAGTTCTTGAAAGATGTAAAGTTCATCTGGAAGAATTTAAGTTGTTAAAAACATTGGAATTTACCCAAAGAGAAGAAGAATTAATAAAAGTTTATCAATTTTTGACAATAAAGCCAATGATGTTTGCTGCAAATATTTCGGAAGAAGATTTGACGGCTGGAATTGAAAATGATTACGTAAAAAAAGTGCGTGAATTTGCAAAACAGTACGATAGCGAAGTAGTAACCTTTTCAGCAAAAGTGGAAGCAGAACTAATCGAAATCGAAGACGAAGAAGAAAGACAAATGTTCATTGACGAATTAGGAATAAAAGAACCGAGCCTAAACAGACTAATTAGAGCAGGATTCAAATTGTTAGGACTAATCACATACTTTACAGCTGGAGTAAAAGAAGTAAGAGCATGGACAATAAAACAAGGAACAAACGCTCAAAAATCTGCCAGTGAAATTCACACAGACATTGAAAAAGGATTTATCAGAGCAGAAGTAGTGTCTTTCGACAAATTTATCGAACTAAATGGATGGAACGGTGCAAAAGAAAAAGGTGCAATGAGACTGGAAGGAAAAGAGTACATTGTGCAAGATGGGGATGTAATGTTCTTCAGATTTAATGTTTAAGAAAATATTTATTAATTTTAGAAGCTCTTTTTTAAGTTTGTTGCTTTTTAAAGGGCTTTTTTAAATTATTTAGGAGATTAAAATGAAAAAATTTGAGATTTTTGTTAAACTATTTGTAGTACTGCTA
>CAUQGN010000018.1:0-41382 GCA_963517565.1 uncultured Leptotrichia sp. | reverse complement strand
TTTTTAACAATTTATAAAATTTGTTATCTGGACTTGCTATTACATCTCTCATTTTCTATTTTTTCACTTTCTAAATTTACTTCTTTAATTATTCACAATCATTTTCATAAGTTCTATTTTTATCCTTAACTACAACTCCCTCATCTTCCAGCACAACAGTAAAACTTGGCACATCCACCCCTTTAAATTCCTTATATCCACAACAAACTCTATTCTTATCTTTGGAATATCAATATCCAAACGCTTTAAATGTTGGCATATCAACTCCTTCAAGTTTGATAAAGGCATTTTGAATGTCCTTCGATTCCGAATTTAACAATTTACCGTAATCAAGATAATAAATTCCATTTTTATCTTTAAAATAATCACTGGTATCCTTATTTGCTATATCAAATGAAGCACTGTCAAAATTTAAAGATACTATCTCATAATCTCCCGTTCCAGTTTCATCTTTCCAAAAATATACACCATTTTTATTTTTAAAAATATCTGGACCAACAAATTTAAACCCTTCTGAGCTGATATTTCTAATCTGCTTCCCAAGATAATAGACATTTTTATTATCCTTTGCGAAAAAATTATCCATTTCGACAAAACTGTTTCTATCACCACCTTCGACTTTTCTTAGTTCATTTTTATTAATATCATAATAAAAAACGCTATCTTTATCCCTATAATAACTTCCTGTATATGATTTAACCAGTTCAAAGCTCGGAGCATCCACTTTTACATTTGTTATAACAGCCAATTCTGTCTTTTTCAAATTATATTCTTCATCGTCAAATTTATAAATAAATTTATATAAATTTTTACTGTCTGTCAATAGTGCAAATGTTACAGACTCCCCAGAATTAACAGCTAAATCAACAATTTTAAATCCTTTTGGACTTATCCCATCTATCTTTTTTCCATAAAAATATACACTGTTCTTATCATACGAAAAGCCATGTTCTCCAATAGTAAAACTGTCTTTGTCTACATCTTTCATTTTCACAACATCAGAATACGTAAAATAAATATTATTTTTATCTCGTGAATATGCACCAATTTCCATTATTTCAAAAGAGTTTATGTCCGCATCTTTTATTACTTTACTACGAATTTTTTGTCCATTTCCTATAATTACATATATATTTTTGTCATTTTTTCCATAAATTATATTTGGATTATTGTAATAATCATTTTTTATTATTTTAAAATTTTCTGGATTTTCTATATTAAGTCTATTTCCATTAGCATAAATTCTGTTTCCATTTTTTATAATATCAAGCACTCCAGCACTCATATTTTCTAAATTATCTCTAATTTCATCAATTTTTTTCCCAGAATAATACAAATACTTTTTATCCTTTGAATAAGTTGGTTTTTCTTTTATAATTTCGAAAGTTTTAGGATCTGCTCCTTCTATAATGTATGTTTCCAAATAAACATTATTCTTATCTTTTGAATAGTGATTAAAAGATTCTTCTGAAATTACCTGAAAAGTTTTTACATCAGCTTTTTTTATTTTTTCTCCCATTAAATACACATTGTTTTTATCTTTTCCGTAGTATTGTCCTAATGCTTCAAAAGACTTAACATCTGCATTTTTAAGTGTATTACTAAAAGAAAAATCTGAAAAAACAGTTTTATCATCTTTTATATATGCAATATTCAAAACTTTTATTGTTTTTGGATTTGCCCCTTTAATTTTTTTATGTCTTGAATACACGCTATTTTTATCTTTAGCATAGTAATTTGGCATTATTATCTGAAAAGTATCCATATCCACATCAGACAAAGTTACTCCACCATAATAAATATTCTGTTTATCTTTTGAATATTCATCATCCAGTACTTCAAAAGTATCTACATCCCCAATTCCATTAAGTTCATCTAATCCTTTTAAATCATATATTTTCCCGTTATTTCTAAAATATACTATTTTATCCTTATTTTTATAAAATTTAAAATCTTTTGGATTTATTTTTACTTTCTGATTATACCAATAAAAGTTATCTTTATCTCTTCCAATATTTTCTCCAACTGCCTGAAATGTTTTAAAATCTGCATTTTCTAGTTTTTCGTCTCCATAAAAAACATTTTTATTATCTTTCCCATAAATCTTATTCAATTCTACAAATGTTTTAAAATCCGCATCATTTAACTTTTTCTCATCTGCCTGCCATATTTCATCCTTATAGTAAACAGCATTATCTTTTTTTATATATTCAGCCATTCCTAGATTTGCCACAAGAAAAACGAGTATTACAATTTTAGAAAGTCTGCTTTTCATGCACTTCCTCCATAATTTTAGAAAATTTTACTGTTTCTATTTCAATGTAACTGGCAATTTTTCTCCACCTAAAATATGGTAATGAATATGATAAACTTCCTGTCCACCATTGTCCCCAATGTTAGTTATAACTCTATACCCATCTTTATTCAATTCCAGAATTCTAGCCACTTTTGCCACAGTTAACTGCAATTTACCAAGCAGTAAAGCATCTTCCTCAGTCGCCGCATCCAAATTTTTAATTTCCTTTTTTGGAATTACAAGCACATGAACTTTTGCCGCTGGATTTATATCATGAAAAGCCAAGAACTCTTCATCTTCATATACAATATTTGCTGGTATTTCCTTATCTATTATCTTTTTAAAAATTGTTGACATAAAAATCACTCCCTTATTTTATAATAATATTTATTTTGCTAAACCTTAGTAATCTCCGAAAAAGCCTAATACTAACAACCCCCATTTAAATAATAGAAACAAAATTCTACAATAAGTAATTTAATTGCTTTATAAAAAAAACCAAATTTAATTCTTAAATATCCATATAAGAAATTTTTATTTAGAGTTTGAAAAACTATTTATTATTAATAAATATTTTTTCATAATCTTGTGTTTTTTCTTTTTATAAAGCAAGAGAAATCAGTCGCCATTTCCCCTCATTTCGCAATAATAGTTATTTTAACATATTTAACTAATGGCACATTAAAGAGAATAGCGAAAGTGCTACGCACTAACCCTGGCTAGTCTAAGCATTTTTTTGAAATATTCACAAATTTTATTTGGAAAAGTAGTCTAAACATTTATTATTTGGATAAACTTGAAGTACTCCAAAAACAAAACTCGCTAACGTTCACTTTCGCAAATAAAGTTTAGAACAACTCTATAAAATATATTTGCTATAAAGCTTTTGGCGAAAGAAACACATAAATGTGTTTAGTCGTTTTCATTCCAAAAAATCACGACATTCTATACTAAATTATAGGGATTATTATTTTTAAATTCTAGGCTTTTGTATTTGAAAAACATTAAATAAGCAAAATTTCGTTAAAGGAAAAATAACTAAATACGAATGTATTTCTTTCGACATAATTTTTATAATGATAAAACTTATTTATGTTAAAATAACTCTTGTTTGCGAAAGTGAGCATAGTTTTACGAAGCGAATTTTTAAGAAAGTTTTGCGTTAAGCGGGATAGTTCGTAGAACGTTTCGCCAGTATCTCTAAGTAGCAGTCAGTTAAAGATGTTAAAATAACTATTATTGCGAAAGAGGGCATGGCGTCTGATGCCCTTACGTTACAAAAAAATTGAATAAAAAAACTATTATTAATCATAATACTTAATAAACTAAAATTATAAAAGTCTTTAAGATGGATATTTAACGATAAAATTTTAATTAGAATCTTTTAATATATCTTCAAAATTCTATTTTCCCAACTCTTTTAGCGTGTCTACCACCTTCAAACTCTGTATTTATAAATGCTTCAACACATGCCAATCCCAAATCTTCTCCTAAAACTCTAGCTCCTAATGCTATTATATTTGCATTATTGTGAAGCCTTGAAAGTTTTGCTGTATATTCATTGTGACAAAGAGCCGCACGAATTCCTTTTATTTTATTTGCAGCAATAGAAATTCCTATTCCAGTCCCACAAATCAAAATTCCAAAATTAACTTCCTCATCCAGAACTTTTTTACTAACTTCCTTAGCAATATCAGGATAATCAACCGAATCCAACGTATCAGTTCCCACATTCACAACTTCATACCCCTTGCTTCTAAGCTCCTTCATAATTTTATTCTTAAATTCTACTCCTGCATGATCATTTCCAATCGCTATTTTCATTTGTAAAGCCTCTTTTCTTCTTAATAATAAGTTATTTAATAATCTTAATTTTATTTAATAAGTTCTTCCAATAATTCATTTGAAATTCTTTTCAATTTCCCGTTTTCATCCACAAAAACATTTACGGTTTCAGCCTTTGCCTTTAAAACTCCGTCTGAATTGTACATTTCATAAGAAAATCTGATTTTAATATTGTTTATTTCTTCAATTTTCACAGAAACTTCAATTTCTTCATCGTATTTTGCAGAATTAATATATTCAATATTTAGCGTCTTTACTGGTAAAATAAATCCCATATCTTCCATATTCTTATATGTAAAGACATCCCTAAAATACTCAGTACGTGCCATTTCCATCCATTTTAGATAGTTTGAATGGTACACAACTCCCATTTTATCAGTATCATAATAATAAACCCGAAGTTTAAAGCTCTTCTTTTTCAAATCAGAAGTTTTCATAAATCCGCTCCTTGATTAATATAAAAATTTTAATTATTTATAAAGTTCTATTAATACAGTTTTTTTTGATTTTCTTAATATTTTCTATAATTATTTCTAACTATTTGCTACCATATAAATACTGACATTATTTTAACAAATTTTTAAAATTACATTTCCTTAACTTCAATTTTTACACTTTTTCTATCCTTTTTTGCAACCGAAGACATAAGAACTCTAAGTGCTGTGATAATTCTTCCATTTTTCCCAATTACTTTTCCCATGTCATCTTTTGCCACATTAATAGTAATATCTACAAACTTCCCTTTTTCATTACTCTCAATAGTATAACTTTCAGTTGAATCCAATAAATTTTCAACCCAAAAATCCACAGTTTCAAAATATTTACTCATTTTATTTCTTTCCTCCATTTTTTATTTAAAATTTTATTTTCTTATAACTATTATATCATAATTTCAATATTCTTACCAAATTTTGTTTTTAAATTTTATTCAAATACAATATAAAAATTTATTAATTTGATATCCTTGCTATACCGCAGTGAAAAACCAAACTACTTGACAATCTCGTAAAAACTTGATACAGTCTATAAAGACACAAATTTTAAAAGGAGTTATAAATTAATGAATTTAGAAAACATCGAAAACGATTTCGATAATGGAAATACAATAAATAATAAAATAAATACTGACAACATTGCTTCTACTTCTCTCGGAAGTGCAGTTTGTGAAACGATTTTACCGTCTGTTCCGCTTCAGCCGCTGGAAACTATTGAAAAAAGTATTCAGAAGAAATACCGTTCAGCGCTTTGGACCCCTTTTGTCAGGGCTTTAAAGGAATTTGAAATGGTAAAAGATGGCGATAGGATTGCAGTTGCTATTTCTGGAGGTAAAGACAGCCTTTTACTTTCAAAGCTGTTTCAGGAACTAAAAAGAGCCAGCAGAACTAACTTTGAGTTAGTGTTTATCTCAATGAATCCTGGATTTAATCCTGCCAACTTGAATAATTTGAAAAAAAATCTAGAACATCTGAATATTCCGTGTGAGATTTATAATGATAATATTTTTGAGGTTGCAGAAAAAATTGCAAAAGACTATCCTTGCTACATGTGTGCCAAAATGCGTCGTGGAAGCCTTTACACAAAAGCAACTTCACTTGGATGCAACAAACTAGCACTAGGACATCATTTTGACGATGTTATCGAAACCACTCTAATGAGCATGTTTTATATGGGAAAATTTGAAACAATGCTACCAAAATTAAAGTCCGATAATTTTGAGATAGAATTAATTCGTCCATTATTCTACGTTGAAGAAAAAGCAATTATAAAATGGGTACGAAATAATGGAATCTTACCAATGAACTGCGGCTGTACTGTAGCTGCCGAAAAGACTTCCAGCAAACGCCGTGAAACAAAAGATTTAATTGCACAGCTTGTAAAAACTAATCCAGACATTAAAAAACGTATAATTCAATCAACACAAAATGTAAATTTGGAAAAAATATTAGGCTGGAAAGACTCTGATGGAAAATACTCATATTTAGATAAATTCTAAAAAGAAAGGTAAAAGCAAGAAATGGAAAATACAGAAATGCAAATAAAAAGCTGGGAATACATTATTCAAACGAAAAAAGAACATATTGATTTCATAAATAAAATCATAGAAGCATACGACGGATTAGGAAATGTAAGAACTCTTGACAATCAGAACGGTTTAATAAAAATTCTTACAAATTCTTATCTTTTAAATGATATGGATAACGCAATCGAAACATTAAAGCAAAAAAATATCGAAATAGAAATTCTAGAAAAAAGAGAATGGCTTGGAGTATTATAATTCCAAGCCTATTTATAGTAAAACTGCTTTAAAACTAAACTTAAAAGGCTATGACTATTTTACTCAAACCTTAAATAGTAGTTTAATTTTAAATAGGTTTGAGTATAATTTATTTTTCTAAAATCTCAATAAAATCAATAAACTCCTGAACAGAAAACTCTTCAGTCCGTGAGAGCCTTGTCTTTCCAATTTTCTCTAGTGCTGCTCCAACTACATCCTTTGAAAATCCTAATTTTGTTAAATTGTTAGCAATACTCTTTCGTTTATTGGAAAATGCTTCTTTCAAATATTTAAAATATTTTTCTTCTGAAATTTGGCTTTCGTATCTTTTATCTTTCAAAATTTTTATTCCTAAAAATGCTGAATCAACTTTTGGAACAGGATCAAATTTTTCTTTCGGCACAGTAAACAGATATTCTGCTTCAGCATAAAATTGAACTGCATGTGTAAGCAGACTCATATTTTTACTATGAGGCTGGGAGGCGATTCGCTCTGCCACTTCCTTTTGCACCATCAAATAAATTTCATCAATATTTTCACGGTATTCCAAAAGTTTGTTAATAATTGGCGAAGTTATATAATACGGAATATTTGCCACAACTTTAACATTTTTCTTATCTTCAAAAAATTTTTCCAAATCTGCTTCCATAAAATCCTGATGGATTAATTTAAAATTTTGCTTATTTTCAAATTTTTTATTCAAAAACGGTATCAAGTCATCATCTATTTCAAAAGCAGTCAAAAATTTAGAATTTTCAATCAATTTTTCTGTCAAAAATCCCAATCCTGGTCCTATTTCCAGAACTTCTGTTTCCTCATCTATATTTGCTATGTCCAAAATTTCATCTGATAAATTGCTGTCATTTAAAAAATTCTGTCCATATTTCTTTTTAGCCTTATGATTTTCATTCTCAAAGTTTTTATTTTTTTTATGATGTTTTTCTTTATTTCTTTTCAATATTTCTCCTCATTTAATAAATATACTTATTCGTAAAAGTCTAAATTCTCTAATAGTTAAAATGATCTTACAATTCAAATTTTTACTATTTTTCTTAAGCATTTTTACAATAAGATTTTAATATTTTAGATAAAAATATTATATTTATTGGATTTTTTGTATTATTACTTTTATAATTATTTATCATAAATTTAAAAATTAAATCCTAATAAAAAGATTAATTTTAAATCTATTCAAATACCGATGGCTCAGCAATCCCTACATATTCAAGATTTCTATAATTTTCATTAAAGTCAAGTCCATATCCTACAACAAATTCATTTGGAATTTCAAAACCAACATATTGCACATCAATTTCAACTTCTCTTCTTTCAGGTTTATCCAGCAATGTACACAATGATACTTTCTTAGGATTTCTACTTCCTAAAAGCTGTAATATTTTTTTTAGTGTAAATCCTGAATCAATAATATCTTCTACAACTAACACATTTTTCCCGCTAATTGTACTTCTTAAATCTTTCAGAATCTTAACTTCTCTAGAAGTCTGCGTTCCTTCTCCATAACTGGAAGCCTCAATAAAGTCGATTTCAAGCGGTAATCTTATTTCTCTTATCAAATCAGCCATAAATACGATAGATCCTCTCAAAAGCCCAACAACTATAAGCGGTTCATTTTCGTTTTTAAAATCTTCTGTAATTTGTTCTCCTAATTCTTTTAATCTTTTCTGAATTTCTTCTTTAGTAATAAGCTGCTCTTTTATTCCAAATTCAACATCTTTTGTCATAATTATCCTCCATCATTAATTTTTCTACCACGTATTTGTCTAAAAAAATACACAAATGTTAAATAACTTTCCTTAAACTCTATTTTACCCCAATTTTCAATATTTTCAAGCATAATTTAAATTTATTTAAATACTATCTCAAGAATTAAAAATATATATTTTCCAAAAAATTCAAAATTTTTTTAAAAATATTTAATTTATAGTATTGACTTTTTTAACTTTCATGCTATAATAATAATGTCAAAGGAAAGTTAATTAATAATTAACAATCATTTGGCTATATAGGGAAATTTGTTTTTTTGAATAAAAGACCATTTTATGAGATAGCCCAAAAAAACATTATTTATTTAATTTCCCTATATAAAAAGGGCTATCTCATAATCCACAATTTATCTATTTTACAAGGTTTATAAGTATAGCCTTTTCTAATCAAATCTAATTAATTTTTAATTACAATTATTAAATATCTTAAATTTTAATATTACAATTTTTATTAAAACATTTATAATTAAAAAATTTTTTATATAATTATTCTTTGAAATATTTTTCAAGAAAAATTTCATTAAAATAAAAGAAACTGTGTTTCTTTGTATCATAAATATCAATTATTTGAATTATTTTAACTTTTATTGTAAAAAATACGATATATAATCTTCTAATTTTAAAAATACTCAAATAGCTTATTTTATTAAAAATTACCATTTGAGTATTGATTTGTTATTTATTTCTATTTAACTTTTTCTACTAATTTTGCAAATTCAGCAGGGTTATTTAATGCTAAGTCAGCTAAAACTTTTCTATCAAGCTCAATTCCAGCTTTTTTAAGTCCGTTCATTAATCTTGAATAAGAAATTCCGTTTAATCTTGCAGCAGCGTTAATTCTGATAATCCATAATTCACGCATTTTTCTTTTTTTCAATTTTCTATGTTCAGTTGCGTAAGCCATAGCTTTTTTAACTGCTTCATTAGCCTTTTTATAATTTGTTTTTATAGCTCCTCTATAACCTTTTGCTTCTTTTAAAACTTTTTTATGTCTTTTTCTTCTAACTATTCCTGTTTTTACTCTTGGCATCTTCTTTCCTCCTTGATATTTTAGCCGTTTTTTGTTCTTTATATTTAATATTCAGAACTAACTTTTGTCAATTTTTAATTTTGTTTTTTTAATAAAAAATCTTTAATTCTTGTTTTAAACTGCCTTTTTTAACTTCACTTTTAAATGAAAGTAATAAATTTTATTAAATTGCTTTTTTAAAAATAATTTTAAAGTAATTACTTAAACTATCTTCCTTCTTGTCCAGCCAATGCTTTTTTGATTTTTCTTTCAGCACCTTTTGGAGCGATTGCGTCTTGTCCTAGACGTTTCTTTCTTTTATGAGTCTTTTTAGTTAAGATATGGCTCTTTCCTGAGTGTCTTATAGAAATTTTTCCACTTCCTGTAACTTTAACTCTTTTTTTTGTTCCTTTATGTGTTTTCATTTTTGGCATTTTCTTTCCTCCTAAATCACTTTTCACTTTTTTAAATTTTGCCTTTATTTTTTAGGCGATAATAAAATAAATTTTTGAACCTGTTCTTTTCCGTATTTTTTCTCAACTGTTGCAATTTCTTCAAAATGGCTTGCAAACTCGTCTAACACTTTAATAGCAGATTCTGCATGTAATCTTTCTCTACCTGTAAGTCTTAGGCTGACTTTTACCTTATGCTCTTTAGCTATAAATTTTTCAATTTGAGAAATCTTTGTATCTTTATCATGCTCGTCAATATGAGGTTTAATTCTAATCTCTTTAATAACGACATTTTTTTGTTTTTTCTTATTTTCCTTGTCTTTCTTCGTTTTCTCATACTTGAATTTTCCATAGTCCATAATTTTGCATACAGGCGGTGTTGCATTTGGTGAAATTTCAACTAAGTCCAATTCTTTTTCTGCCGCAAGTGCTAACGCATCTCTAGCAGACATTACTCCAAACTGTTCTCCATCATCACCAACAACTCTAATTTCTCTTGCCCTAATTCGCTCATTCATTCTTGGCTCATCAGATCGGTTATTTCCTCTTATAAAAAACACCTCCTAATTTTTTTACAATAAAAAAACAAGATATAAGAAACCTTGCTCAATAGTTATTATATAAATAAATTTCACAACAAAATTAGCATAACAAAAATACTTATTTCATTATAAAATATCAAATAACTAATACCCAACTCATCTTGAAAATCGAACAAAACATTCTACTTTTATTTGGAAAATCAATCCAAAACCTAAATATATTGATGGAAAGGTGAGAAACAATGTTTCTACTTCTAATTTAATTACTAAAACAGTTTATCATATTTTATTTTATTTTGCAAGGAAAATTTGAAATTTTTTCAATATATCAAATTATAACTGTTAAAATATCTTTTTTCCAAACAATATTCCCTTATTTTAAAAAATATGATATAATTTTGAAGTTATTACATTTTAAAATTAAATACAAAAATAATTGGAGGTGAGATGGTAGAACTTAGAGATATTGAAAAAAATTATACTAATTTTGATTTGAAAATAAATTTGAAGATTAACAAAGGAGAAATCTTTGGATTAATTGGGCAGTCAGGAAGTGGAAAATCAACGATTTTGAGAATTATTCAAGGGATTTTGAAGGCTGATAAAGGAGAAATTAATATTGCAAAGAATACTGAAGTTGCTTATATTTTTCAGGAATTTAATCTTTTGTGTAACAAAAATGTCTTTGATAATGTTGCTCTTCCGTTAATTTTAAAGAAAAAGTTTTCAGTTGAAAAAGTTGAAGAAGTTTTGAAATTTGTGGGGCTGTCTGATAAGAAAAAATCATTTATTGCTTCCCTTAGCGGCGGTGAAAGACAGAGAGTGGCTATTGCCCGTGCATTAGTGACAAATCCGCAATTACTGCTTTGCGATGAAGTTACAGCTTCTTTGGATAAATCTGTAAAAGATGAAATACTTGATTTATTTGAGGAAATAAATAAAAAATATGGAACAACTATTCTAGTGGTTACTCACGAACTGGAAGTTGTAAAAAGGCTGTGCAATAGAGTTGCAATTATTGAAAAAGGTAAAATTACAGATATTTTCAATGTTAATCAGAGAGATTACGAAAAATCAAACAAAAGTTATGCCAATTATGTGAGGGAGGTTCTGAAATGATAGATACTGAATTATTAATTGCAATAAAGGATACTTTTATAATGGTTCTTATTCCTACGGTATGTGCAGTATTTTTGGGAATTCCTTTAGGAGCTCTTGTATTTTTGACTGATAAAGGCGGCATTAGGGAAAATAAGTTTATAAATATTCCATGCAACATTTATATAAATGTAGTTAGAAGCTTCCCATTTTTAATATTTGTAGTTATATTGATACCTCTCACACGGTTAATTTTTGGTACTGCCTTTGGACTATTTCCTGCAAGTTTTCCAATTTGCTTTGTAGCTGTGGCTCTGTATGCGAGATTTACAGAACAGTCCTTTTATGATGTGAATAGCGGAATAATTGATGCGGCTTTATCAATGAAGGCAAGTGTATTTCAGATTGTGTGGCATTTTTTGCTTGTTGAAGCGAGAAGCAGTCTTGTGCTTGGTTTAACCTCGGCAATTATAAGCTTTATCTCATACTCTACTGTAATGGGAGTTGTCGGTGGAGGCGGAATTGGCGACTATGCAATGCGATATGGATATAATGAATACAACTATGCCCTTGTATATAGGGTTGTGACAATAATGATAGTCATTGTATTTTCAATACAGATTATTGGAAACAGAATATCAAAAAATTTAGATAAGAAAAGGAGAATTTACTAATGTCAAAAAAATTATTAATTTCATTAGCTGTAGTATGTGTGCTAATTTTAGCATTTGTTGGAATAAATTTAAAAAAGGATAATGTAATCAGAATTGCTGCGGCTGGATATCCGATGGATGAAATTGTGAAAATAGCAGCTGAGGATTTAAAAAAGGAAGGTTATGATGTAAAAATTACTGTGTTAACAGATTATGTTACTGCAAATGTTGGTTTAAATGCTAAAGACTTTGATGCAAACTTTCATCAGCACGAGCCATTTATGCAAGTTTTTAATAAGAAAAATAACGGAAAACTTGTAAAAGTTAAAGGAATTTATGATGTTTATGTAGGCTTTTACTCAAAAAAATACAAAAATAAGGCAGAAATTCCAAATGGGGCAAAAGTTGCCATTCCAAACGATGTGACAAATCAGGATAGAGCCTTGAGAATACTTGCAAATGAAGGTTTAATTGAGTTGAAACCAAAAGATGGACTTTATAATTTGAATGATGTTATTAATACAAAGAAAAATTTCAAATTTATGGCAGTTCCTATTCCATCACTAGTGCAAGCATACCAAGAAGCTGACTTGGCATTTAACTGGCCATCACATATGCTAAAAATTGGAGTTCACGTAAAAGATGCCTTATTCGTTGAAAAAAATACAAATGGTAAGTACGCTGTAAGTCTTGTGGCACGGGAAGATAATAAAGACAGTAAAAAAATACAAGATTTAACAAAAGCTATGACTTCTGAAAAAGTTAAGAAGTTCATTGAAGAAAAATATGCTGGTCAAGGATTCCCTGTATTTTAAAATCATTTAACATAAATTCGGTATTTTAATATTTACCGAATTTTTTTATTCAACAATAAAAAAATATGCGAATTTATTTTGGATAAATTTAAAAAATAAATTGGAAAAAAATACCAAATTTGCTATAATATATAAGACAAAACTTTTAGAAAAAATGGAGAGAAAATTAAATTGGAACAAGAAATGAATTTTGATAAAAAAGGAAAAATGAATATTTTGGCACCAGCAGGAAATTATGAAAAACTAGTCGCCGCTGTGAAAGCTGGGGCTAATGAAGTATTTTTTGGTCTGAAAGGATTTGGAGCAAGAAGAAATAATGAAAATCTGGCAATGCAGGAAGTATTCGACGGAATTGACTATGCTCATTCACGTGGAGTAAAGACTCTTATGACTTTGAATACAATTTTAAAGGATAGCGAAATTAACAGCATGTATAACAATATCAAAAGAGTCTATGAACACGGAATTGATGGGTTTATTGTGCAAGATTTGGGATTTGTTAAGTTTTTGAAGGAGAATTTTCCAAATTTAAAAATTCATGGAAGTACTCAGATGACTGTGGCAAATCATGTAGAAGCCAATAAATTAAAAGAATTAGGACTTACTCGTGTCTGTCTTGCAAGAGAACTTTCATTCGAAGAGATAAAAAGCATTCGTGAAAAAACTGATATTGAGCTGGAAATCTTTGTATCAGGTTCACTTTGTATTTCTTATTCTGGAAATTGCTACATAAGCAGCTTTATTGGAGGAAGAAGCGGAAACCGTGGACTTTGTGCCTATTCCTGCCGTAAAAAGTTTACAGATGAAAATGGAGAAAGTGCTTATTTTTTAAGTCCGAATGACCAGTTGTTGCAGGAAAAGGAAATCAATATGTTAAAAAATATTGGAATTGATGCGATAAAAGTTGAAGGACGGAAAAAATCAAGTGAGTACGTTTTCGAGACTGTAAGCTACTATGACAATATTTTAAAAGGCACTCCACGTCCGACGGAAAGTTATAAGTTGTTTAACCGTGGATATTCAAAAGGATATTTTTATTTGGATAACAAACTTATGAACTTTAAATATTCTTCAAATTTTGGATATTTTCTTGGAGCAAGAATTGGTGAATCAAATAATTTTAAGATTGACGATGAACTTATTTTAGGAGATGGTGTTCAATTTGTAGATGAGAATTTTGAGCAGATTGGCGGAGAATATGTAAATAAAATTCGGATTATTGAAACTGGAAAAAGTGAAAATTCTGAACAGAAGAATAAAAGGCAAAATAGTCACAATGAAAAAGAAAAAGTTCAAAAAGCTAGTAGATTTGATATTGTTTCAATCGGAAAATTACCAAAAGGAACAAAATATATTTACAAAAATTATTCTAAAAAAATTAATGACAGAATTATCCATAATATAAAAGTTTCTAAAAGGTATGCCGCTGTTAATGCGACATTATTTGCAAAAAAAGGGCAGGAAATCGAACTTACACTAGAAATTGAAAATTTGAAAAACGAGATAATTTCTGTGACAAAGAAAGGAAATCTTATTGAACAAGATGCCAAAAAATTGATCACAAAAGAACAAATCGCAGAAAAAATTGGCGAACTTGGAGATACGACTTTTGAACTTGGTAAAATTCAGATTGATTTTGATGGAACTTCGTTCATTCCTTTTAGTGAACTAAAAAATCTCAAAAGAGAATGTGTTTCAGAACTTTTGGAAAAATTACTTAACTCTTATAAAAGAACTGCTATCGAGCGAAAAAAATATAATTTTGAACCGATTAATCTGGAAAATGAAAAATCTAAAGATAGTAAAAAACCTATTATTTCAGCACTTGTTACAAATGATGAGCAGGAAGACGCCTGCCGTGAAATGGGAATTACAAAAATTTACCGAAAACAGTTTGATGTTGCAAAGGAAAAGAATTTGTCAAAAACAGATAAGATAAAAACAGGTACAAATCTAGTTTCCAATCTTTATCAGGCAATTATGGGAGAAAAAACTGGAGTAAAAGGACAAACGCTGGATTGGAACTTAAATGTTTTCAATAATCATACAATTGAGATGTTTTCTACTTTCAATAATCTTGAAACAGTATTTTTGTCGCCAGAATTAAGTTATCGACAATTAAAAAACATAAAATCTGACAAACTGAAAAAAGGGCTTGTGATTTACGGTTACCTAAAAGGAATGTATATCGAACATAAAATTTTTGATAAGGAATACAAGGAGCTGGAAGGCGAATTTTATGACAAGTACAAAATTGTAAAAAATGAACTCGATAATATTGAACTCTATCTAGATAAGCCGATGAATCTGATACCAAGGCTGGATGATATTTATGAACTGAATTTAGATGAATTGAGGCTAGATTTCACATTTGAAACAGCAACGGAAGTGAAAAAAATTATTAAAAGCATTGATACAAAAAGTGGCAAATATACTCCTTATGCCTTTGAGCAGGGAGTCTTATAAAAAAATTTAAAATTTAGTTTTACTATGTTATTATTATTATAAGGAGGAAACTTGGATACAAAAAATCAGAAGTATCTGGAAAAATTGTATTTACTTTTAGGTGCTTCAATTTTTATACATTATGCTTTAGTTATCTTATTTAGCATTCTAATATTAATAAATATATTTATAACTGGAGAATATAAAAAAATATTTAAGGACAAGTCGCTCATTACCGTGGGAATTGTTTTGGGATTTTCACTTATAACTTCCGCCTTTTATAAAAATATTTTAGGTCTAATGGCAATTCCTATATTTTTATGTATTGTAGTTGGGCGTTATTATACGTTAATTGTTGATGTGGAATTTAAAAAAAATAATTTGGAATGGATGGCAAAATTTTCGGGAATTTCACTTTTAGTTGGGTTAGGAGAATTTTTATTCACGCATAACAGAATCGGATACTTTGCGTACTTTAATCCAAATTATTTAGGAAGCATTATGATGATGTCGGCAATTATAAATTTGTATTTTACTTTTGAAAAAAAATCAAAAATTAATTTTGCTGTATTTTTAATGAATATTCTGACAATATTGCTTACTGGTTCAAGATCTTCGTTAATTGCAGTTGTTTTAGGAATATTTACATTATTTTTCTACTTTTTACGAAGAAGATATTTTGCTGGATGTATTTTAATTCTTTTATCATATATTTTGGGAGTAGTTTCAGGCGTTTTCCCATTCTTGCGTGAAAGTACGTTAATAGAATATTTCTGGCTAAGAGTCGAGATCATTGATATGGCATTTAGAATTTTTAAAAAAACCAATATTCTGTATGGACACGGAAACTTTTTTTACTACAAATTTACCAATTATGTGTATCCACATTCACATAATGCTCTTGTAGAACTGCTTTTAAGTTACGGACTAATTGGAACAATAGCATTATTTGCTGTATTTTTACGTTACTTGTATGATATTTTGAGAAATGACAGAAATAATGTGTTAAAAATTGCTCTGATTGCTGGAATCGTGGTACATAATTTTACCGATTTTGCAATTTTTTGGGTACAAACTGTACTGCTATTTATTATGGCTTTAGCTTATAAGGAGCAAAATGAACAGATACGTGGCTACAGGCAGAAACGAAATAAATAAAAAACTGAAAGGAATATCAAAATGAGAGATAACATATATGTGGGGCTTGTCCACTACCCTGTTTACAACAGAAATAACGATGTTGTGGCAACTTCTGTCACAAACTTTGATATACACGATATTTCTAGAACTTGCAGAACTTACGATATAAAAAAATATTTCATTATAACTCCGGTTGATGCCCAGAAAGAGCTGACTGGCAGAATTATCGGCTACTGGACTGAAGGAAATGGGATAGAATTTAACAAAAATAGAAATGAAGCCTTTGAAAATACAGAACTTGAAGATTCTGTCCAAAGTGCTATAGAAACAATTGAAAAAATTGAAGGAAAAAAACCAAAAATTATTACAACTTCAGCAAAAATTTTTCCAAATACTGTCGGATATGCTGATTTAGGAAAAGAAATCATCGAAGATGATACTCCGTATTTAATTTTATTTGGGACAGGATGGGGCCTTACAAACGAAATTATGGATTTATCCTATAAAATTCTGGAGCCAATCCGTGGGAATACCAGATATAATCATTTGTGTGTCAGAAGTGCTGTTTCAATAATTTTAGACAGATTACTAGGAGAAAACTAAAAATATAATCATAATACGAAAGGACATAAATAAAAAATGAAAGAAAATAATCATAATTTAGTAGGAATTGTGGTAGTTAGCCACAGTAACACACTTGCACAGGAAATTATTAATTTTGTAAAAGTATTTAAGCAGGAAGACTTTGCATTGGAAAATGGTGGAAATGCAAGCAGAGAAGTTTACGGAACAAATGTCGAAAATGTCAAGGAAGCAATAATCCGTGCTAATAACGGTGCTGGAGTACTTGTTTTCGTAGATATGGGAAGTTCTGTATTTAATGCGGCTAAGGCAATAAAAGAGCTGGAAGGGCAAGTTGAAGCAAAAATTGCAGATGCCCCATTGGTGGAAGGGATAATTTCAGCAGTTGCAGCTAACTTTGATGGAATTAGCTTAGCTGACTTAAAAATAATTGCTGAGGATAGCAGAAAATTCACAAAATTAAAAAAAGAAATTTAAAAAAATCAAGAAAGAGAGAAGCAATAACAAATAATGGAAAACTTAGTAAATATAGGAACAATTGTCGGAACACATCATTTACGTGGCAGCGTTAAAATTACCTCAATTTTTGAAAATATCGAGCTTATCGAAAATGAGTGTGTTCTTCTTGAAAAAAACGACAAAAAGAAATTACTTGTCGTAAAAAACGTAAAAAGGCTAAATGACAAAAAAGCAATTTTAGACTTTGAAGGAATTGAAAATATTGATGCCGCAAAAGAGCTGAATGGCTATAAGGTCAAAATACGCCGTGATTTACTCCCTGAAAGAAATGAAGATGATTTTTATGTAAAAGACTTATTTGGAATAGAAGTATTTTCTGAAAATGAAAAAATTGGAGAAATTATTGATGTAATGGAAACTGCAGTGCACAACATCTTGATTATAGAAGATATTAATACAAAAAAAGAAATTATGGTTCCATTAATTGATGAATTTGTAACAAAAATAGACTTTCCAAATAACAGAATCGAAGTAAGCCTGATTGACGGAATGAGAGAATAGATATAATTTGAAAATAAACAAGAGGTAAAATTAATGAAATTTAACGTACTCACACTATTTCCTGAATTATTTGAACAATATTTATCCCAAACGATACTAAAAAGAGCAACAGAAAAAGATATCATCGATTTTAATATTGTAAACATAAGGGATTATACTAAAAATAAACACAGTCAGATGGATGACATTCCTTTTGGCGGCGGTGCCGGAATGGTTTTAAAGCCAGAAGCCTACTGGAACTTCTTTTACGAAAACTACGAGTTTTATAACAACGCAAATAATGAAAATTCAAAAAAGCCTTATGTAATCTTTTTATCCCCACAAGGAAAACAGCTAACTCACAAAAAAGTTACTGAACTTTCAGAAAAAGATGAAATTGTACTTATTTCAGGACGTTACGAAGGTCTTGATCAAAGAGTAATTGATAAATTTGTAGATGAAGAAATTTCCATTGGAGATTATGTCCTAAGCAGCGGCGATTTGCCTTCCCTTGTAATTATGGACTCTGTTATTCGTATAAAGGAAGGTGTAATAAAAAAAGAATCCTTTGAAACCGACTCTTTCTATAACGGACTTTTAGGCTTTCCGCAATACACAAGGCCCGTAGAAATTGACGGATACACCGTTCCAGAAGTCCTGCGAAGCGGCAATCATGCTAAAATTGATGAATACAGACAATTTCATTCGATTGAGAAAACTATGAAGAATAGAATGGATTTGTTTGAAAAAAAGTTAGAAAATATTGATGAAGATTTGGAATTTAAAAAAATTTATAAAAATTATTTAAAAAAGAAAGATATGTAGTTAGGAGAGTGTGTTCAGTATGATTTATGAATTAGACGGGATAAAACCTAAAATATCAGGAGAGGTATTTATTGCTGAAAGTGCTGATGTTATGGGAAATGTAGAACTGAATGACGGGGTAAATATATGGTTCGGTGCGGTACTAAGAGGAGATGTGGAGAAAATAATTATAGGGAAAAATAGCAATGTTCAGGATAATTCGACATTACATACTGATTTTGGACTCCCCTGTATCGTGGGAGAAAATGTTACTGTAGGTCATAATGTGATACTTCACAGCTGTGAAATAGGAGATAATGTGATAGTAGGAATGGGCAGCACAGTTTTAAACGGGACAAAAATCGCTCCTAACTGTCTTATAGGTGCAGGTTCTTTAGTTACTCATAAAATTCCTTATGAGAAAGGTGTTCTCATTTTAGGAAGTCCTGCTAAAATAGTGAGAAAATTGACTGATGAAGAGATAGAACATATTCAAAAAAATGCTGACCATTATGTAAAAAATGGAAAACTGTTTACTAAAACTTTGAAAAAGGAGAATGTCTAAAAAAAGCATAAAGTGTGGTTTGTTTAAGGGCAGCCTAAAGGTTGTCTTTTTTTATTTCACTATTGATTATTTTTATATTTTCTTAGGAGCAATAAATTTGGAAAATTACTTTGTACTTTAATAACAATGAAGCTAAAATGATAAAAATGGGAAAAATGAAATACTGAAAATTATAAAATAAACTCTTTACAATACCTAAAAGGTATGTTACTATAAGATATATATAAGGAGGTATATTATGGATAAAATAATTTTAGGAATTTTAATGTTACATAGAATGACCGCATACGAGCTTCGAAATGTTATCAGGAATAATTTTAAATCTATGTGCAGCGATAGCCTCGGGAGCATTCAGGCAGCTCTCAAAAAATTGCTTATGTTGGAAATGGTTACTTTTGAAGAGCTTGTTGAAAAAGGAGTAAATAAAAAAAGATACTCAATAACTGATATTGGGCAAAAAGCATTGATAGAATGGATAAGAGTTCCTATTGATATCTCAAAGACAAAAAATTTAGATATCGGAAAACTCCTTTTTATGGGATATGTTTCAGAAAATGAACAGAAAAATCTGATTGATAAAATCATTCATTCTTTAGAGGAAGAGTATACGGCACTAAAAAAATTAAGGGAATCAATACATATCGAAGATGAAAGAGCAGCACTTAAAAACTATTTACTTATAGATACAGAATATCAGGAGAGAATTAGAAATCTAAATAAAGGAAACGATATATCTGAAAGCATTAAAGAAATCAGTAAATTTACAGTGGCTACTTTAGACTATGGAATTGATATTACTGCTTTTAACATAGAATGGTTTAAAAAATTGAAGAAAAGAATATAGAAAGAAAGGTGAGATAAGATGAATGATACAAATAGGGTTAAACGAAACATAATTATTTTTACGATTTTTAGTACTGCTTGTGGTTGGATAGGATATCTTGTTGATAAATTGTCCGGTCAAGCCCATTATGAAAATGTTGGAACAATGGCAGGAGAAGAACCTTTTGGAATGCTTATCTGGTTAGTATCTCCATTAATTTGTACAATTCTTCTTCGTACTTTTGGAGGAGACGGGTGGAAAAATTCAGCGTTTTCTATTAACTTTAAAAATAATAAAAAGTTATATTTGATTGGCTTTTTGATATATCCTACTGTTACTTTAATTGTTATATTACTGGGATTAATAACGAAAAGTGTCAAATTTTCCAATGTAAATATTGGAATTACAGCCTATATTGGGATTTTATCTGCACAGATTGTCGCTCAATTTATAAAAAATATATTTGAAGAATCAGTTTGGAGAGCCTATCTTACAAATCAATTGTTAAAATTAAAATTATCCGATTTGAAATTGTACTTACTTATCGGATTTATCTGGTGGATTTGGCACTTGCCCTATATTATGATATTTTTGTCCGAAAGTGAAATACAAAACACTTTACCGGTTGGAAGATTGACTTTTTTCCTCATTGGAACAATAGCAGTAACATGTTGGACGGTGATGTATACGGAAATTTTTAGAGTTACTAAATCTATGTGGCCGTTAGTTATTATGCATACTATGGAAGATGCAGTGATAAATCCGTTGCTTCTTTTAGGAATTGTATCTGTAGAAAAAAATCAGGCGTTTCTTTTTTCACTTTCAGTAGGTATAATTCCGACAATTCTTTATTTAATAGTGGGATTAGCTATTAGAAATTGGAGAAAAAAACAAGAGAAACAAAGCAAAGAAGAAAGTGGAATTCCGTTTACCAATAGTAATAAATAATTATCTTTATAATGCAATACCAAAAATATCATAAAAAAATATAATTAAATAAAAATAACAAGAAATAATGGAATAATAGATATAGGAAAGACAGAATCAGAAAATGGAGTTGCATAATGCTATCTATATAAAAGAACTTGTAATATGCTTGTAATATAATTTGAATATCAAAATCAAAAGTCCCTGTTTATGATTTTTCAGGGACTTGATAATTATTTTATGATTATAACTGTTATAACTGTTTCTGCTATAATAATTTTAATATAAATTTTTCAACTAACCAATTTAAATATTTTATCAAATTAATTATAAATTAAAATATCCTATTAATTAAACACTAAATTAGAAATCACAATCATAAATATTATCAGTAAATATAACAAATTATTCTTCATAAAGTCAAGTATATTTTTCCTATCTTCAATACTCAGTTTAAAAACCGAAAACACCTCTTTGTACTTTCCTTCCAACAATCCAATTATAAAAAATACTAATAAAAAGATAATCAAAAAAGCAGAAAACAAACCAACTAGAATTAGAAGTATATCAATTCTTAAAATTGCTAAAACTTGAGATGTTTTTGTTATTGCATTTATAAAAAAATGTATTAAAATAGAATATTTTATTGAATACTTGTATGCAACATAGGAAAAAATAATTCCTGTGAAAAAGGCTGGAATAATCATATCTGTATTATAATGAGATAATGCGAAAAAAATTGAATTAATAATTATTGCTGTTTTAATTCCATATTTTTTCAAATTATTCATTATAACCCCACGGAATACAATTTCTTCTAATACTGGTGCCACAAAAACTGTCATTATTATATCTGTATATAAAGATTCATATATTGCTACTACAGGTGTTCGTCCTTTATGACTGCTTATTAATACAATTAAAAAACTAAAAAAATTGCCTATCCAAAAGGCTGATGCAAAATATACACTAAAGTTTTTTGCATTTAATTTTTCATTCGTTTTAAAATATTCATATTTTTTATAAGTTTTAACAAAATAATAAATTATTGGAAAACTAAGTATCCATCTGTGTATTCTAAACATATATACATATTTAAATATCTGACTATCTATGATTGATATTTTGTTGTTTACAAAAATCATAAATATTAGATGAAGTATATAAATTATAAATAAAATTAAGAAACTATCTTTTTTTGTATTATCCTTAAAACTCATTATTTTTTGCCTCCAATTGTTTTACATAATCTGCCAATGTCACTGCCAATTTTTTTATGTCTTTAATGAGGGATTTCCATTTTTTATTTTACTTATATCTCCTTGCCTTATTCAAATGAAATATGTAAATTCTTTTTGCATGATATTTTTATCTTAAAACAATATCTAAAAAAATTTTATTTGATTTATTAATTTTTAATAGTTGATATTTTCATTTATATCCTTAATAAAACTAATTTAATATTTCAATATTTTTAACATCCATTAAAACAGCTGAATAATGGTATATAGTGTGTGAATGGAATAATTCGCCTGTCATTTTAACTTTTTTGCCGTATGCTTGATTTGATTTCAAATAATTAATTAGATTTTCATCAAGAACTAAATGTAATTCTGTTACTCCTGTCTCAACTATATTTTCAGAATCATCTGCAACAGCTGGAACTACTTTTATTGGCGAACTTAAAAATAAGAAATAAGGATAAATTGTTTTTCCATTTTCACTTGCTGCTCCATCTTCCACAAATATTTTTTTTATGTCAAATGTTCCAATTAAAGTCTGGTTATTTGTATAATAATATGTCGATTTATTAGGACTTTCTGTTTTCTGTTTCTTCTTTTTCTCAATATTTGCGTCAGAAACCATATCACTTTCTAAAATTAGTTTCCATTCATTTCCTATTTTTTTGAAAACTAAATAAGACGGATAATCTTTCGTACCTTTCTTAGTTGTAACTTCTTTTATAAATTCTGCTTTATATTGCGTATCTGAAATTTGCTGAATATCAATATCTCCTTTAATCACTTGTCCATAAACAGGATTTTTTTCAAAAAACTTTTTTTGATCTTTAATATAGTAATCTCTTGTAACTGTTTGCTGATAATATTCAATTTTATCTGCAAGCATATTCTCTAAAACTGTAAAATCTCCATTACTTGAAGCCTTATTCCACAATTCAACCATTTCTTTTACTTCTTGCTCTGAAGTCTTTACTTTTTGCGTAGAATTTTTTTCTGATTTTTTATCGTTATCGCTTTGATTTTTTAAACCACATGAAAAAGTTACCAATAATATTGATAATATAACTAATTTTTTCATATATTAATTTCCTTTCAGATTATTTTAATAATTTTTCTTCAAAAGTCCCACTATATCTCTAACTTCATCCATCTTCTCAGTTGCAATGCTTCTAGCCTTATTTGCACCTTCTCGCAAAATTCCATATACATAGTCCATATTATTTTCCAGTTCTTCTCTTTTTTTCTGGAATGGAAAAAAATAATCCATGAATTTATCAAACAATTCATTTTTAGCGTGTCCGTATCCAAAGTTTCCAGCCCTAAATTTTTCCTTCAGCGCTTCTACTTCCGTTTCTGTTGCAAAAAGAGCATATAATTTTGTAATGTTGTTATCAGGATCTTTTGTTTCTTCTAAAGGCGTTGAATCTGTTACAATGCTCATTATCTGTTTTTTCAAGACTTTTTTTGAACCAAACATATTTATTACATTTCCATAGGACTTGCTCATTTTATCACCATCTGTTCCTGGAACAGTCGCTACATTTTCAACGATTTTCTCTTTTGGCAATTTAAATACTTCCTTGCCGTAAGTTTCATTAAATTTAGTTGCAATATCACGAGTCATTTCCAAATGCTGCTTCTGATCCTTTCCAACAGGTACAATATCTGGCGAATACATTAAAATATCAGCAGCCATAAGTATTGGATAAGTAAAAAGCCCCACATTTGGCTTAATTCCTTTCGCAACTTTGTCCTTGTATGAATGAGCTCTTTCTAATAGCCCCATTGGAGCAATGTTCGATAAAATCCAAGATAATTCAGCATGTTCAGGCACATCTGACTGCAAAAACAGCGTTGATTTATCAGGATTCAGCCCCAAAGCCAAATAGTCCAAAATTACACCAATTGTATTAGCCTTCAAATCCTCTCCTTTTGGTGAAGACGTCAAAGCATGATAATTTGCCAAAAAATAAAATCCTTCATATTCATCTTGCAACTCTACAAACTGCTTAATAGCCCCAAAGTAATTTCCAATATGTAAAATCCCGCTGGGTTGTATTCCCGATAAACTTCTCATAAAAACCTCCATAATTTTATATTATCAAATTTGTCCAATAACTTAATTTTGTTCTATATTCTTTTAAAATACCACTATCTATCAACAAGTATTCAATTTAAAATTTAGATTATCAAACATATCCTTTTTCTTAAAAAAATGTATTTATATTATATCATTAAAAAAAATTTTTGTAAAATATTGAAAAAATATAAGAAATAAGGTAAACTTATATTGATATAATAATTATTTTAAAGATGTTTTGCTGTGTGTTATGTAAATAAAATTGTACTTAGGAGGAAATATGAAATATTATGTAGGGATTGACTTGGGAGGAACTAATACAAAGATTGGTCTTGTTGATGAACAAGGAAATATTATTTTTACTACTATTGTGAAAACTGATTCAATGGAAGGTTTTTCTGAAACAATTCAACGATTATCAAAAATTCTGATTACTCAAATTGAAGGAAGTAATATTAATTTTGATGATGTTGTTTCAATTGGTGTTGGAGTCCCAGGACCCGTGTTAAATTCTAGAGTTGTTAAGTTTTGGGCAAATTTCCCTTGGAAACACGGAGTAGATTTGGCATTAGAATTTGAAAAAAATCTTGGTAAACCAGTAAAAGCTGATAATGATGTTAATGTAATTACACTTGGAGAAATGTGGAAAGGTGCTGCGCAAGGATATAAAAATGTATTAGGGCTTGCTGTAGGAACTGGAATTGGTGGTGGAATTATTGTTGACGGAAAACTTGTAAGTGGAGAACACGGAGCAGGTGGAGAAGTTGGACATATTAAAATTGAGCCAAATGGAAAACTATGCGGATGTGGACAAAAAGGATGCTGGGAAGCATACGCTTCTGCTACTGGAATAATCCGTGAAGCAAAAAGCCGTCTTGCGGTAAATAAGCAAAACCTGCTTTATGAAATGACAAAAGGTAGAGATTTAGAAGCAAAGGATGTATTTGATGCTGCTAGAAAAGGTGATGAATTTTCAATTGACATTGTTGATTATGAAGCGGAAAAATTAGCATTAGGAATTGGAAATCTGCTTAGCATACTAGATCCTGAAATTGTTGTTGTAGGTGGAGGAGTTGCTCTTGCTGGAGACTTCCTGTTTGACCGTGTAAAAGAAAAATTAAAAGATGTAGCATTCCCATCAATTTTGGAAAATCTAAAAATTGTTACAGCAACTCTTGGAAATGATGCAGGAATTTTAGGAGCTGCTTATCTTGGAATGATGTAATTTACAGCTAGAATAAGATTAATATAAAACTCTTTTCAAAAAAATTATCTTTTATTTAATTGATAAACTATGAAATGTAAAAGACTAAAATTTAAATATTATAAAAAGACTATATAGATTATTATTAATTTTCCATATAGTCTTTGTTTTTATTTTATCTTTTTTCAAATTTTATAACCGAACCATTTCCAGCATCAATACTGAATTCATATCTGGAATTGTTCGCAATAAACTCTATTTCATAAGCAGCTCTTCCATTTTTGTTATCTAATTTTATCTTTTTGAAATTAGCTGCTGCCTCTGAAACTCCAGCGTGTCCTAACGCAATTGATTTTGCTTTATTTGGTGTAATTTGTGTGTCAGAAGTTTTTATATTTACTTTTGGGGATAATTTCACATCCCCTTTTTCAATATTATTTCCTTTTACCAAAAAATTGATAGAAAGGAGAAGTATCATTAAAGTAATTGTATAATTAAAACATCCTCTTTTTCTTATATTTTTCATATTATTTTCTCCATAAACTCACTTTTAAATTTTTATTTATTATTGTCTTCTTCACTCCAATTTATTATTTTTCCAGTATAAACATCTATTTTAAAATTATAAGCAGCACCTCTATATTTAATTTGTCCTTTATATGATTTACTATCCTCTAAATTAAATTCAAGAACGTTTGCAAATGTTGCTCCTGGGACTTTAGCTAAGGCTATTTGTTTTGCTTTAATTACAGTAATTTTTTTTCTTTCCTTAGTACTTGAAAAACTTAAAAAATTGACCAATAATATTCCAGTTAATATTATCTTCAAAAATCTGATTTTCACAGTCTATCATCCCCTTCTTCTAATAGTATGTCTACATATCTAATATTTATAACTTTTTTCTTCATAATATACAATTACTAAAATAAAATTAAATAAATATTGTTGACATTTCTCCTTTCTTCATGATTCCACATAATTTTTTCATTTTTCACTAAAAACATAAATTATTCCATCTAAAGCACTATTTCTACTCGAGTAAGTAAGTTTGATACTAAAATTGAGCTAAAGTATCACTCTTTCTGACAAGTTAATAATACCATATGAACATTAAAGAAAAATGAGAACTTCTAATTTTTTAAAAATTTTTTTCAGTTTTGTATATTATTCACTATTCATCAATATTTTAGAGTATAAAAATTTGTCTTATTTTTTCAGATTTTATAAAATTATTGTAAAAGTTGTTCCTTTCCGAAGTTTACTTTCCACAAAAATCTCTCCTTTATGCAGTTCTATAATTTTTTTTACCATAGAAAGTCCTAGTCCGGAATTATCGCCATTTTTAGAAGGATCTACCTGATAAAATCTCAGCCATATCTTATCCAGTTTGTCTCCTGAAATGCCTATTCCATTATCAGAAATCTTACTGATAATTTTATCTTCTTTCAAAAAAAGTTCAACTGTAACTGTTCCATCCTGTTTTCCATACGAAATTGCATTTGAAATTAAATTTGTAAAAACTCGCATTATCATCATTTCATCAATGTTTGCATAGATTTCAGGCATTATTTTTGTTATAAATTTTATATTTTTAGTTTTTGCACTTAAAATCTGAGTTTCAAGAGTCATTTCAAGGAGTTCGCTTAAATTAATATTTTCAAGATTTAACTTTTGCCTTCCTCTTTCCATTCTTGCCAAAGTTAGTAATTGTGATACCAGTTTTGACATTTTTTGACCTTCTTTTTCAATAATTCCAAAGGATTTTCGAGCTTCTTCAACTGAACTTATATAGCCTCTTCCATATTCTGCCTGTGTCAAAATTACTGTAATAGGCGTTCTTAATTCATGGGAAACATCCGAAGTAAACTGGACTTCATTCTCAAAGGACGTCTGAAGCCTGTCAAACATAACATCAAAAGTATTTGCAAGCGTATGAAGTTCATCATCACCTTTTCCAAGATTTATTCGCTGTGACAGGTCGTTTCCTTCGTTGATTTTTTCTGCAATTCTTCTAATTTTTTCAATTGGTGTAAAAGCATTTTTAGTAATAATATAGCCACCAATTGCTGAAAGTATAAGAAAAAACGGCAAAATTACAAAGGAAATCTGGATAACTGTTTCAATAGCGCTTGATTGACCAATATTAGGCATTACTCCTCTAATCCATACTTTTCCATAATCTCCCAATTCTATTGTTTTGTTATAGACATACCATTTCTGATTATTACTTCTTACAATTATAATTTTATCATCCTTTGAATTCTTATTATCCATCTCAAATCCATTTGGCGAATTTCCGTAAAGAAACTTGAAATCCTTGTCATAAATGGCAATTTCGACATTCTGAATCATTGTGTCAAAATTGCTGTCAATTATAATTTCTCCATTTTCTATGGTAAGGTAGTCAATCCTGTGAATTACAACATCTTTTAAGTAAGTTCGAACGCTTGAATGAATAATATTTTCACTTATGTAAAACACAATATACAATGAAGAAAATACAAGCAAAATCATAATTCCCATATACCATAACCCTATTTTCAACTGTATTGAACTGTTACCAAAAAATCTTTTCATCTTTTTATTATTTTTCCTTTTTTCCAGTTTCTCTTTTCTTTAATTAACTCATTCAACTTTTAAGATATATCCAACCCCACGAATTGTATGAATCAGTTTAGGTTCAAAATCTTTATCAATCTTTCTTCTTAAATATCTGATATAAACGTCGATAACATTCGTTCCGCCTTCATAGTCATAATTCCAGATATGCTGCTCAATCTGTTCCCTTGAAAGCACCCGTTCCTTATTTCTAATCATATACTCTAAAATTGTAAATTCTCTAGTTGACAATTTTATTGGGGTTTTATTCCGAAAAACATCATGTGAGTTACAATTTACTGTTAAATTTGCAATTGTGAATGTATTACTTGCGTTTGAATTGCTGCTTGATGGATTTCTACGTAAAAGAACTCTTATTCTTGCCATAAGTTCATCAAAAGCAAATGGTTTTACCAGATAATCGTCCGCTCCATAGTCAAGCCCCTTTACTCTGTCCTCTATTCCGTCTCTTGCCGTCAATAGTAAAACAGGTGTTTTTATTTCTTTCTCCCTTATTCTTCTTAAAATTTCAAATCCATCTATTCCTGGAAGCATAACATCAGAAACAATCACATCATATTCAACAGAAAAAATATAGTCGAGCGCATCCTTACCATTAAAACAGCTATCTACACAATATTTTTCCAATACAAGTTTTTTTACAATTATATCATTCAAATTCTTTTCATCTTCAATTACTAAAATTCTCATGAATTTTCACCTAACCTATCTTTTGGCTACTGTTGAAAAAACAAATTTGTCAGGTCTGTAGGAATTTATGCCATACTGGAATAATGTCCCATTAGACAGGTATGTATGACTTTCAATTACAACAACTACATTAAAACCTTTTAAATCCATATATTTTTTTTCATCTTCAGTAGCATATCTAAATTTTATGTCACGCCGTGAATGAGATATTTTTAAATGCAATTTCTTTTCCAGGTAATCATAAATCGAACTTTCTGCAATTGTTTTATCCAGAAAAGGGACAATTCGTTTATCAAAGTAGGTCGTTTCATATTCAAGTGCCTCCCCATCCAGAACCCTCGTACGTGAAACCCTATAAAACAAAGCTTCTTCAGGCAACTCAAAAATTTTCATAAGTTCACAGTCTCCCTGAATAAGCGTTAAATCTATCAGATTTGTGTTTATATTAATATTTTCAATTTGATTCAGTTCCTTTGAAGTACGTAAATTTGACAGGCTATTCTTAAATCTTCCATTTTCAAGAACCATCGAATTTTTCCCTTTAATTTTCTGAATATATCCATCCAATTCAAGCATCGACAACGCTTTTCTTATTGTATCTTTTGAATATGCATATTTACGTGCAAGTTCAGATTCACTTTTTAAAAATTCTCTTGCCTTAAATGTGCCATTCGTAATTTTTTCCTTTATATCATTATAAACTTCCTTATATTTACTCACCGTGTAACTCCTTTCAAGAAACATCAATTTTATTATATCCCATAAATTGCAAAATGACAATGGCAAAAGTATATAAAAACAAGGAGACTAAAATTTTCTCCCTGTCCTAAAAAATTATAAAACTTTATGTTCTGCTTTTTTATGTATAGCCAAATTTCTTTTTATCTTTCCAAGTATTAAAATCTTGAACTTAAATTAATTCTTAAACTTTATTTGTTTGTTTTTTTCTTGTTTTAATACATCTTTTTTTTTCTGCATGTTATTAAAATAAATATAGCACAAAAAAGTAAATATCATTTCATCTAAATAAAAATTACTGTCTTGGCTACTACTTCTGCTGGTAAGTAAACACTCCCATGTTCTCTCTTTTACCTCTTATTTTTCTTGTTTCTTTAGGTTTTTTTGCATACCTGTGAACTGTATTCTGTTGCAGATTTATCTTATTATATACAAATTTTGCAGCAAAATAGGAAATGGCAATACTTGCAACAACATCAGTGCTCCAATGATACACCAGATAAATACGGCTAATTCCTACTAAAAATCCTAAAAGAAATAATAATGTTTTGATGTATCTATTTTTTATAAAAAAACTTAAAATCCAAATTGTTCCCCAAATAGTAATTGTATGTCCCGAAGGAAAAGAGGCATAGTCACCTTCAAAAAGAAAGTTATTTTTTATTAAACTTAAAACGCCGTAAAATTTCTCTGGATTTGCCGTCACAGAAGGTCTCGCCCTTCCAAACAGAAGCTTAAATAAATTTACAGTAATTTGGGTAGAAAGCAAAGTAAAAAATATTCCTGCAATATATTTTTTAAAAATACGGGATTTCTTTTTGTTTAAAAAAATAAATAAAAGTAATATAAGAATTAATGATAATTCAAAATATCCTTCCCCAAATTTAGTGATTGCACGAAAAAATTTTTCAATATTTTCAGAATTATAAAAAATACTAGACTTTGAAAAAAATGATAAATGTTTAAAAAAGAATCTGTCAATAAAAAAAATATTATTAGTTAGTTGCAATGGCATCACCTTCTCCTCTTTTGTTTTAGGTTAAATAAATTACAAAAAATAAATTTATCTCTTTTTATTTTCCTTAATTTAAGATATAATATGTTTGATGATGTAATAATAACATAAAAAGCAAATTTAAAAATGAATTTAACCTGAATAAATTTTAGAAAGAGGAAAGATGGGAAAAATACTGATTGTTGAGGATGATAAAAAAATATCACGAATTTTGAAATTACAGCTCGAACGAAAAAATCATGAAATAACAATAATTGAAAATGGAATTGACGCATTAAACGAAATTGGCAGAAAAAGAGACTTTTATGACTTGATTCTTCTAGATTTGGGACTTCCTTCCATGGAGGGAAATGAAGTTTGCAAAAATGTTAGAAAAATATCAAAAGTTCCTATAATTGTTGTTTCTGCCAAAAATAACATTGAAGAAAAGGTTGAATTGCTAAAATCTGGCGCTAGCGATTACGTTACAAAGCCTTTTGATTTTTTGGAACTTGAAGCAAGAATCAATATAAATATAAGAAAAGAAAAAAAAACTCAAATTATCTACAAAACCTTAAAATTAAATATGGAAAATTATTCCGCATCTTTAGAAGATACTCCTATTTTATTTACAAAAACAGAATTTGAACTCGTAAAACTTTTAATTGAAAAAAAAGAAGAAATAGTTTTGCGTGATAAAATTGTTGAAAAAATATGGGGATGGGAAGCAAGCGACAACCTTCTTGACAGCACAATAAAAAAAATTAGGCAAAAATTGGGGAAAGAAAAAATTAAAACTGTGAGAGGAATTGGTTACGTTCTAAAAATATGAAAAAAATAAAAGATAAAATAATTATTGCAAATACAGTAAGTCTTGTTTTTATTTCGTTTGTCATTATTTTCGCAATGACAGTATTTTTAATTCATACAGCTGTTGAAGCAGAAACTAAGGAAATGGATAAATTAATCCCTACTGTTATAAAAAAATTAGACACTGTTCCTGATGATAAGTTAAAAGAAGTTTTTAAAAATTATGACTTTGCTGACAAAGAATACATTTCTCTTGCAGTCCAAAAAAATGGGAAACTTATTTATTTAACAGATGATCAGGATAGTTTTAATTTAAAAAGATTTGAAACAAATAAACTTAAAACGAAATGGGATAGATTTATCTATAAAAAAATCTATACTGGACACAACTCAAAGTATTATGCTATAAGAAATTTTGAATTTATGGAGGCACATGAACTTCTGTATGTCATGATTGCAATGTTTGTTCTAATAACAATCTCAATTGTCATAATTTCCAAAATTGTAGCAGAACATGTACTAAATCCGCTTTCAAATATAATTTCTCAAAGTAATGAAATGAGTAAACACAACATTAACATACAGTTAACAAAAAAGCGAGATGATGAAATTGGTGAACTAATTGATGTTTTAAATGAAACTTTCAATAAAAAAAAGGAAATTATAAAAAGCCAGAAAACATTTACTTCCAATGTATCACATGAATTAAAAACGCCACTTGCAATAATGAAAGGCTACCTAGATATATTACAATGGGGAAAAAATGATAAAGATTTACTGAATGAGGCCATTGAAAATTTAAATCTTGAAGTAAAAAATATTGAAAGAATTATAAATACACTATTTTTAAATTCAAATCTTGAAAAAATAACAATAAAAAAAGAAATTGCAAATGTAAAACAGCTTTTTGAGAAAATAAAAAAGGATTATGAACTTTTAAATATTAAAAATAAAATTACAATAGAAGCAAATAATGAAATAAATATTTTTGTTGATAAAAATCTAATTTCAGAAGTATTACGTGGACTTATTGATAACTGTATAAAATATTCCATAGGAAATATTGAGTTACTCGCAAGAGAAGATAAAATGGTCGAAATAATCGTAAGGAACTATGGAGAAGGTATACCTGAAGAAGATAAGGAAAAACTGTTTAATCGTAATTTTCAAGGTAAAAATGCTAAAAAAGGAGCAGGACTTGGACTTCCAATTATGAAAGATATAATTTTATTAAATGATGGAGAAATTTATTTAGAAAATAGAGAAGATGGAGTTGATGTCAAAATACAATTTAAAAAAGTTGATTTTGAAAATAACTAAAACAAAAAAGGCTAACTCAAAATATTTTGGGAAAGCCTTTTTTCATAACTTAATTACTTTTATCTTCTTTGCTGCTGTCTTTGATAATTAAATGATTCCAATTTCATAGAAATATTTTTTTCTGTACCATTAGAAGCAACTTTAAGATTAACAGTTTCTCCTATTTTCTTAGCGGCAAGTTCTCCAATGAATGCTCCTGCTGATATTACACGTTTTCCGTTAATTTCAAGAATCAAGTCATTAACTTTTAATCCGTATTTTGCTGCTGGAGAATTTGGATAAACTTGCTGAACCAGAATACCTGTTGAATATGAAATTCTTCTTTCTTTTTTCAATTCAGCTGTTAAATCCAAGACAGAAATTCCAATATATGGACGTTCATATTTCCCTGTTCTTACAATAGAATCTCTTACATTTTCAGCCAAGTTTGACGGAATTGCAAAACTTAATCCTACACTTCCTCCATTTGGAGAATAAATAGCAGTATTTACACCAATAACATCTCCATTAATATTAAGAAGCGGTCCACCACTATTTCCTTGATTAATAGACGCATCTGTCTGAATAAAGTTTTCTACTTGCTCAATTCCAAGTGAACTTCTTCCAGAAGCTCCAACTACTCCAACTGTCATCGAACTGTTTAGTCCTAATGGGTTACCAAATGCAATCGCCCAATGTCCAATTTTAATATTATCTGAATTTGCAAATTTAAGTGGTTTAAATGTTCTGTTTGTATTTACTTTTAAAATCGCAATATCCACTTCTGGCGATGTTCCAACTAATTTTGCAAGATACTCATGTCCGTCAGATAATTTTACATAAATTTCATCTGCACCGTCAATAACGTGATTATTCGTCATCATATATCCATCGCTTGAAATTACAAATCCTGAACCCAAACTTCCTGATTCACGTCTTTGCTGTCTTCTTCCAGATGTTCCAAATAAAAATGCCTCAAGCGGATTATATGTTTCTACTACGATTGTCTTTTTTGTTCTAATATTTACAATTGAATCTTTTGCTTTTTCATAAACTGCTGCAAATGCATTTTGGGCACTATACATATCACCTGTAATATTTGTATTTTGAACAATTTGCTTATTCTGTAAAATATCTGTATCTTTTGAAACTGCAGCTGTCGCTGTTAGAGCAGCCGCCATAAATGATGTAGTCAAAAGTTTTTTAAATTTCATACTTTTAAAGTCTCCTCTTTCATAAAATTTATATTTTTCAAGATTTTAAAATCTTTTAATGTTAGTTATTTTACTCCTCTTTTCTTAGAAAAAATAATATCCTATTTTTTTTTAGCCTTAGTTTTTATAGATTTTATTCATTTAACAAGATAAATTTTAATATTTAAAATGAGCCTAGTAAAACAGTTCTTATAAAAATTTTCTTTATCAATTCTAAAATCATCAATCCTAATATTGCAGAAATATCAAGATTAAGATTTCCAATTGGAATTACTATTTTAAACATTCGTAAATATGGCTCTGTAACTTTTCTTACCCATTGAAAAATTCCTATTTGGTTGTATGGATCAATCCATGTTCCTAAAATATTAATTAAAATAAGAAGAGCATATAAGTCAAATAATTTTAATATTACTCCTATAATAATCTCCAAAATTACACCTCCAAAAAATTTAAAAAGGTTATTATTTTTATTTGTTCAATACATTTTTACATTTTATAACATATTCAATTCCTGAAACTACTGTTAATATTAAAGGAATAAGTAATAAAACGTTGTTTACTGTAAAACTGAAAGGTATTAAAATTATTAGCGTAAGCGCTACCATCTGAGTAGCAGTCTTCCACTTTCCAAGGCTTTCTGCCGCAATGACAGCCCCTTCAGCCGCTACAATTGAACGAAGCCCTGTTATCATTAATTCCCTAAATATTATAACTATTACAAACCATAGACTAATCTGGCTAAATTTTGCAAGTGTCACTAAAGCTGATATAACAAGAATCTTATCTGCTAACGGATCTAGCAGTTTTCCTAAATTTGTAATCAAATTATATTTTCTTGCAATTTTTCCATCATAATAATCTGTAACAGATGCTCCTACAAAGATAATCGCTGCAAATATTCTCATTGTCACAGAAACTGCTGTATTATCTGAAACTTCCAGAGCCAAACTTAAAAAAATGACAAATGGTATAACTAGAATTATTCTTAATGTTGCTAATTTATTAGGTAAATTCATTTTCATACCTTTCACACTCCTTTATAATATAATGTTATTGCTGCTGCAATGCCTTCATGCTCAAGTTAAATTTATCTTCACTTTCCATTGAAATTACCTTGACTCTGACATTTTGTCCTTCTTTTAATGCATCTTCAGTCTTTTCCACTCTCTTATTGCTAATTTCAGAAATATGTAAAAGTCCTTCTTTTCCTGGCAGTACTTCCACAAATGCACCAAATTTCATCAGTTTTGTAACTTTTCCTTCATAAATTTCATTTAACTCAACTGACTGAGTTTGTCTTTTAACAAGTTCCAGCGCTTTTTTCATATTTTCAGATTCTTTTCCAAAAATCGAAACAGTTCCGTCGTCTTCAATGTCTATCGAAACTCCAGTTTCGTCGATAATTGCCCTAATAACTTTTCCTCCTGGACCGATAAGCCCAGCAATTTTATCAGGATTAATTTTAATAATCTCAATTTTCGGTGCATTTTCAGCAACTTGTGCTCTTGGCTCGCTAATTACTGCCTCCATTTTATCAATGATAAACAATCTTCCTTCTAATGCCTGTCTTAAAGCGATTTCCATTATTTCTCTTGTAATTCCTTCAATTTTTATATCCATTTGAATTGCAGTAATTCCATCTTTTGTCCCTGCAACTTTAAAATCCATATCTCCAAGATGGTCTTCAAGTCCTTGAATATCAGTAAGTACTGTGAATGTTTCCCCTTCTTTTATAAGTCCCATAGCAATTCCAGCAACTGTAGATTTTATCGGAACTCCAGCAGCCATTAATGCAAGCGATCCTCCACAAATTGAAGCCTGTGACGAAGAACCGTTTGATTCTGTAATTTCAGAAACAAGCCTTACTGTATATGGGAATTTGTCCGTATCTGGCATAACGTATTTTAATGCTCTTTCAGCCAAGTTTCCATGTCCTAGTTCACGTCTTCCAGGTGCTCTCATAAATCCAGCTTCTCCAACTGAATATGGAGGGAAATTATAATGCAGGAAGAATTTTTTACGTGTTTCATCTTCCATTCCATCAATAATTTGCTCATCTTCCTTGCTTCCAAGCGTTGCAACAACTAATGCCTGAGTTTCTCCACGTGTGAACAATGCAGAACCGTGTGGCACTGGAAGTGTATCTATTTCCACATCAATTGGACGGATTTCAGTAGTTTGACGCCCGTCAGCACGATATTGCCTGTATAAAATAGCATCTCTGACAAGTCTTTTTTCTACATCTCTATAATATTTCTTAAATTCTTTTTCAAGATTTTCATCAATTTCTTTATCTTCATTTTCAAGTTTTTGAACATATTTTTCAAAAAGTTCTATTTCTAAGTTATCAATCGCTTCATATTTTTCGAGTTTACCTGGTGTCATTATAGCCTTTTCAACTTCATTTTCAAAACCGCCAATAAATTCCTTGATTTCAGGATCTACTTCCTTTTTCTCAAATTCATATTTTTGTACATCAAACTGTTCTAAAAATTTGTCCTGCTCTGCACAAATTTCCTTAATTCTTTCATGCCCAAACATAATCGCTTCCAGCATAACTTCCTCAGAAACTTCCTTAGCTCCAGCCTCTACCATTGTTACAGCATCTTTTGTCCCTGCAACTGACAGTTGAATCTCGCTTTCTAGCAATTGTTCACCTGTTGGATTCAAGATATATTCTCCATTAATGTATCCAACTGTAACTCCAGCCACAGTTCCTGCAAATGGAATGTCTGATAATCCTAAAGCAGCAGAAACTCCAATTGTAGCAAGGTTTTCTGGATAATTCACTTCATCATAAGAAAGCACCGTAACTACAATATGTACTGCATTCAAAAATCCTTCCGGAAATAAAGGTCTGATTGGTCTGTCAATCAATCTTGAAATCAGGACTTCATCAGTTCCTGGCTTAGTTTCCCTTTTTATAAATCCACCTGGAAATTTACCAGATGCATAAAATTTTTCGATATAATCAACTGTTAAAGGGAAAAAATCCTGCCCCTCCCTGACATCCTTACTTCTAGTCGCTGTAACTAAAAGCATTGTCCCGCCACATTGAACAACAACTGAACCTCCAGCTTGACGTGCAATTTTTCCTGTACTTATTTTAATTTTCTGGTTTCCTAAATTAAAACCATAAATTTTCTCTTCAAACATTTTTCCTCCTAAAATTTATTTATTTTTTAAGAAGGGAGCAAATAATAGTAAAACCTTTCATCAAATTTTTAATGAAAAACTTTACAATTACTTACTCAAAATGCCTTCTTAAAATTTTTATAATTATACCATTTTTTATAAATTTTTACAAACCTTTTAAAAAATAAAATAGAATTTACCTTATTTAAATATACTCAAAAAATAGGTTAACTTGATTTTATTAATTTTTTGCTCCATTAATTAAATTATTTATAGATTTTTTTTTAATAAAATCAACAATAACCTATTTTAAAAATTTACTGCTCCTCTTTAATTTCCACCGCCTGTGGATAAATTTCCACAATTTCATTCAAAATCTTATCAATTTCAGCAATTAGATAATCCGTACTCTCTCTATCTCCTTTCATAGCGATTCTTACATGAACACAACCTTCTTTCGCGTACGGAGCAACAGTCGGATTTGACATTTCAAAATAATCTTTTAGCCTATCGTCAATTTTTCCTTCTGGAACTCCCTTTATTTCAAGGGTTTTCATTAAAAGAATATCATTTGAATATTTCTTTAAAAGTGGCAAAACTTGATTATCCACCATCCAACTCATTTCCCTTGGAGGCCCTGGCAATACTATTATTTTTTTATTATCTTTTTCATAAAAAAATCCTGGTGCAAGCCCAACTTCATTATCAAGTAATTCTGAGTTCTTTAAAATCGAAGCCTCTTTTCTCCCGCCAGAAGCCACTTCTCCAAAACCCCTCTCATTATATTTTTTTACAATCAAGTCATAATATCGCTCTATCACTTCCAGCTCTTGTCCAAAATAATCTGCTACAACTTCTTTTGTAATATCATCAATTGTAGGTCCAAGCCCTCCAGTAGTAATTACTAAATCAACTCTTTTGAAAGCATTTTCCAGACACTCCATAAGCCGTCCGTAATTATCCCCAACCGTAGTTTGATAATACAAATCAATACCAATATTTGTAAGTTTTGCTGAAATATACTGTGCATTTGTATTTACAATATCTCCGACTAATAATTCTGTTCCAACACATATAATTTCTATCTTCATTTTAATTTTCTCCTAACCGGCAGTTTTCAACTCCACCTCTTTTATTATATCTGCATTCAATTCCTCGTTCTCTTATTTGCCTATCCGCACCTTCAAAATATGAACAACTCACAATTAGTACTGCCGATACAATCAAAACTATAATCTTTTTCATAATTGCTTCCTCCATTATCACAATTCTTTACTTCACAAATTGTAATACCAATATAACATTTTTTAATTTCTAATTATTTTGTTATCTTTCATATTCGCAATATTGCAGTCTTTTTCTAGAATTAGAAGTGCACACTCGTCCTCTTTTGCCTCATACGTTTTCTTGAAGCCTCAATATCAGCACAATTCATAATTAGCAGTACGATATAACTAATATTACTATCTTCTTTATAAATATTATCTTCGTTTATTACAAATTTCTAAATTATTAATTTATATAACGGCAATATTCAAGACCTCCTCTTTTATTGTATATACATTCCCGTCCTCTTTGTCTCATACGTTCTCTTGAAACTTCAATATCAGCACAGCTCATAATTAACAGTATTGATATAATTAACATTATTATTTTCTTCATAAATATTATCTCCTTTAGTATAATTTTTTGTTTTTATTTTTAAATAAACAATTATTTATATTACAGTTTTTTATTTTATATAACCACAAACTTGTGCTTCTCCTCTACTGTTATATGTACATTCATATCCTCTTTCCCTTTTTATTTGTTGACTTTTTGCTTCCATTTCAGAAAGTTCAGAACAACCCATTACTGTTAATAACAATATAATCAGTGCTATTATTTTTTTCATATAGAATCTCTCCTTTTTATTTATTTTTTAAAACAAATTAATTCCTTTAATCAAAAAAATTATATTTTCTTTATAATGCTAAACTTTCCACAATATTTCTTAATTTATATATCCGCAATGCTGTAACTCTCCCCTATAATTGTACCTGCATTCTCTACCTCTTTCCCTTAATCTCTGCTGTCTTCCAGCTTCCAACTCAGTAAGTTCAGAACAGCTCATTACTGTTAATAACAATATAATCAATACTATTATTTTTTTCATAATAATCACTCCTTTGCTATAACTTTATAATTATCAATCCATATATCGACAATTCTCAACTCCACCTCTTTTATTATATCTGCATTCAACTCCTCTTTCACCCCGTTCTCTTTGAACTTCATTCCATAACATTCTATCTTCAGCCGTACAACTTGCAATTATCGTCATTAATACTGCTAACACCAATACTTTTTTCATATAAACTATCTCCTTTATTATAAATTTCTAATTATTAATTTGCATAACGGCACCCTTGGAAATCCCCTTTATTATTATATGTGCACACTCTACCTCTTTCCTTTTCAGCTCTTTCAGCACCCTCAAAATATGAGCAACTTACAACCGTCATCATCAATATTGCTAAAATCAATGTCTTTTTCATATTTACTCTCTCCTTGCACTATAACAGTGTATTATTAACTTACAGTTTCATCCATTTTTTTATTAATTTATATAACCACAATGCTGTACTTCTCCTCTGCCATTGTATCTGCATTCCCAGCCTCTTTCCCTTAATCTTTGCTGTCTTCCTGTTTCTAACTCAGCAAGTTCAGAACAACTCACCATTGTTAATGACAATATAATCAGTGCTATTACTTTTTTCATATACATCATCCCTTTATTATTTTTTTCAATTACTAATTTATAAAACGGCAACTTTCAAGTCCCCCCCTTTTATTGTATCTGCATTCTCTGCCTCTATCTCTTCGCTCTTTTTCTGCTTCCTCAAAATAAGAACAACTTACAACTAATACTGATATTAATACTATCAACACCATTAATTTTTTCATACTACCATCTCCACTCAGTATAATTTCCTATAACTATCTTATAAATAAAAATTACTAATATTTATGACTTTTTTAGTTTATATAATCGCAACTCTGCACTTCTCCTTTATAATTATATCTACATTCTCTGCCTCTTTGCTCCATACGTTCTCTTGAAGCTTCAATATCAGCACAGCTTGCAATTGTTATTATTAATATAAGTAAAATTGCTAATTTTTTCATATTTATCCTCTCCTCCAACATATTTTTTTACTGCTAATTTATATAACGGCAACTTTCAAGTCCACCCCTTTTATTGTATCTGTATTCTCTGCCTCTATCTCTTCGCTCTTTTTCTGCTTCCTCAAAATAAGAACAACTTACAACTAATACTGATATTAATACTATCAACACCATTAATTTTTTCATACTACCATCTCCACCCAGTATAATTTCCTATAACTATCTTATAAATAAAAATTACTAATATTTATGGCTTTTTTAGTTTATAAAATCACAACTTCCTATTAACTCTCCCTTATGATTGTATGTACACTCCCTACCTCTTTCCTTATATTCTCTATCAACTTCTCTCCACAATTCTCTGTCTGCTTCGGTACAGCTTATTACTGCTAATGATAACAATACAATCAATACTGACCACCTTTTCATTCAAGTCATCTCCTTTAATAAATTTTATTCCATATATCGACAATTCTCAACCCCTCCCCGTTTATTATATCTACATTCAACTCCTCTCTCCTTTTCCATTTGATTTGCTATTTCAAATGCAGTACAGCCTGATATCAATGTTAATAATGTTAGTAATAATATTATTTTCTTCACACTTATCAACTCCATTCTTCTTATTTTTTATTTATTTAATTTTTTTATAAAAATTTCTGATTTTATTATCTTTCATATTCACAATATTGCAGTCCACCTCTAGAGTTATATGTACACACTCGACCTCTTTCTTTCTTTTCTCTCTGAACTTCATTCCACAACATTCTATCTTCAGCTGTACAACTTGCAATTAATACTAATACTGCTAAAACTACTAATTTTTTCATACAACATCAGCTCCTTTTCTATTATTTTGAATTCAATTAACTCTTTATCTAAAGAATCGGTATTCAGTTTTTGAAATAATAAATCATATATCTATTTTATATAATTGCAACCTTGCAATTCCCCTTTATAATTATACATGCATTCCCGTCCTCGCTCTCTCCTAGCTCTTTCACCTCCTTCAAAATATGAACAATTTACAATCAATATCAATACTAATATCATCAACATCAATATTTTTTTCATACAGCATCAGCTCCTTTTCTATTATTTTGAATTCAATTAACTCTTTATCTAAAGAATCG
>CAUQGN010000017.1:0-42551 GCA_963517565.1 uncultured Leptotrichia sp. | reverse complement strand
ATCTCATACTGCTCACTTAACATCATTTCAGAAAAATATTTATTTTCAACCTTATTTTTAAAGTTCTCATTATGAATTTTAACTAATTCACTGACAATATTTCCCATTTTATTCTCCATTTTTTCACTTTATCAAACTCTTCTTTAATAATATTAAAAACAAATACACTTATAAATGCTCTTAAATTATAATAGCCCAATTCTAGTCAATGGCCACCATCTCACAAGTAATTCACCTTTAATTCTCGGTTCTGCCACAAGTCCAAAATATCTGGTATCCTTACTGTTTGAAGTGTTATCTCCCATAGCCATATAATAATTTTTATCAAGTGTTATAGTTTCGCCATTTAGCAATCTTGTAAACAATTTATCATCATATTTAAAATCCATAATTGGCATAACCATTTCATCTCTGCCTTCGACTCTTAAAGTAAATGTATAATATTTATTTGTTAATGTATTTGTTGGATTTGAGTTAAATTCATCATCATTTCCAATTATGTCTTTAAAATTTTTATCAGTTTTTATTAAATCAAAAAACTCTTTTCCAGACAGAGCTTTAAATCCTTTTTCGTCATAGTAGCTTTCCCAGTCCACCTGTCCAATTACAGTTCCATCTTTCATTTCTCCAAATATTTTATCAATTGCAATGACTTTATCTAATTTTACTTTATCACCTTTTTTAGGAATATAAATTTTGTTGTTCATAAGAAGCCCTTCTGGCAAATACACTTTTTGTGGTGTTACTCTTTCCAGAACTTCTGATTTTTTATCATTTATCAATATAGCTCCACCAACAGTCTGGACTTTATTCAAATCAAATTTCGCAAGCTCCTGATTGTATTTCTCTAATTTTTCATTTAAGTCCTTTTGGCTGCTAGCTGATGTCGGATAACTTGGCTTATTGTCAATATTTGCAATTTCAAACTGATTTATGCTCATTTTCCCTTTTTCAATCTGAAGTGTTGTTCCTGGCTCTCCAACTATTCTTTTTGTATACATCACTTTATCAGTCATTGGCTCTTTAAATGCGATTATTTGTCCAATTTTAGGATTTGAAAAATGATACTTCACCATATTTGTAAAAACTCTATCTTTTACTAAAATTGTAGGTTCCATTGAACCTGTAGGAATAACATAATTTCCAATATAAAACATTTGAATAATCGCAACTAAAACAACTGCAAGCAAGGCATTGTCAATTCTCGTTAATGCTTTTCCAAAGGTACTTCTTTTTCTTTCTTCTTTTGCAATTCTTTCCTCTACTGAAAGATTATCATTTGGAAATATCTTTTTAAATGTTTCTTCTGCACTTTCATTTTTTATTTTTGACTCTGTCAATATTTTTTCCAATTTCTTGTTATCGTGCGCAGCTTCCTTTAAAATCAATTGTTCTGTAATCTTTTCCTTTGACACGTCTTTAAACAAATAAATAAGAATCAACGAAACTATAACATTTATTATCAAATAAATATAAAAATTTGTATCTAAAATATTAAACATTAATTTCCCCAAGAACATCATAATAAGATTTAGTAAAAAAATCCATTCATGCTGCTTTCTTAGTACATAAACTATTGCATTTAGCCCAAATACCCCATAAATTCCCCAAACTTTTATCCATATATTAGGATCTTCACTTTTATCCACAATCACTAAAAATACAGCCGTTACAATTAATGCTGCCCCTGTCAGCAAATTTCCCACCATAATATTTTTTTGATTTTTTCCAAGTGATATTTTTTTTAATATTTCATCCTCTTTTACCCTTATCCAATGGATAACTTTCTTTTCTTTAACAAAGAAATACAGTAAAAACAATGTTGCAATAAGATAGAATACTCCCCATAATAATACATTCATAATTTTTTTCTCCTAATTTATAATTTAAAATTCTTAAATTTTTTCTAAAATCGAAAAATAAAAATTAAATTTAATATATTTAAGTCCGATTTTAAAGCAGTAATTATAGCATTACTGCATTATACATAACTAAACTTTATTTTTTCTAAAATTTCTATTTGCCTAAAATATATTTAACTCAATAAAATACGTTTATTTATTAAAATATTAATTTTTAAATTTTTAGTCTTTAAAAAAATAAAAAGCTAGCATTTTGCTAGCCTTGAAGCTACTTTCTAATTTCTTTAATTCTAGCAGCTTTTCCTGATAAGTTTCTCAAGTAGTATAATTTAGATCTTCTTACTTTACCAATTCTCTTAACTTCGATTTTTTCTACTAATGGAGAATTTAAAGGAATGATTCTTTCTACACCGATTCCTGAAGATACTTTTCTAACTGTGAAGTTTTTAGAAACACTTCCACCAGAAACTCTAATAACTACACCTTCAAAAACCTGTATTCTTTCTTTGTTTCCCTCTTTTACTTTGTAGTGAACTGCAACTGTATCCCCTGCTTTAAATTGAGGTACATCAGCCTTTAAGTAATTTTTTTCTACTAATTCGATTAATTTCTCTTTCAAGAAATTCACTCCCTTCTTTCTAAGACATTCTTTCTATCTATACCAATCTCACCGATTCAAAAACTTTTCTTGCTTATAAATCTTTTACAAAACTGGTAGCAACAATAAAAGCGGAATATCCTTTTATTCAATAACTTATTAAGTTTATCACATTTTCCATTAATTTTCAATACAATTATAAAATTTTTTTCAATTTTTTCAAAATTTTTAAAATCATATTCTTTTTTTCTAAAATACTTTTTTTTAATCTAAATATTTTAAACTCAAAAATTATAACTCTCAAATTACTACATTTATTCAATATTTAATTATAAATTTTAAGCTATAGGTTAACGGATAGATTTAGTGGTATTTAATATAACCTTTATCCCTATATTCAAAATATTCTTTTGGTATTTCATCCTTAAAAAGTTTCATAACAAAATCATATAACTCTTTTTCTGTTCCTTCTAAATCTTCGCTGACTTTATGCACTACTCCATGTCTCGTTATTATTGTTATCATGTCTTTTGGGCTATTTGAAGAATAATCAAACCCCTCCTTTAATTTTTCCTGTTCATCGTCATGTTTGTTTAATAAACCTTCTAAGTTTTCCGTTTTAAAAAATACTTTGGTCTCCAATGTGTTATCAGGATTTATAAAGTACAATTCAAGTTTCAGTACTTTCATTGAATTTTCTTCAACATATCCTACTGAGGATACTTTTCCAAACAAGAATCTTTTTTTATTTTTTGGCTTTAGTGGTATATTAGAATAAAGAGTATCCAAAAAATTTACATCCAATAAACTATTTAAGGTTATATTTCTGTAAATAGAAAAATTTTGTCCATAATTTTCTATTAATCTAGAATAATCAACTTTTTTTAAAGTCTTAAAATACATCAAAAATTGATATTTTGTTGGTCCAGTAGAATGTAATGAATATTCGAATATTCCAGTATTATCCCAGGTATCTCCAGCAGTTATATTTCTTTTATTTAAAAATTTTAATACATTTGGATCATTTTCATCTATTTCTTTTATTTCTCCTGTAGAAGAATAGCCTGTATTTACAGAAAAAAATATTAATAATATTATTAATTTAATCAATTTAGTCATTTTGATATACACCTCTCAATCTTAATTTGTGCTCTTTTCTCAACATATTTTCTGTAATGTCATCATCCAAATTATATTTTCCTTTACCATCTAAACTTGGTCCTGGACTTTTTTTAGCCTCATCTGGTGTAGTTTTTCCTATACCAACCGTCCTATACTCTTCTACCGAGCCTAGATCTCCTAAGCCTGTAAGCCTTTTTTAAATTATTTCAATTTTTCAACCCACTCAGCTTCCTTAAATCCAACCAGCACAAAACCCTTCCCTACCAAAAGTGGTCTTTTCAATACCATTCCATTGCTTGCAAGTAGCTCAAACTGCTCGTCTTCTGACATCTCTGTCAATTTTTCCTTCAAGTTTAGCTCTTTGTAAACATTCCCGCTTGTATTAAAAAATCTTTTTAACGGCAATCCACTTTCTTTATAATATTTCTTAATATCCTCTTTCGACGGTGTTTCTTCCACAATGTGCTTATATTCATAATCAATCCCATTTTCCTCCAGCCATTTTACAGCTTTTTTGCAAGTTGTGCATTTTGGATAGCAATATACCTTATTCATTTTTTTATCTCCTCTTTCAATTTTAATTTTTAAAATCTAACCTTTATTAATTTAATTAATATTCACTGATTTTTTTTAGTCAATAACTTTCTGTAATTTATCACTTAAAACATGTGTTATTGGTTTTTTAGAAATTTTTGTCAAGTATTCTTTTTTTATTAATTGTTCTATATTATTTTTTAGTGTAGGTCTGCTCATATTTATTATTTTAGATAATTCTTTATCTTCTAAATCAGAATTAGAAAAAATATGATTTTGAATATATACAAACATTATATCTTTCTCCAAATCGCTTAAATTAAGATTATTCAAATAATTTCTCGAAAAATTCAATTTTTCTATTTTATCTTCCAGCATTTTCATTATACTTTCTTGTCCTTTTTTTATCAATTCCATAATTCCTATAAGAAAAAATGTTATTTCTCCAAAATTTTTAGGTTTAGATGTATTTAAAAATAATTTTGAATATTTTTCTTTTTCTGAAAAAATTGAGTAAGACAATGACAATCCTGTAAATATATCAAGTTTTCTAGCTAAATACATTGAAAAAATAAGTCTACCAAATCTACCATTCCCATCATAGAATGGATGTATATATTCAAAATAATAATGGGTAATGCATGCTTTTAATAAAAAATTTATATCTTTTCTATTCATAAATTCTATCAGTTTTTCAATATGCTCCAATATTAGTTCTTCCGTTGTATCTCCTAAATGAATATTTTTCATTCCTGTTGTAACATGAACAATACCTTTTCTAAATAATTTCCCATCTAATTTGTTCTCTGGATTAATTACAATTTCTTCACTAAAAATTTCATCGTATATTTTTCGTATTTCTTCTGCTGAATTAATTTTTTCAATCTTATTTTCTGTTATTTGCTTATATTTTTTTACAATTCCTGAAAATCTATATTTTTTATTGAAATTCATGCTATCATACACATCTTTTTTTGTCGTATGAACCCCTTCAATCCCATTACTTTTTATTATTTCATTAACCATAATTTCCCTTACACAATAATTTAAAGCAACTTCAGGCAGTTCATTAGACAAATTTAAAATATCTCTACTATTTTGGATTATTTCATCTTGTAACATTAATACATTTTTTATTGGTAAAAAAAACAATTCTACTTCCTTTGAAACTCTCTCTCCCCGTAAAATTGGCGAAATATATAAAGATGTTTTATAAACACATGGATTTTCAAGTCTTTTATTCAATTCTTCTTCAATATTAGCTTTTTGATAGTATAATTTTGACAATTCCAAATAATTATTCATAAAAAAACTCCTATTTTTTAAATATTTATCATATTATACCTTATATTTCTAAAAAATAAAGTTTTTTTCAAGTTAATACTAAAATTATATTTTTATAATCGAAAATTTTACATTTTTTCATTTTTTAATCCATAAAGTTTAGTGTAATCAAAAATATAGTCTTTTTTAGATATTTTGAATAAATTTATAATTAGAAATATAAAAAATATCTAGATTTTACAAAATTTTAATTAAAAAATCTCCATTTTTGCTCCATTAGACTTGTCTGACAATTCAATACACTTTATCTTTAACAATTGTGTTTAATCCCTTGCGAATAATATTTATTTCATTAGATACTCGAACCTGTTTAAAATAGAACTGTTAAAAATTATAAAAATCTAGGGTTTGAGTAAAATAGTCATAGCTTCTGAGTTCAGTTTTAAGGCAGTTTTACTATATATCCAAATTTATATAATTACTGAACAGTTTCATTTCTTTCCAAATTGAAAGACTTCCTACAGTTCAAAATCACTCTCATAATACAAAATCTGATTCATATTTCCTTGCAAAAATTCAACCTTTTCCCTAATTTTCTCAGATACAAACGGCATTTTTATATCTGACAGAGTTTCTTTTAAAGTTTGTGTTAACTCCACTATTTGCACTTTATATTTATCTAACTTCAAATCATTTTCCATTGCTCTTATACAATCTTCCAGAGTTCCAATTTCATCAACTAAATTGATATTTTTGGCTTCACTTCCAAGCCATACTCTTCCCTGTGCAATTTTTTCAAGTTCCTCATCATTCATTCCTCTGGCTACCATTACATGTTCCTTAAACTCTCCATAAACTTCATTCATATTATGGATTAATTTTCCTTTTGAATCTTCTCCTAGTTTTTCAAACGGATTCAGCATATCAAAGCCAGCACCTTTTCCAAATCCTTCCAAATTAATGTCTAACTTTTTCATTGTTCCTGCAACTTCAGGATACATCATAACAACACCGATTGAGCCTGTCAAAGTAAAGTTATTCGCAAATAATTTTTTTCCAGTTGTAGCAATGTAATAACCACCGCTTGCACAGACATCTCCCATTGAAACATATATTGGCACAGTCAATTTTTTTAATTTCTTATATATTTTTTCAGAAACTAAAGCACTCCCGCCAGGCGAATTTATTCTTAACACCAACCCTTTCAAATTCTTTATTTCTTTTAATTCCTCAAGTTTTTCACAAACATTATCATAGGTAATATTTTTGTTAGGATTTTTCACATCAATAACACCTTCAAGGTTCACTACTGCAATCGTATCTTTTGCTTTTTCCTTTTTTTCTTTCAACATTCCTATGTAATCTTCAATCGAAACGGTGTCTTCCTTGTAATTTATCCCAATTTCATCATAATCAGCAACACCGTCAATCAATTTATATTCCAAAGTCTTTTTCGTTCCAGCAAAAATCAAATTTCCACTCAATATTTCATTTTCAATGTCAACTCCTCTTTTACTTTTTACCAGTTCCACAAAATCTTCAAAAACTTTATCCTTTATATTTTTAATTGATTCCTTTTTCTCTTCTGACATTTGGTTATGGCTATATTTTTCTCCAGCCACCTTGTAATCACCAATATGAAGCACATTCATCCTTATCCCAAATTTTTCCAGAAATGACTTCAAATAAAATTCCTTATGCAAATATCCCCTAAAAATAAGAGTTGACTGCCTTGTATCAAACATAAAAATCTTATCCGCAAGCAAAGCCTGTCTATATCGACTTTCCTCAAAAAGCGTACCTATTGCCACAACTTCCTTATTTTTCCTAATCTTGTCAAAAATTTTAGAAATCTCTTCCAGCTGTGAAAGTGTCAAATTCAACTTATCCACATCAATAATCACTTTTTTTATATTCTTATCTTCTGCAAGATTATTTAACCCTTGTAATATTTGATAATACGACAATTTCTCCTTCCCCTTTAATGCTGGCATAGCCACATCTTCCTTCAATTTCTTGACATCAAACACAACAGTTTTTACCTTTTTTAAAGGCAATTTCTTCTTATTTTTTACTCTAAGAATCTTCTTCACAAAAATTAAATTTAAAATCACACACAAAATAAGCATTATTGCTATTTCTAACAGCATTTTGAAAATAAACATCACATCAACTCCCTTTTTTACTTTTAAATTATTTCACTAACAATCCCAATCCAAATGCAATACAACATTCTATTAACAATAACAATTCTTTCGTATTGAAAATTAATATCAAAAAAATATACACCAATATTAAACTTCCCAAAATGTAAAAAACATTTTTCATTTTTATTTCAAAATCATACATTACTCCAAGTACAAAAAACACTATTAATGGCAAAATCAAAGTTACTACAAAAAATATTGCCAATTCAAAAAAATGAAGCAAAAATACTAATATCGGACTAGCACTATTAATTTCTATTATCACTTTTCTTGTATATAAAGCTATCGGATACAATACTAATTGTGAAATAAAAAACGGAAACAACGACATCCAATTTGGAAATTTTATTTTTTTGTTTTTATTCAATTTATTACTCCTATTAAAAATTTTAATACTTTATTTTAAATAATTTTTTAACAAAAAATTTTTTTTAAATCAATTAATTAAGCTACATACTACAATTAAATTAAACATGTCATGATTTTTTGGGAATAAAAACTACTGTTTGAGCGTTAGCGAGTTTCGTTTTCGTAGTAATCCAGATTTATCTAAATAATAAATGTTTAGACTACTTTCCCAAATAAAATTTGGGAATATTTCAAAAAAATTCTTAGACAAGCTGGGATTAGTGCGTAGCACTTTCGCCTATATCTAAAAATATTATAATTTGAAGAAATTAAAATAACTAGTATTGCGAAGTAAAAGAGGATGGCGATTGTTCCCCTTTGCTTTATAAAAAAAAAAATATTAATAAAAATCATTAATCCAAAATTCTTAAATATATATTCCTTATAAAAATAAAAAATTACAGTTCAATTAACAACTTCTTCAATTCATTCATTTTATCCCTCAACTTAATAGCTTCCTCAAAATTAAGCTCCTCAGCCAGTTTTTTAATCTGCTTATCAAGTTTCTTGATTTCCTTTTCCACGTCTTTTTCACTCTTATACTGCTTAATTGCTTTGTTTGCTTCATTTTCTTTTTCAATTTCATAGTCTACGATTGACTCTGCGATTTCTCTTACGATTGATTTTGGATTAATGTTGTTTTCCAAGTTGTATTTTTCCTGAACTTCACGCCGTCTATTTACTTCGTCAATGGCTTCCTGCATAGAGCCTGTTATTCTGTCGGCATATAAGATAACGTGTCCTTCTACGTTTCTTGCTGCACGTCCCATTGTCTGAATTAAAGATCTTCTGGAACGTAAATATCCTTCCTTGTCTGCTTCCAATATTGCCACTAATGAAACTTCTGGAATATCCAGCCCTTCCCGCAGCAAGTTTATTCCAACTAGAACATCAAATTCACCTTTTCTCAAGCCTCTTATTATCTCTGTTCTTTCTAGCGTGTCAATGTCAGAGTGCATATATTTTACTTTTATTCCGTATTCCAAATAATAATCTGTCAATTCTTCTGCCATTTTTTTTGTCAAAGTTGTAACTAAAATCCGTTCTTTTTTTGCTGTTCTTGTTTTTATTTCATCCATCAAGTCATCAATTTGATTTTTTGTTTCACGAATATCGATACTTGGCTCCACAATTCCTGTTGGACGGACAAGCTGCTCTACAATTTCACCATTTGAATGTTCCAGCTCGTAATCACTTGGAGTAGCTGAAATATACACAGCTTGTGGAACTTTTTCAAAAAATTCCTCAAATTTCAATGGACGATTGTCATAAGCACTTGGAAGCCTAAATCCATTGTCAATTAAAGACTGCTTTCTTGCCCTATCTCCCTTATACATTCCATTTATCTGCGGAACTGAAATGTGCGACTCATCCAAAAATACGACCAAATCCTCAGGAAAATAGTCAATCAACGTATCAGGCGCTTCTCCTTCGCCCTTTCCAGTCAAATATCTGGAATAGTTTTCCACACCTTTACAATAACCAATTTCCTCAATCATTTCCAAATCATATTTTGTTCTTTGCTCAATTCGCTGTGCTTCTAGCAATTTCCCTTCCTTTTGAAAAAAATGTACCCTTTCTTCCATTTCCTTTTTTATTGCCTCAAACATCACTTTTGTATCTTCATTTGTCAAATAGTGAGTTGCAGGCATTATTGTGATTCTTTTTATATTTCTAATTTTCTGCCCAGTAAGCGTATTAATCTCTGAAATGCTTTCCAAATCATCTCCAAAAAATTCAAAACGGTATCCTGTATCCTGATAAGACGGATGTAAATCGAGAATATCCCCCTTCACACGGAATTTTCCACGCTCAAAGGCAATGTCATTTCTCTCATATCTAAGTGAAATCAGCCTTTTTATTAGCTCATTTCTTTCGAATCCTGTTTCCACATCAATCGGAATTGACCTCTTTTTATAAGCCTCTGGTGACCCCAATCCATAAATTGCTGAAACTGAAGCCACAATAATGACATCTCTTCTATTCAAAAGTGCCGCTGTTGCTGCATGCCGTAATTTATCGATTTCATCATTAATTGAAGAGTCTTTTTCAATATACGTGTCAGTCTGCATAATATACGCTTCAGGCTGGTAATAATCATAATAAGACACAAAATATTCAACAGCATTTTCAGGAAAAAACTGCTTATATTCATTGTAAAGCTGTGCTGCAAGTGTTTTATTCGGTGCCATTATCAAAGCTGGACGGTTTATTTTTTCAATAACATTCGCAACTGTAAATGTCTTTCCCGACCCCGTAACCCCAAGCAAAATCTGATCTGTAATCCCATCTTCCAAGTTTTCCACAATCTTTTTAATAGCCTGAGGCTGGTCTCCAGTAGGCTTAAATTTTGAATGTATCTTAAAATCCATCTCTATCTTTCTTCCTTTCAATACAAATCTTTTGGTTATTTATAAAAGTTTATAAACTTTCAAATAATACAATTTTTCATTTTCGATTTTTTTATTTTTTATTACTTTTCGACAAGCCCCCGCTATAGTAATACTAACCCCCATTTAAATAACAAATTTATTACAATTTTTTCTAACACGGGATAAAAAATATTTTCAAATAATTAAAACATAATTTTCACTTTTTAAACAGAATCTAGTACAAACTAATCCATCGGAGCATTTTTCTGTGCTGGCAAAACTGTTTGAGCATAGCGAGTTTTTTGGCAGTGCTGAAAAATATCGTAGACTAGCCATAGGTTATTGCGTAGCAATCTTGCCATAATTTTAATTATTTGGATAAATCTTTATTGCAAGGTAAGGTTTTGCGGCAATGAACAGTCCTACGAAAATAAATAAAGAAAAAACATAGTAATATGAAAAAATATTTTTTAATTAAAATATACAAAAAATAATAAAAAACAATTTAGTTGAATGATTATGAATTAGTTATTAAACAACCTTATTATAAAAATTTATTCCTATTTTTTAAATAAGGTTTAATATAACCTAAAAATAAAATTATTTCCCATAACCCATTTCATCAAGAAATTTCTTATTCTTTCTCCATTTCTTCTTAACTTTTACCCACAATTTCAAATTAACCTTCAAATCAATCAAATGCTCAATCTCACATCTAGCCTCTGTCCCAATTTTCTTAAGCATAGCCCCATCTTTTCCAATAATAATTCCTTTTTGGCTATCTCTTTCAACATAAATATTTATATCATATTTTCTAATTGTAGGCTTAGTTTCCACATTAATAATCTCCACAGCTACACTATGAGGAATTTCATCTTTCGTATGATGTAAAATTTTTTCTCTGACTGTTTCTACAACGATTTTATTTACTGGTAAATCTGTATAATAATCTTCTGGATAAAACCATATATCATTTGACAAATATTTCTCGGCAACTTCAAATATTTTATGAATCCCAATCGCATATTCCGCCGTAAGAGTTATTATTTCATCAAACTCTCCCAATTTTTCACGAATTTCCTTTTTCTTTTCCTCAATTTCCTCATCCGACATTTTATCAATTTTGTTAATAACAAGTACAATTGGTGTCTTTACACTTCGCACATTTTCATTAACAAACATATCTCCAGTTGAAATTTCCTGTGTCCCATCCAGCATAAACATTATCAAATCCACATTTTCAAGTGCCTCTAACGCCACATTAGTCATGTGTTCCCCAAGTAAATGTTTAGGTTTGTGAATCCCTGGCGTATCTACAAATATAAACTGATTTTCTCCAATATTTACAATCCCTTTTATCTGATCCCTAGTCGTCCCAGCCTTATCCGACACAATTGCAACCTTTTCTTTCACAAGCTTATTCATAAGCGTAGACTTCCCAACATTCGGACGCCCAACAATTGTTATAAATCCTGACTTCATTCTTTCTCCAATTCTATTTTTTTAATTTAATTATGATAATAAATTTATTTAACAATTTATTTTATAAATTCAATTCTTAAATGTTTAACTAAGTAATTTTTATCTAAATAACAGTTTTTTTGGATAAAATAATTTGTTGTTAATAAATATTTTTTCTATAATTTATATATATTTTTTTATACATAAAAGGGAGCAGACACCATCCTCTTTTATTTCGCAATATTAGTTATTTTAATTTCTTCAAATTACAATATTTTTAGATATAGGCAAAAGTGCTACGCACCAATCCCAGCTTGTCTAAGTATTTTTAATTTAATTATAACAATTATTTTGATTAGGAAATTATAATTATTCAAAATAATCTGTAAAAACTTTAATAAGCAAAATTTCGTTAGAAGAAAAATAGCTGTTTGAGCTTTTGGAACAATTTTAAGTTGTACAAAGTTGTTTGTATTAGAATAATATAAATTCAAAAGCGAGTTCTATTTTTCTTTTATAAGAAAATTTTGCATTAAGCGTGGGTGCAGGGAGATGGCGTCTGATCTCCCAGCTTAAATAAACATAAAATAAAAAAACTAAAATAATCTAAACTTATGAAAATTACTTTGTTGAATATTTAAAGAAAAAACTTATAAAGTAATTTATTAAAAAAGCTATTTTTTATATTTTTTTAACAAATTCCGATTTCAATTTCATCGCTCCAAAACCATCTATTTTACAGTCGATATTATGAATCCCATCGTCAATTAATCTTATATTTTTAACTTTTGTTCCTCTCTTCAAGTCTGATGATGCACCTTTTACTTTCAAATCCTTAATAATTGTAACGCTGTCTCCATCCTGCAAAATATTTCCGTTTGAATCTTTTACAACATTTTCCTCACTGCTTTCTTCCCCATTTTCAGCCCATTCATAAAAGCATTCTGGGCAAACCAGCATATTTCCATCCTCATAAACATATACTGATCCGCATTTTGGACAATTTGGTAAACTCATATTCTATCTCTCCCTTTCAAATTTTATTATTTTTTTATCATATCATTATACCACGAAACAGGAACTTATAAAATATGTTTATTATCATAATTTTCATTTATACTGCTAATAACATTCTCAAATCTATTTCTATAATTATTTTATTACTTAGTATTAAAAGAACTTGAATACATATCAATTTTTACAGTAAACAACGGCATTACAAAAAATGTTATAAAAAATAACATTCCATAATATGCAAAAACCGTCCACAACGGTACTTTTCCATTGATACTAATTTGTAAAAGTGGAATTTTGCTTCCAGCGTAAATGAACCCTTCAAAAGCCTTAAAAATAACTTCTGCAATAAAAACTACTATTCCATTAAATAAAGATAATTTAAAAATATTTAAAAGCACTGCAAAAAATAAACATTGTATAACAACAGTTCCAATCGGTATTCCTACAATATTTAATAAAAATGAAAATAATGGCAATTTTTCAAAATAATACAAAAATAAAGGAATGCTCGTAATTTGTATTGTTAGACTCAAAAATATCAAATCTACAGTATTTCTCAAAACTTCGTTTTTTACTTTATCCAAAATTTTTTCCTGATAAATTTTCTTAAATTCAGGATTTACAAATATTATTGCCACAACTGCCGCATACGAAAGCTGCATAGAAATATCAAAAAGTGAATATGGATTTAGCACAATTATAACAATAAACGATATTAACAAAGATTTTTTACTGTCTTCCTGCTCGAAAAGAATCCTTGCCAAAATCATCATCGCTCCCATAATATAGGCACGTAAAATTCCTGGCGAGAATCCAATTAATGCACAGTAAAAAGTGAGTGCAACAAGTGCCATCAAATACTTAAACCTGTACCCTAGCAACAGCCCGTCCAAAATTTTCACAATTCCAATAACAACAAGACTAATATGAGTTCCAGAAATTACAATCAAATGAGCCAGTCCTGTATATTTAAACTTATCCTTCATATCCTTAGAGACCTCTGCCTTTTCTCCCAAAACTGCAGCACGTGAAAAAGCATACAAATTTTCTTCTGTTATAAACAAATTATCAAAAATCTCCAAAATATATTTACGAACTTCATTTAATCGTGATTCTTTATATCCTAATACTTTCCCTTCAAGCTTAATATTGCCATTTTTATTTACAACTTTTCTAATTTTGTACCGCATAAGATAAAATCCATATTCAAGCCCCTTCTTATTTTCAATGCTCGCTTGACTTTTCAAATATTTGTTATTAACCTTCAAGACACTTCCACGATTTCCGTCAATTTTCACATAAAGTGTCTTTTCACCAGAAAGTTCCTCCTTAAAAGTAACAAAATTAAGATAAAACACAAACAAAAAAATTCCTGCCAAAATTAAAATTCCAAATTGCCAAGTTCTTTTCACTTCTTCAATTCCTATTTCCATATTAAAAAACCTTACTAAATTTTGTTTCCTGCGTGAAAGTTCAGATTTTATATACTTTTTTCTAGCTTCTTTTTCTCTGAATTTCTGCATTTCCAAAATATATTTGTCAAATTCCTTATTTTCAAATTTATTTACGTTTTCTTGAGTTTGACTATTGTCATTATTTTTACTCACTTTTGTATTTCCAGAATTTTTTATATTTTCATTTTTATCAGATTTTTTCACGATTTTACGAAATTTTATATTCTCAAAATCTATTTTTTTATTTCTTTCCTCAATTATCTCATTATTTTCAAAATTTCCCCCATTTTTCATTTAAATTTCCTCCTCCCACAAGTTAGCCTTTGAATAGTCATCCGAAAGATTAATCGGCTTTTTAGCTCTGTAAATACTTATAATCGGATATTTCGCCGCATTTATTGTGTTTGTAGAAATTCTGTAATAAATTTTTTCTCCCTTTTTTCTAGCAAATAAACGGAAAATCCTTTTTCAAAATTCCCTTCATTTGTGGTACGTCTTCTAAAATCAGCATTTTTATTAGAGTTATTTGTCATATACGATAAGTTTTGAGAAATCTCCATTTTATCAACAATATCCTTTTTTCCATTTTTTTCGTCTAGAAAATAAGCTGTCTTTTCAGATATTTTAAAATCCAGCACATATTCCTTCCTGTTGTGCTGTGCATACTGCTGAATTTTTCTAATAAACTGGCTGATATTTCTCTTTTGAATTGCAAACTCCTGATTCTGCCTCTGTTTCTGTAAATTCACAGAAACCACCATAAACAAAATTGCCATAATTGAAATGTATAACAAAACCTCAATGAGTGTAAACCCATCATTATTCCCCTTTATTCTCATTTTTTCACCTCTTATTTTTAACCTTTTTTTAATCAATACTATTATACACTATTTTTTTAAAAAATCAAATTTATAGTAAAACTAGTTTAAAACAGAACTCAAAAATTATGATTATTTTACTCAAACCCTAAATTATATAATTTCTATCAGTTCAATTTTAAATGGGTTCGAGTATATATTCAAAAAATTTAAAAATTGAAATAATATACAAAAAGCATACGAAAACCTTTAAATTTATTTTGTGCAAAAATAAGAAAAAATTAAAACCTTTTTAGAAATTTGAGAAAGTATGCTATAATTTTATAGAAAACTCTCTTTAAACTTGAACTTAGTATTTATAATTGTTTCAGAAAAATTTTCTAAGATTATTTAGTTTTTAAGAAGTTGAAATCAAAAAAATTTAAGGAGAAAAAATATGAATAAAAAATTTAATTACAAGCCATTAATTGAATATACAGATTATGCTGGGAGAAAATATATTAAACCTGAAAAAGCTGGGGATTTAAAGGAAGATATGGAGCTTTTTAGAAAAAATGGACAGACTGCACGAAAGATTTTTACTGAAATAGCCAAATCTGTGGAGGAAAATGTAGAGGGATTTCATTTGCAGAAAGTTAGCAGCTGGATGAATCAAGGACAGGTTGCAAGACCTTATCTTTGGGTATTTTTGAAGCAGGATGGAGATACTGAAAATGAATCTGGAGTTGCACTTAGAGTCTTTAAAAATGAGAAAACTAAAAAAGTCGGAATTTCGATGGAAGTGAGTTTTGTTGAACGTAAAATTGGGGAAAATACTCTTGAAAGACAGAATAAGGTTTTAGACTTGCCAATTAAGAAGCCACTTTATTATTTTGTGCAGTTTTCAAAAAGTAAGGAAAACTGTATGCTGGATAGAATTGAAGGAAGTGAAAAAAATAGGGAAAAATTACTTGAAGATATGAAAGAGAAAAATATCAGAAAAGTGCTTGTTAAATTTGATGTGGAAGAAATTGAAAAATTTGAAAATCTTGAAGATTTGACAAAGGAATTTTTAAAAGGCTTTAAATTACTGATGCCATTTTATTTAAAAACGAAAGAAATTTAGGGAGTGATAATTTTGAATTTAAAAAAATTGTTAAAAATATTTGGGTTGTTAATTTTGGCAGGAAATATTGTGAATGCAGAATATATAAAAAGAAATGGTGAAATTTATTATCGGGACTGGAGTGAAGAAAAGACAAGAATATTAAAAAATATAGATAAAAAATCATTTGAAATATTGGAAAATGATTTTGCAAAAGATAAGAATAATATTTATTATCAAGGGAAAAAGTTAAATAATGTTAATCCAAACTACTTTAAAATTGTAGACAATGAGATAAAATATAATAATGAGTTTTATAAAATTGATGAAAATATGAATCTTATAAAAATAGAAAGAGAATAAAAAGTTGAAAAGTTAAAAAGGTATTTTATTTACTAAAAATTAAAGATTATAAAAAAAGGAGTAAGTGTATGAAAAGAAAAAATTTATTAAAAATATTAATTTTATTTATCCTAGCAGGAAGCATTGCAAATGCGGAATATTTAAAGGAAAATGGTGAAATTTATTATAAAATTCCATATTATGAGATTAAGTCGAAAGTAAAAGATGTAGATATTGAAAGTTTTGAACCTTTAAAGGAAGATAGAGAGCTTATTGGCGATTATTATGCAAAAGATAATAAATATGTTTATTTTTATGGTAAGAAACTTAAAGATGTTTTGCCTGAAGGATTTGAAACAGTAAAAGAAAATTATGTGAAAGATAGTAAAAATGTATATAAAATTGAAGCTGATATTACAGATAGTATACCAATATCTTCGGATAATAAAATAAATACGAAAAAAATATCTTTAGATGGACTTGATGTTAAAACTTTTAGAGCTTTAGAAAATAACAAAGATGTTACGAGCATAGATTATTTTGTTGATAAAAATAATATTTACTATGCCTATGAGAATTTGGAAAAGATACAAGGAGCAGATAAAAATTCTTTTGAAGTTTTGGGTAATTATATCGCAAAAGATAAAAATAATGTTTATTACAAAGGAAGAAAAATGGAAAATGTCGATTCTGCGAGTATTAAAACGTTCGGAAATTTTATAGGGAAAGATAAAAATAGAGTTTTTTACATTACAGGAAATGAGGATATTAAAGATGCTGATGCAAAAAGTTTTGAGATAATGGGAGATACTCGTTATTTTAGAGATAAAAATAATATTTTTGTTATTAAATACAGTAATGATTTTCCTGATGGAGAAGGTTTTATAAAATTACCAAATATTGATAGAAACAGTTTTATTACTTTGAGCGAGGAATTTGGAAAAGATAAAAACAGTGTTTACTATTTTGGTGAAAAAATAAACGGAATTAATCCGAATAATGTTAGAGTTATTGAAGAAATGGGACAGGATAATTATATTCTTCAAAGCGAAAATGATTACTATTTGACATTTAATAGCAATAGCGATTTGTATGACAGAAAAAACGATAAAATTGAAGCAAAAAAAATAAATAATTTGAACATTGATTTTAGTACATTTAAGTATTTTGGAATTTTGAACTACTATAAAGATAAAAACAGTTTTTATTATCGTTCAGATAATGATTTAAAAAAAATCAAAAGTGAAATCGATGATAAAAGTGCTGATAAAGTGCTTGAGTTGAATGATTTTGTAAAAGATAAAAATAATCTATATTATTTTTCTAATGGAAAAATTAATAAAATAAATTTGAATATTGATGTAAATAGTTTAGTATTTTTGGATAATAACAGTTCTTCTTACAGCAGTTATATAAAAGACAGAAATAACGTATATTTTGTAGATAATGAAAACGGGAAAGTAAAAATAGTAAAAAATGCTGATAAAAATACATTTCAAATTGTAAACGGAAATTACGGGGTAGACAGGAAAAATGTTTATTATAATGAAGAAAAGCTAGATTCTGTTGGTATTGAATGGCTTAAAATTTTTGATGATAATTACTTGAAGGATAATAAAAATGTTTATAAGATTTATACGACAGATGACGGAAAAACTAAAATAAGAACAATAAAAAATTTAAACATTGATGTGGCAAGTTTTGAGAATATTTTAAAAGAAGCATTTTATAAAGATAAAAATTCGGTTTATTATGTTGATATGACTGAAGATAAACAGGAATTAAAAAAACTGGAAGGAGCAGATGCTGATACATTTGAGCCGGGAATTTTTTCAAAAGATAAAAATAGTGTATATGTTGATAAACAGAGATTGGAAGGTGTTAGCCCAAAAGGATTTGAAATATTAGACAATGATTTAAATTTTATAAAAGATTATAAGAATGTTTTTTATTTGGATAGAGCAGATGATGGTATAACTTTCATACCAAGAGTGCAAAATATAGAAGGAGTGGATGTTGCAACTTTAGAATTTGCTGGAGGATATTATAGCAAATATTATAAAGACAAAAACAATGTTTATTTTATGGATAACAGAGATGGTAAAATAAAATTCAAAAAATTATCCTATGTAAATCCGAAAACATTTGAAATGGTGGATAATACTTTTGCGAGAGATGACAAAAACCTTTATTTATTTGAATATAAATTGGATGGAATTGATGCAAAAACTTTCGAAAAAATTAGTTCCAATATTGTAAAAGATAAAAATGGATTGTATTTATTAGAAGATATTGAAAAAGAAAATGAAAATATAGAAATAAAGACTCGAAAAATAAATATAAAAGGATTAGATTTAAAAACTTTTGAACACATTGATGACTATTATTATAAAGATAAAAATAATGTTTATTATGATTTGGATAATAACCTTTATACAATAAAAAATGCTGATTTGGCGACATTTGAAGTTTTAAATTCACCTTACAGCAGTTCTATTTATTTTGCAAAGGATAAAAATAATGTTTATTATCAAAATAAAAAAATAAATGGGATTGTCGCTGACGGTTTTGAACAAATACAAAGTAATTTTATAAAAGATAAAAACAGACTTTATAAAATCGACGAAGATGAAGAAAAAAATGAGATAAAATTAATTCCAATCAATGAAAAAGTCAATCTTGAAAATTTTGAAGAAATAGGCGGAAATTATTATAAAGACGATAAAAATCTCTATTATTTTGGAGAAAATGAGTTTAAGAAAATAGAAGGAGCAGATCCAAATTCATTTAAATATGACAACGAAAATCATACTTTTATTGCAAAAGACAAAAACAATGTTTATTTTAACGGAGAAAAAGTGAAAGGAATAGATGTTAATAGTGCCGAAGGAATAAACGGTCTTTGGATAAAAGATAAAAATAACGTCTTTTATGAAGGGAAAAAATTAAAAGGGATTAGTTCTGATAATTTTAGTTACTTTGATGGCGGATTATCGTATGATAAAATTTTAGTTGATAAAAATGGTATTTATAAATTTATTGAAACTGAAGATAACAAAAAAGCAATAGAGGTAACTCGACTGGATAGTAAAGGTATTGATTTAAAAACTCTTGAAAGAATTGAATCTCCAATGGACAGTTCCAATTATTTCAAAGATAAGAATGGTGTTTATTTTATAGATGGAAATAAATTTGTAAAAGTAAATGGAGCGGATAAAGATAGTTTTAGAGTAACGATGAGTGGGAAATATGGGAAAGATAAAAATAACGTTTATTTCGAAGGGAAGAAAATGGAAGGGAAAAATCCAGTTGACTTTGAGGAGGAAATGGAGATTAAATAATAAAAATTATTTTATTTGAATTCTTAATAAATCAAAAACTTGAGAATAAAAAAGGAGAGTTGTGGTGAACATTAAAGGACATTTGTTAAAAATTCTACTTTTGTTTGTTTTGGCGGGAAGTGTTGTGAATGCAGGCTATATTAAAGAAAAAAATAAAATTTATTTCATTGACACAATGGAGGATTCTGAGAAAAAAGAAATTATAAAAAATATTGATTTTAGGACTTTTAAAATTTTTGAAGAAAATGATAATTTTGCGAAAGACAAGGATAATGTTTACTATAAGAATAAAAAGCTGAAAAATATAGATGTGAATTCTTTTCAGATTGAAAATTCTTTTATTGCAAAAGATAAAGATAATGTTTTTTATATTGCAAATAATGAGATTATAAAAATTAAAGGCTTTAGTCCAGAAAAAAGTAAGGTTATTGTTCAATTTTACGTACCAGCTGTATTAATTAATAAAAATGGTATTTATACTTTTGACAAATATGAAAATGGAGAAATTACGATAAAGTCAATAAAACCTGTGAGAATAGATATGAATACCCTAGAAGTCGTGGACGGAGAAAACATGACGATGCTTTTGTACTTAAAAGATAAAAATAACGTTTATTTTATTAATTATAAAGAAAGTGAACAGAAAATTTCAGATATTGATGTCGAAAATGCAGAGGATGCGGGAAATGATAACTATAATATCGATATTGAAATAAAAAAATTAGAGAGTGCAGATAGCGGCAGTTTTAAAATAGATTCTATATACGGGAAAGATAAAAATAACTTATACTTTTTAAATAAAAAAATAACAGGTGTAAATCCTAAAACTTTTAAAGTTGTTGGCTCAAATAAACTTATTATCAAAGATGATAAAGGGGTTTATTATCTTGGAAAAGAAGAAGTGAAAAAAATCCAAAATGCTGATTTAAATACTTTTGAAGAAGTATCGAAAGAGTATTATCGAGATAAAAATAATGTTTTTTACTATGATAATTATGATGGCGATGTAAAAAAAATTAAAGGGGCAGATGCAAAAACTTTTGAAGCAATAGAAGGCTATGCATTGGGAAGAGATAAAAATGCTGTTTACGACAGGGGGAAGATGATAAAGGGCTTAGACCCTGTGACATTTGAAGATTTGAATGGAGATTTTTACAAAGATAAGAATGGAGTTTACTACGAAGGAATGCTAATGAAAGGAATTGATTCAAAATCTTTTGAGCCATTTGTAAATTATACACATGTAAAAGATAAAAATGGAATATATTCTTTTTATCCAAAAGAAAATGAGATAGTTATTGAAAAAGTTGAGATTTCTCCAGAAATTGATTTAAAAACTTTACAGCCTATTGAAAATTATTCTGGATATTCAAAAGATAAAAATAACGTTTATTATCATTTCCAAAAAATAGAAGATGCAGATACAGAAACTTTTGAACCTGAAGGATATTCTATAGGAAAAGATAAAATGGGAGTGTATTATGAAACTCGTAGAGTAAATGGAGTGGATGTAAATAGCTTTGAATATTTAAAAAATGATTTCTTTAAGGATAAAAATAATATTTATTATAAAAATAAAAAGTTGGAAATATTCAAACCTAAAAACTTTGAAGTAATAGATTATTCTTTAGTAAAACAAAATGAAGATTTGTACTATTTTACTGAAGATGAAAATAATAACACAAAATTTGTTCCATTAGAAAGTAAAAATGTCGATATTGATACTTTTCAAATTCTTGATGAGGATTATGCAAAAGATAAAAACAATACCTATTACAAAGGTAAAATTTTTAAGGAAGCAGATGTAAAAACTCTTGATAAACATTATGATGAAAATGATAACAGGTATAAAATAAAGGATAAGAAGAAGGTGTATAAAATAAAAGAATTAGACTAAATAAAATAGTTATTTTATAAAAATGATAATAATTCAAATATAAAATATAAAAAATTCACTAAAAAATTTCTGGATGTATTTATAACTTTCTAACTTTGATTATTCATGCATCCAGTCCTGACTCTCCTGATATGATGATAACATTTCGAATTAATTTCCCTAAAGTTTCAAGTAAAGTAAATTTTAACTTTTTCATTTATTCTCCTTTATATTTTTTATTATCTTTGTTAAAAATAATTTTCCCCTTAACTTCTCCTATTCTTATTCTCGTATATAGTTAGTACATCAATTTTATTTTGATTTTTAGTAAAAATATAATTACACTATCATTATTATTTTTTATCTTTAATTTTTACTAATTTTTCTGAATTTCTGAGAGTCAATGTTGGAGATACAATAACTATTTTCTTGCTTCTGCTACTATTTTTCATCTCTTCAAGTAAAAGTTTTGCTATTTCCATCCCTGTTTCCTCTATATCTCTATTTACTGCACTTATATTTATTCCTAATATTTCAAAATATTTATGATTATCATAAGCTACTATTGCTATATCATCTGGTATTTTCAGGTTCTTCTCTCTTATTGCCTGTAATGCTCCTAAAGTCATTTCATTATTACATATAAAAATTGCTGTTATTTTTTCATTTTTTTCAAGAATCTTTTTTGCATTTTCATATCCGCTGTCAAAATGAAAATTTCCTTCATATATATTTTCTTCAGATATTTTCTTATTTTTTTCCATCATTGCTTTTTTGTATCCCTCTAGCCTATTTAAACCATTTGTAGTAGAAAAAGGACCTGTAATTATGGCAATATTTTCATGCCCTGAATTAATCAATGCTTTTGTGGCTAAATATCCTCCTTTTATATCATCAAAAAATACTCCCGTAAAAGTTTCATCAAAAATTTGTCTGTCAAACAGAACAAAAGGAATACCTGAATCAATTAATGTTTTTATATCCTTTTTTTTATGATGCTGAAGAGATATTGAAAGTATAATGCCACTTGGTCTTTGTTCAATAACATTCTGAAATACTTTTTTTTCTTTCTTTATATTTTCATCAGTGCTATAAACAAGCATATTTAAATTATTTTTATCCATTATATTTGAAATACCCTTTATTATATCTCCAAAATATAAATTTTGAATATCTGGTATAATTACAGCTACTGTATTTGACTTATTACTAGACAAGGAACGGGCTATTCCATTTGGTATATAATTTACCTCTTCAATAATTTTTAATATTTTTTCTTTTGTTTCTTTACTAACATAACCATTATTTGAAATCACACGAGATACCGTTGATTTTGAAAATCCCGATAATTTAGCTATTTCTTCTATTTTCATTATATTACTTCCTTAAATCATAAATATTATTTCTTTTTTTCTTTTAGTTCACAAGTAAATGTTACATTATATTTCACTATTGAGGATATTTAAACTTTAGATTTTTTATTTTCTAAATATGATAAATTATTTTTTAATTTGTCACAATATATTAATTTATGATATACAAATCCTTTCTTAGTGTTCCTATTCAAAAATATAATACCATGAATTTATTATTTGTGCTATCTTTTTCTTTATTTATATAACTATACAGTCTTTTTATCAAATAATATTTTAATATTTTTAATTAATAAAAAGGACACGATTTAAAGACTAAAATTTAGAAATTAATCTGTAAAATCGTGTTCCCTTATTTTAATATTTGTTATTTATACGTTATTTTATAATCCCTTTCTTTAAAATAACATTTGCATAAATAGCTTCTTCAGATGTAGCAATTATAGCATACGCTTTTTTTGCCCTTTCATAAAATTCAAATCTTTCTACAAATTCAAAGTCTTTAAATTCTTCATGTTTTTCTAAAGTTTTTCTATAAACACTCCATACTTCAGGTTCTCCTGCGTATTCACTTCCTGTTTTCATTAATGAAACTGCACTTTCTACATATGTGTCAAGAGGGAATATTTCTAATATTGATTCCAGAAGTTCCGCTACACCGCTTGCATCTGATCTGATAAGTCTTTGTGCATGACTCGCAGCAGGAAAGTTTCCATCTCCTATTACTATTTCATCTCCATGTCCCATTTCACACAATATCTTAAGTAATTCTGGACTTAAATTTTTAGGTATATTTTTAAGCATTTTTTTACTCCTTCATTTAGATATTTTCTATTTACCTATTTTTTTATAAATTGGTCCAAAATTTTCACATGCTCTGTAATCAGCACCTTCTTCATTCATGTCTCCAAAACTTGCCCAAACTTTAGGACGGAATATTCTGTCAGGATTTACATTGTGCATACATACCGGAATTCTAAGCATAGATGCTAATGTTATAAGTTCATCACCTATATGTCCATAAGATATTGCTCCATGATTTGCTCCCCAGTTATTCATTACAGAATAAACATCTTTAAATGCTCCTTTACCAGTAAGTATAGGTGCAAACCAAGTTGTAGGCCAAGTTGGATTTGTTCTGCTATCAAGTGATTCATGAATATCTTTGTCTATGTCAATTGCATATCCTTCAGCAATTTGAAGTACAGGCCCTTGCCCTTTAACAAGATTTATTCTGCACATTGTAACAGGCATTTCCCCTTTTGTAAGGAAGCAAGAAGAGAATCCTCCACCTCTGAAATAATCATAATCTGCTGCAGGCCAACTTGTAGATTTTAAGGCATTGTTAACTTCTTCTTCTGTAACTTCCCAGTATGGTTTCATAACTCGTTTACCATCTCTTATTTGATCTCCAGTTGCATCTAACGTAGCTGATCCTGAGTTAATTAAGTGAATTATTCCATTTTCAGCTTTTCCTGTCAATTTTTTACCTGTAACTCTTTCTACAGCTTCTGGACTCCAATAAGTTCTAACATCTGCAAATATTTGCGCAGTTCCAGTTAAAAGGTGTCCAAACAGCATAGATATTCCATTTAAAGCATCATTTTCAGTTGCAACTGTAAATGCTTGTCTTATTCCATTCCAGTCAAAAGATGAATTTAATATAGCCTCAGAAAAATCACCATTAGGCATAAAATCTGTCCATTGTCTTTGACCTTGGAAACCTGATACTATTGCATTATTTCCTTCAGATTCTTCAACAAATCCCATTTCAGCTAATTTAGGATTTCCAATCATCATGTCTCTTATTATAAGAGTCATTTTCACAACTGTTTCCCATTCTTTATTTTTAACTTCCTCTGTTCTAGAAACTTTATTTATATCTAATCCTTCTTTACAATGCTCTTTGACCCATTTCAATGCTTTTTCATATTCTTCCTTATCGTAAATCTCATTTTGTATTCTTCTAGTAATTTCACTCATATCTTTGAATTCAGGACGAATTCCTAAGTAGTCTAAAAGAAATTCATTATTAACCATAGATCCTGCTATACCCATGGAAACTCCACCTACAGATAAGTAAGATTTGTCCTTCATTGTTGCAACAGCCAATCCAGCTTTTGTGAATTTAAGTAATTTTTCTTTTACATCGTCAGGAATGGAATCATCAGATAAATCCTGTACATCGTGTCCATAAATTCCGAATGCAGGAAATCCTAGTTGTGCATGTCCTGCCAATGCTGCTGCAAGATAAACTGCTCCTGGTCTTTCTGTTCCATTAAATCCCCAAATTGCTTTTGGAATATCAGGTGTCATATCAATTGTTTCACTTCCATAGCACCAGCAAGGTGTAACAGTTATTGACAATCCTACATTCTGATCTTTAAATTTCTGATTGCATTTTGCTGCTTCAGAAAATCCTCCAATTGTTGTATCAGAAATCACGCATTCTACTGGTTCTCCACTAGGATGTCTTAATGTGGAAGAAATTAGTTCTGCAAGTTTTTTTGCCATTCCCATTGTTTTTTCTTCTAAAGATTCTCTAACTCCGTTTCTTCTTCCATCAATAACAGGTCGAATTCCTACTTTAGGAAGTTCTCCTCTTAATCTGTTCATTAGTATCACTCCTTAAATCTTTATTTATTTTCTTCCAAACGGAAACATCTTTTTAACAATATCTGCATTACCTATATTTTCTTTAGTTACAAGAATTGCTCCTGTGTCTATTCTTTTTTCAACTTTTTCACCTTTTGAAAGTTTATACAATTGTTGTACTGTTTGATATCCCATATTGTAAGGATCTTGTATAACTAGCCCTGAGATAACTCCTTTTTCAAGGAATTTAGCTAAATCTTCAGATGAGTCTATTCCTACTAGAGCTACTTTACCAGTTAGACCTTTTTCTTCTACTCCTTTAGCAACACCAAAAATAGAAGGTTCGTTTGTTCCATAAATTCCTGCAATATCTGGATTTGCATTAATAATATCAAGAGTTATTGCCAATGCTTTTGATTTATCCCCATCACTAAATTGTGTATTTAATATTTTAATATCTGGATATTTTGCCAATGCTTCCCTAAATCCAGCTTCTCTTTCTATAGCTGTTGTTGTTCCAGGGTTATGAGATACTACCGCTACTTTACCTTTTCCATTTATAAGTTTTGCTAGTTGTTCTCCAGCCATTGCTCCTGCAACTTTATTATCTGTCGCAATAAAACTTGATGTAATATCATCTTTTACATTTGAATCAAATGTTACAACTGGTATTTTTGCGTCCATAGCTTTTTTCGCCACTACTGCCAATGCGTCTGGGTCAAGAGCTGCAATTCCTAATGCAGATACTTTTTTGTTAATTGCGTTTTCAACCATACCTACTTGTTTACCAATTTCAGTTTCTTTTTCAGGCCCAATAAAGTTTACTTCTACTCCTAATTCTTCTCCAGCTTTTTTAGCTCCTGCTTCTACTGATCTCCAAAATTCATGTTGATAACCTTTACTTACCAATTCAATTTTAATTTTGTCTCCAGAATTTGCTGCTTGTCCTGATCCAGCATCTTTTTTGTCTTCACTTTTTCCACAGCTAAGAACCGCTGCAAATACTACCAAAAATAATAATAACTTTTTCATAAGAAATCTCTCCTTTAAATTAAATTTATTTTTTTATTTTTTATTTTTTAAACTATCTATATATACTGCCACAAGCACTACTACTCCTATAGCAAATTGTTGCCAGAATCCTGATACATTAAGCATATTAAGCCCATTTTTCAATGTACTCATTATAAAGGCTCCTAGTATTGTTCCTAAAATTGATCCTGAACCTCCCATAAGACTCGCACCACCGATTACTACTGCAGCAACGGCATCCATTTCGTATCCTGTTCCTTCAGTAGGTTGTGCTGAGATTAGTCTTGATGCAAGAAGGATTCCTGAAATAGCACATAGAAAACCACTTAATCCATATACAAATAATTTTACTTTATCTACATTTACTCCTGAAAGTTTTGAAGCGGCTTCGTTACTTCCAACTGCATAAGTATATTTTCCAATTACAGTTTTTTTCAGTACAAATGAGAATACTGCTGTTATTATAATTAGGTAAATTACTGGATTTGGAATACCTAATACTGTTCCACCTGATAATTTATCAAAACCATCGTTTAATCCTGAAACTGGAATTCCGTTTGTTATTGCCAATACAAGCCCTCTAGTAATCATCATTAAACCTAAAGTAGTTATAAATGGAGGAAGATTAGCTTTAGATACTAATAATCCATTTATTATTCCGCATGCTATACCACTTACTAATCCTAAAATTATTGCTAGAATTGTAGGAATTCCAGCTTTCATTGCCATTCCCATTATAACTCCTGAAAAGGCTACAATGGAACCTACTGATAAATCAATACCTCCTGTTATTATTACAAATGTCATTCCTATAGCTATAATTCCAATAATAGCAGTTTGTAAAGCGATTGTCATGAAATTTGTTATTGAAAAAAACTGACTGGATGTTATTGAGAAAAATATTATCATTATTATTAAACTGGCAAATGTAACTAATTGTTGCATTATTTTATTCTTTTTCATATTTATTTATTCCTCCTGTCGCAAAATATAGTATTCTTTCTTCTGTTGCATCTTTTATATCTATTATATTACCTATTTTCCCTTCATGCATAATCATTACTCTATCACTCATTCCAAGTATTTCAGGTAATTCAGATGAAATCATTATAATCCCTGCTCCTGTTTCAACTAGTTCATTCATAAGATTATAAACTTCTCTTTTCGCTCCTACATCTATTCCTCTAGTAGGCTCATCAAATATTACTATTTTCTTATTTTGACAAAGCCATCTTGCCAATATAACCTTTTGCTGATTTCCTCCACTCAGATTTTTTGTGAATTGTTCTTTTGATGGAGTTTTTATTTTCATTTTTTCTATGTATTTCTTTGTTATATTTTCAGATTTATCTTTGTTTAAGACTGATTTATCTGATACTAAATTTAAATTTGCAATCATAATATTGTCTTCTATTGATAAATTAAGAAAAAGTCCATCTTTTTTTCTATCCTCTGTCAAATATGCGATACCTAACTTTATTGCTTCCTTAGGATTTTTTATATGTACCTCTTTTCCCTCCATGAAGACTTTTCCACCTGATTTTTCATAGGCTCCAAAAATAACTTTTGCCATTTCTGTTCTTCCAGATCCCATTAATCCTGCAACACCTAAAATTTCTCCTTTTTTAACTGAGAAATTTATTGCCTTTACATGTTTTTTATATGACAAATCCTCAACTTCTAGCAAAGCTTCACCAATTTCAACATTTCTTGCAGGATATTGTTCAGTTATATCTCTACCTACCATCAGTTTTATTAAATCATCATTCGTTGTATCCTTATAATTTACAGTGTCTATATATTTACCATCCCTCATTACTGTTGCTCTATCTGCAATTATTTTAAGTTCTTCCATCCTATGTGAAATATAAATTATACCTACACCATCCTTTTTAAGATTTTCAATGACTTCAAAAAGTTTTTCAATTTCCCTGTCTGTAAGAGCTGCAGTCGGTTCATCCATAATCAATATTTTTGCATGTGTTGAAAGTGCTTTTGCTATTTCCACCATTTGCTGTTCCGCTACACTTAAATTCATTACCTTTTCCTCAGGTGATATTTTTAATCCTAGCTGATTCAGAATTTTTTGAGCTTCTTCATTTTGTTTAGCCTCATTTACAATCCCTTTCATTCCTTGGAATTCTCTTGTAATAAATATATTGTCTGCAACTGAAAGATGAGGAAGCAGGTTAAATTCCTGATAAATTATACTTATTCCATTTTCCTGCGCTTCTTTAGGATTTTTAAAATTTACACTTTTTCCATTGTAAATTATCTCACCTTCATCCTTTTGATATACTCCAGTAAGAACCTTCATTAATGTTGACTTCCCAGCACCGTTTTCTCCTAGAAAAGCATTTACTTCTCCAGCATACAAATCAATGTAAGCATGATCCAGAGCTTTTACTCCTGGAAAAGTTTTAACTATATTTTTCATTTCCAGTATTTTTTCAGCCATTTATTTTTCCTCCTTTCTTTTAGATTTATATTCTATTATTTCTACAGAATTTTTTACAATTTCTCTTCCTTCTTCTAAATTTTTAACAAGTCCAAGAGCAATAAACTGTGTTATTATATTTCCAAATGCTGATGCTTCTATTGGTCCTGCCTTAATTACTCTATCTGTTTCATCTGAAATTTCCTGACATAGGAATTTATCCTGTATTCCTCCTCCAATTGCTATAATTGAAGTAAATTCATTTCCAACCAGTTTTTCTAGTTCCTTTATACTCTTATTGTACTGTTTCTTTAAACTGTTGTATGCTACTCTTAGTAAATCTTCATCTGTCTCCGGAACTTCTTGCCCAGTTTCCCTGCAATATTCTTTTATTTCAATGTCCATCTTTTCAGCGTGTAAAAATCTTTCATTTTCTAAATCAACAAATGAAATCAAGTTTGATTTCTTAGCCATATTTCCAAAATCTGAATAATCTATATCAAGATTTTTTTCATTAAATATTTTTTTCAGTTGCTGCAATATCCACAAACCTGGTATCATTTTCAGCACTCTTGCTTTTTTTTCTATTCCACCTTCATTTACAATATTATTTTTAAAAGCTTCTTCATTTACAACGGGAACATCTGATTCAAAACCAATTATTGACCATGTTCCGTTTATTACATATAAAGAATTTTCTACTAATGGTGCTCCTGCTATTGCGGCTGCTGAATCATGAGATGCAGTCAAGATTACATTCAAAGGTTTTATTCCTAGTTCTTTCTGAATAGTTTCCTTCAATGGTGCAAGAACTTGACCTCCATGTTCTATATCTCCAACAATGCTTTCAGGAATATCTAACTTTTCAAATATTTTTTTGCTCCATTTCTTATTATCAATATTTACCATTCCGCTAGTGGAACTGATTGTATATTCCCACGATTTTTTTCCTGTAAGAAAATATGCAAATAAATTTGGCATAAATTGAAGCTGTTTTGCTCCTTTTTCAAGAACTTTTCTTTTATGTATATCATAAAATATTTGATAAACTGAATTAAAAGAATAAAACTGAACTCCTGTTTCATTAAATATTTCTTCAAGAGAAACTTTACTGTGAACTTCTTCAAAAACCTGTTCTGTCCTTGTGTCTCTATAGCATATAGGAAGCGACAATAATTCTCCTCTTTCATCAATCCATCCGTAATCTACTCCCCAAGTATCTACACCTAATCCCAGAACCTCAATATTTTCACTAGTAACAATACTTTCCTTTGAAAACACTTTTTTTAGTCCTTCTTTTAATTCATTGTATAAATAAGGAAAATCCCAATATTCATATTGATTTAATTTAACAGAGCAATTTTTAAACCTGTGCATTTCCTTCAATTCTATTTTCTTAGTATCCTCATTTAAAATACCCAAAACCAATCTTCCTGACGAAGCTCCGTAATCAAATGCCAGAACTGCTTTTTTTCCCAATGCAATCACCTACTTTATAGATTTTATTTGTCCGTATGTTTTAAATCTCTCAAGCATGCTGTTCATTTCCTTATCAGGTAATATAATAGGTTCTCCTATATTTCTCGCCTTTATATACAAATTAGAGATATACTCTACCTGAACTGTTATATTGAAAGCATTTGCTATATCCTTTCCAGCTGTTGTCAATCCATGATTTGCGAGTATTACTGCAAGACTGCTTCCCATCGCCTTATAGGCATTTTCAGCCAGTTCCTTTGTTCCATACGAAGCATATTCTGCACATCTTACTTTTGTTGCTCCTGTAACAGCAATCATATAATCAATTGCTGGTAAATCTTCTCTTAAGCATGCCAATACTGTTGTATACACTGGATGGGTATGTATAACGGCATTTACATCTTCACGGTTTCTGTACAAAATCATGTGCATTTCCAATTCGCTTGACGGTTTTAAACCTTCAATAAGCTTTCCGTTCAAATCAACGACCGAAATCATTTCTGGAGTTAATTCTGAATAGTTCACTCCAGTAGGACTTATTGCAACTAAGCCTTTTTCCCTGTTAAAAATACTTACATTGCCTGCTGTCCCATTTGTCAGCCCTTCATCTAATAATTTAAGAGAATATTCAATTACCTGTTCTCTTTCTTTTTCAAGAATCATAATTTTCTCCTCCTATCTGTGGGAACGTTCCCTTTATATATTTTACTTATACAACTCATGATTATTATAATCTATTGGATTTAAGTATATGAGAACGTTCCTATATATATCTTACTACTAATATAACCTATTTTTTAAAAAAGTCAATACCCTTTCTCACTTTTTTTTAATAAAAAATGATGTTTTGATTTAATTTTCTAAACATCACTTTTTTATATTTAATTATTTGTGCTTAACTTTCCGCTTTATTTCTATCTCCATCAATATAAGTTGCCACGTTTGGATATAAAAAAAGCAACTGTTCCTTATTTTGAATTTGGGTATCCCAATGCCCAAATTACATATCAAGGAGGTTTAGAGCTGTGAATAGCGATGAACTTATTAGACTTCTAGTTATTTATGTATATTGTTTACAGATTAACTAGATAGTCAAAGAATCTCGAATTTCACCTCTACCTCTACCCTTAGGGATTTCGATTAATAAAATTAACAATTTTCTAAAGTCCAAATAAATCCTTTTCCCATCCGTATATCAGAATCTCCGAAATGATTTCCCTCATTCCAATCTAAAATACAGTTTTCAACATTTTCAGAATTTTTTAAAATTTCAATATATTCTCTTATATTATCTCCGATTTTTGATAAAATCTGATGTTTAGTCTTCTCTTCCAAATCTCCAAGACTTAAATAAATATTATTTACTAAAGGTTTGCTGTCCTTTACAAAATCCATCCAGTTTTTATACCAAACTGATGGTGAAACTCCAGCTATTCCAGCAAAAATATCTACCTTATAACCACTCCACAGCGAAAATAACCCAGCAAGAGAATATCCGCCTAAAATATATTTCACATTCTTGTCTTGAATATCCATAAATTCTGCCAAACTTGGAATCAATTTTTCTTTTATAAACTTCAACGTTTTATCGGCTCCATTTCCAAAGTTGCCTTTTCCACGAAGAAGTGGCATTTCCCACGGAGTCAGTTCACTGTTCCAGTCGTTTATTTTAAATGCAGCAAGACTAAAATTTTTATTTGTATTTTCAGAAATACATTTCACTTCATTATCTAGAACTTTGATATCATTTTCGTCTACAGGCTGTATTAAAATGTAGTCTGGATTTTTATTTTCTTTTATATACAAAATACAATCTTTTTCTTTAATTATTGTTTCTATTTTTTTCATATTTTTATTCCTTTCATAAATATAATTAATCTCTTCAAATTCATGCTAATAAATTACTAACATAATAGAATGATTAAAATTTTTGATTTTAATTTTATTATATAATTATTGTATCATAAAAATTTTATTGTTCCAAATAAAAAAAGATAACAATGTTTTTGGTATTACTTTTCAAAATTATTGGTTCTTCTATTTTTATAGTAAATCTAAAATTTTTTAGAAATTTACAAAGACAGTATTTTTTGATATAATAAAATTATAAAAAAACAGAGTTTTAGAAAGGGAAGAGGGAAAAATGGAATTGTTTAAAATTAATGAGTTTATAAATGAAAATGTGGATAAAATTTATGATGAAATGGTAAAAGTTAGACGAACTATTCACGAAAATCCTGAACTTGGGGATGAAGAAATTGAAACGAGTAAATTAATAAAGAAATTTTTGACGGAAAATGGGATTGAATTTTTTGAAATTATAAATACTGGAGTGGTTGCCACAATCTATAATGATAAGGAAAATATGGAAAATAAGACAGTTGCGACTCGTGCGGATATTGACGCATTGCCAATTTTTGAAGAAAATGAAGTTGAATACAAGTCAAAAAATATTGGTAAAATGCATGCTTGCGGACACGATGCACATACAGCTATTCAGCTTGGAGTAGCAAAGATTTTGGCAGATAACAAGGATAAATGGCATGGAACTGTGAGATTTTTCTTTCAGCCAGCAGAAGAAACAACTGGCGGTGCTGATAGAATGATAAAAAATGGAGCATTAAAATTTGAAAGTGATAAAAATCGAAAAATAGATGCATTTTTTGCATTGCACATGGCTCCGGAAATAGAACTTGGAAAAATTGGGATAAAGTATGGAAAGGCACATGCTTCATCAGCAAGAATACACCTTACAATAAATGGTACTTCTGCCCACGCTGCATTGCCCCACAAAGGAGTTGACGCAATCTTAATCGGAGCAAAAGTTATGGAATTCTTGCAGTCAATAGTTAGCAGAAGGATTGACTCAAGAGAAGAAGCCGTAATTACAATTGGAACATTTAACGGAGGCTTTGCTGATAACGTAGTCTGTGATAAAGTGGAAATGAAAGGAACTGCAAGAACAATGTCCGAAGAAACAAGAACATTTATAATCGAAACACTTGAAAAAGACCTGCCTAAATTTGTAGAATCACTAGGTGGAACAGTAAATGTGGATATTAAACGTGGCTATGCTCCTGTAATTAACAACGAAGAAATGACAAAAAAAGTAGAAAATAATATTGTTGATTTATACGGCAGAAATTCTCTGGAATTAATAAAACAGCCTAGAATGGATGTTGAAGATGTTAGTTATTTTCTAAATGAAATCCCTGGATGTTTTTTCAGACTGGGAACAAGAGTGGAAGAAAAAGGCTTAATTTACGATTTGCACCATCCAAAATTTAACATTGATGAGGAAAGTTTAAAAATCGGAATGGGATTACAATTAAAAAATATTTTAGAATATTTGAAATAAAAGTTTTTTATTAAAGATTTTTTTATTAATGTTTATTTTCCCTATTTATATTTTATATTTTTAAATTTTTTAACGTAAGGGCATCAAGCGTCATGCTCTTTTTCGCAATAATAGTTATTTTAATTTCTTCAAATTATAATTTTTTAGATATTTGCGAAAGTGCTATGCACTAATCCCAGCTTGTCTAAGTATTTTTTTGAAATATTCCCAAATTTTATTTGGGAAAGTAATCTAAAAATCTAGATTTCTATGAAAATGAAACACATAAATGTGTTTAGTCGTTTTCATTCCAAAAGATAACGACATTTTTAGTTTAATTATAAAAATTACTTTGATAAAGAAATTATAATTATACTAATCCCCATTTTAATAACGAATTTATTACAAACGTTTCTAATAAAGTATATAAACCTGATGTTTTCAAGTAATTTAAGATATAATTCTTATTTTTTTTAATAGAGTTTATTGTAAATTAATCCGTCGGAGCATTTTTCTGTACTGGCAAAACTGTTTGAGCATAGCGAGTTTTTTGTCAATGCAGTAAAGTGTCGTAGACTAGCCATAGGTTATTGCGTAGCAATCTTGCCACAATTTTAATTATTAGGACAAACCTTTACTGCAAGATAAGGATTTGTGGCAATGAGCAATCCTACGAAAATAAATAAAGAAAAAATATAGTAATAAAAAAAATATTTATTAATCAAAATATATAAAAAGTAATAAAAAATAATTTATTTGGATATTTGAAAAGAATATTTGAAATAAAAAAAGGAATGAGATGAATAAAATAAAAAATAATTATGAAATTGGGCAAAAACTGGAAATTCAAATAGAAAAAATAGTGTTTGGTGGAGAAGGACTTGGAAGAGTTGATGGATTTACAGTATTTGTACCAATGAGTGTGCCAGGAGATAAATTGGAAGTGGAAATTATCTCGGTAAAAAAGTCGTATGCAAGAGGGCTTATAACTAGGATAATTGAACCATCAAAGGACAGGATTGAGGATTTGTCCAAAATTAGTTTTGAGGATTTTGATGGCTGTGATTTTGGAATGCTTAAATATGAGAAACAGCTTGAATATAAGGATAAAATGCTTGAAGAAGTGTTGACAAAGATTGCTGAAATTGATTTGAAAAAGGTAAAAATTAGCAAAATTATTGGAAGTGATAAAAAAATTAATTATAGAAACAAGACAGCTGAGCCATTTTTTAAAAAGAATGGAATTATTCAGACGGGATTTTATTCAAGAAAGTCCCACAATGTATTTTCAGCTAAAGAAAGTCTTCTAAAGTCAGAAATTGCTAAAATAATTATTGATAAATTTTTGCAGAAAGTAAATAGTTTTTCGGGTACAAAAAAGGAATTTAAAGTTTTTAATGAAGTGAATAATACTGGATTTTTGAAGCAGATAATGGTTAGAAATAATGAAAAAGATGAAGTTATGATAGTTGTTGTCGTAAATAAAAATTCGCAGTATAATCAGCTTTCAAAAGTACTGGAAGAAATGTATGATGAAAATGACTGCATAAAATCAATCTATATTTCTGTAAAAACTGAACAGAATAACGTAATTTTAGGTAAAAATGTCCATTTATTTGGAAGCCAGTATTTGGAAGAGGAAATGGAAGGATTAAAATTCAAGATTTATCCAAATTCATTTTTTCAGATTAATAAAAAACAGGCACTAAAACTTTATGATGTTGCAATAAACTTTTTGAATGAAGAAAATAAAAATATTGATAAAATCTACGAAAAAAAAGTAATTGACGCATTTTCAGGGACTGGAACAATTGCGATGATGCTTTCAAAAAACATAAAGAAGGTTATCGGAATTGAAAGTGTAGAAAGTTCAACACTTGCCGCAAAACTGACTTCTTATGAAAACTCCATTCAAAATGTAGAATTTGTAAATGGAAAAGTTGAGAAAGAACTTCCAAAAATTTTGAAGAGAGAAGATGTCGGAGCAATAGTTTTTGACCCGCCAAGACGAGGAATCGAAGAGTCAGCATTAAAGAGTGTTGTAAAGAACAAAATTGAAAAAATTGTCTATATTTCCTGCAATCCTGCCACTTTTGCACGAGATGTGAAGATTTTAGCTGAAAATGGGTATTTATTAACGAAAGTTACTCCTGTGGATATGTTCCCGCAAACTGGGCATATTGAGGTAGTGGGATTATTGGAAAAAGTTTGGTTGAGATAAATAAAAAAAAGTAGAAATAGAATAAGGCTATTATATTGTAATAGATAAATTAATTAAATTTGGAGAGATGTATAAATGCGAAGAAAGGGAATAAATGTAAATGATGAACGAAGACTGTATATTGAATCAATGGGAAGATGTATGAATCCAGATTGTAAAGAAGAATTATTAATGAAAAAAGGAGATATAATTGAAAAAGCTCATATAATTCCTTACTATGAAACTCAAGATAATTCATTTGACAATTTAATTATTTTATGTCCAAATTGTCACACAAATTTTGATAAAAACAAAGCTTTTAATATTGAAACAATAAAAAAATGGAAACAAATACGAAAAGAAGAGTTGACAAAATTTTTTTTAGTCAAATTTAATTCTTTTGATGAATTAAAAAAAATAGTAGTGCCTATATTAAGTGAAAATTATAATATATATTATAATTATTATTTAAACGAGAACAAAACTTTATGGGATAAATTTGAACTAAAAATATTATCTAATAATGAAAAGCTAAAATTATTATTTGAAAACAATATTAACTTATTTCAAGATAGTTCAAATAAATCTTATTCAAATTTAGAAATAATCCAAAAATTTATAACTCATATAGATGAGTTTAAATATACTAGGTATGATGAAGAAAAGAATAGAACAGTACTGTTTCCAGAAGAAATAAATTCTATTTTCGGAATTAGACCAATAAGTGATAGTATAATACCGTCTACTGAATCATTGGAAGAATTGATAAAAATTTTTAGAGAAAAAAAACTGTTAAATCAAATTATATTAGGAGAAGATAAACCGTATATTTTACTGGAAAATAATGACAAAATATTTTTAGATGATACTCCCAAATTAAGACAACTATATTTTGAATACAATTGTTTTAGAAAAACAGGTGTTCGATTAGAAAGTTTGAATTTTGCTTTGAAATATTTAAAATCTAGAGAAAAAGATTTCGTTTTTGTTGATTTAAATTCAGTGAGAAAAATTAAAATAAATAACATTAAAATAACATTTGTTTATGAATATTGTTTAAGTAAGGCATTTTTATGCAATATGTCTCCTATTCCGAAACCTAATGATGTCATTGTAAATTTGCATAATTGGAACGGAGAATCGTGTATTTCAAAAGAAGCGTTTGATTTAGCTAAAACTTTTGGAGTAACATTGCTTACAATGGAAACTTTTTATAAATATGTCAATAAGATTAAATAAAATAAACGCAATTAATTTAATAGTAAAAAATGTAAATCTTTTTTGTAAATTTGAAAAAGTTTATCTTTTTGGTTCTATTTTAGATAGAGATAAATATTCTAATGATATTGATATTTTACTGTTATATTCAACTTTTTCTCCTAGTATTCAAAAGGATATAATCAAAATTAGAAAGTATACAGAAAGGATAACTTTTTATCCTGTAGACATAATAGCATTAAGTTTTGAAGAAGAAAAAGAAATTAATTTTATAAATAGGTTAAATAAAAAATATCTATGTATAAAGTAAATGAGAAATTGGTTAATTGATTTGTATAACAGCAATATACAAATCTAGGTAGTACAATTACTAGAGAATAATGATATTTAAAGGGAGGCGGTTATATAAATAATAAAAACAGACATATAAGGTATTATTTAACTATGATACCAAGAAGGAACATTAAGAAGACGAAATTTAAATAAAAAAGATATAAATTCAAAAACAAGGAAGCCTTAAAACAAATAGATAAGAAAAAATCTAATACAAGATTAAATTCTAGAGGAATAAAGAGAGTTATGAAATTTGGAATAGTGTTTTTTAGAAAAAGTGCGAAACTTATTAATAAATTATTTATAAACTTTATTAAAAATCAAGAAAAGGAAGTTGATATTTATGAAAATATACACAAAATATGGTGACGAAGGTTTTACAAGACTTTATGGAGGACAAAGAGTCAGCAAGACTCATGTTAGAGTAGAAGCGTATGGAACAATGGATGAAGTTTGTTCATTACTTGGAGTAATTATTGCTGAAATTCGTGAAGATGAAAAGCTGAATGATGTACTTGGAAAGATACGTGAAGAATGTGAAAATATACAGCAGCAGCTTTTTGACTGTGGAAGTGACCTTGCGACTCCTGATGGATTGCGGGAATATAAGCAAACAATTGATGATGTGAAATGGCTTGAGGAAAGAATGGATGAATATATTCCACAATTGCCTAAATTAGAATGTTTTGTAATTCCTGGAGGAAGCAGAATGTCAAGCATGTTCCATCTTATGCGGACAAGCACTCGTAGCTTGGAACGAAAGATGATTGCTGTAATTGAAGCGAATGAAGGAATAAATAAAGTTGGACTTCAATATATCAATAGACTTTCTGACTATTTCTTTGTAATAGCATGCCTTACAAATCTAAAATTAGGAAATAACGAAACTATCTATAAAAGAAGCGCAAAAATTTTTAGAAATAGCAAATAGTGTGTATTTAAATTAAAATTTTAAAATTTCTAGAATAATTTTTTTTATATTAGAATAAGGAGAAAAATTTAATGAAATTAGGAATTATTGGAGCAGGAAATATGGGAAGCTCTATATTAAAAGGCGTTACATCTTCAAACTTTCTTGAAAATAAAAATATAGTTATTTTTGATTTAAACAAGGAAAAAATTGAAGAATTATCAAAAAAGTACGGTATAAAAAAAGCAGAAAATGAAAACGAACTTGCAAAAGAAAGCGATATTCTCATTCTTTCTGTAAAACCAAATATTATTCCAAAAGTACTGGATAAAATAAAAGATGACTTGTCAGAAAAAACGATTGTTTTATCAATTGCTGCTGGAATTAGCATCGATTTTATTGAAAATATTATTGGAACTGACAAAAAAGTTATTAGAACTATGCCAAACACACCTGCTCAAGTGATGGAAGGAATGACGGCAGTTTCTTTTAATCATAACATTCAGGAAAATGAAAAAAGTATGATTTTTAAATTGCTGAATAGTTTTGGAAAAAGTATTGAAATTGAGGAAAAACTTATGCATGCCTATACAGGAATTAGTGGCTCTTTACCAGCCTATGTTTACGTATTTATGGAGGCTCTTGCAGATGGCGGGGTACTAGAAGGAATGCCAAGAGACAAAGCTTATGAAATTATTGCTCAAACGGTGTTAGGTTCAGCCAAAATGATGCTTGAAACAAAAAAACATCCAGGAATTTTGAAAGATGAGGTAACTTCTCCAGGAGGAACTACAATTGCCGCTTTGAAGGTTCTGGAAGATGGTAAATTTAGAGGAACTGTAATGGAAGCCGTTAAGGCTTGTACGGAAAAGTCTAAAGAAATGGCAGGGGAGTAAAATCCCCTTTTTTATTATATTTATAAATATTTTAATACTAAACCCCATTTAAATAATGAATTTATTACAAACTTTTCCAATAAAGGATAAAAACCTAATATTTTAAAATAAGTAAAATATAATTTTTTTCTGTTAATAAATCTACAGAGATTTTCTTTGTTCAACTGCGACCGTTTGACGACTAAAAAGAGGCGTTTCGGAGTTGGGCAAATAAAAGTCGTAGTCTAGCCATAGGTATTGCTTAACAATCTTTCCATAATTTTAATTATTAGGATAAACCTTTACTGCAAAGAGTAATCTTACCAAAATAAAGAAAAAACATAATAAAAATAGTAAAAACTAATATTAAACAGAATAATCGAATACTAAATCGCATTAGAAAATAGTATACAATTCAAAATTTATTAAACATTTGCTATTTAGATGAGAAATAGTAAGAATTTATTTTTACATAATCTGATATTTTTCCACATATTTTAATTTATGATTTATCCAATATTCTAATTGATTTTCATTCTGATTTACACGAAATTCAAGATTATATTTCGCCATATCTACAAATAAAGAGTTATCTTTTTGATAAATAGTTAAATAATGTTTCCCTTTTTTATCCACAGCCACTACTTTTCCATTCTCAACTGAAAATGTATATTGAATACTGTTATAATCACGATTTGGACTCCACACCAAACTTTTATCGCCTGTCATTTTTATATAGAATGCTGAATTTGTGGGAATAAATGCCAAGTTTAACCAATTCAGCCCTTTACTGTCAATTCCTCCAGCAATTCCCTTGTTCCCATAAGCAGTTATTTTGTATTCTCCTATTCCTACATTTTTTACTCCTGCAAACACCATTCCTAGTGACTTTAGTTCAGCTTTCTCAAAATCTACATTGTCTTTATAGTTTAGAAAAAAATCATTTGAAGAATATTTTATAATTTTAGATTGATCTGTTATTTTTCCTTTTTTATTTACCTTTATAATTTTAAAATCTTTTTTCAACGTATCAGATAAAAATTCATAAACATTGACTGCAGCATATCTTGAAGGCATAAAAGCCAGATAGTTTCCCACATTTAGCTGAACAGGATATTTATCCCCATTTCCTGATATTATTCTGTAACTTATATAATCAGGATTATTTGACATTCTAAATGAAAATTTTTCAAAATTGTTAAAATTTTCTTTATTTCCAGCATTTAATGTAAAACTTAGTAAAATTCCTATTAACAGCATAAATTTTAATAATATATTTTTTTTCACAAAAATCTCCTAAATTTATAGTAATTTTAGTTTAAAATGAGAGTAAGAAGTTAGGTTCATCTATAGCCATGTTATTTCTTTTTATATATTTTTTTGAATCTCAAAAAGACTACCTATCATTTTAAAAATTCGTAAAAAAAGGAGTTAATTCAAAATTTAATTTGAAAAAACCCCTAAAAATTTTTAAAGATTATTGTTGATTTGCGATTATAGCAATTTCTACTCTTCTATTTTGAGCTCTTCCAGCTTCTGTTGCGTTACTTGCAATTGGCTGTTTACTTCCAAAACCACGTGAAGTTATTCTTGAACTTGAAATACCTTGAGACTCAAGATAAGATTCTACTGAACTTGCACGATTTACAGAAAGTGGATTGTTAATTGCGTCATTTCCTGTTGTATCTGTGTGTCCTGATACTACGATTGTTGAATCAGGGTAAGTTTTTAATACAGTTGCTACTGAATCCAGCGTATTTCTAAATTGTGGTTTAATTACGTAACTGTTTATATCAAAAGTGATATTTTCAGGTGCTGTTAATTTAATTTCACCTTCTCCAGTTCTTTTTACGTCTACTCCAGTTCCCTTTAATTTATTTCTTAATTCTTTTTCCTGTCTGTCAAAAATATTTCCAATAGCCGCTCCAACTGCTGCTCCTCCAGCTGTACCAATTAATGTACCTTTTGTATCTTTTCCAATAACTTGTCCAATTACAGCTCCTGCTGCTGCTCCAATTCCTGCTCCAACTCCAGTTTTACTAACTTTTCTCGTTCCATCAGTAGCAGTTGTACAAGAAACTACTGTTAATAATGATAATAGAATAATTGCTAATACTTTTTTCATATTGACTCCTCCTTAATAAGAAAACGTTTATTTTCAATGTATTGTACTCTATTATTCTATTATTTGAGTTTATTTTTACTTTGAAAATATTTTATCTTGAGGAATTAAATGCTTTAGTAAAAAAAATTGATAAATTTAAAAATACAAAATTTTAGATTATTGTATAGGAAAATAATTTTAAATAAATTTAATAACATTCTTCCGCATTGGTATGAAAAATATTTAAAATTCTCTTATCATAATCTATATCAACACAATAATTTTGATTACCTGGATAATCTTCTCTCATACCTAGTTTAGCATTTGCATTGTATGATCTTAGTGTCCTATCAACTCTGATATTAGTATATTTGACTCCATTAATCCGACATAATTTATATGTAGTTGAGATTGTTAAAAACGGATGGTCAAAAGTTTTATCCAAAATTTTCCCTCTTCCTTCGCAATATCCTGATGCAATTTGTTCTGCTCCTATTACATTAAGTGAACAAAGTAACATTCCTAATAAAAATAATATTTTTTTCATTTTAAATCTTCCTTTCTTAGATATATTATTATTTTCCTTTGATTTTTATTATATCATATAATTTCTATAAAGTCATATATAATATATATATATTTTTTAAATGATTAAATTTTAAAATATATAACAAAAATACCTATCTTTAATCAACTTAAAGCAAGTAATATATAAAATATCAGAAAAAGATAAATCTAATTTTTATAAAATAAATCTCCATATAAAAAACAGGAACAAATTCGTTCCTGTCCCTGTTTTAAAATCAAATATAAAATAAATTAGAATGAAACACCAAGTCCTACACCAACATGTGAATTTTTATCCTTAGTATCATATC
>CAUQGN010000016.1:0-43147 GCA_963517565.1 uncultured Leptotrichia sp. | reverse complement strand
GTCACAACATAATGTAACTTTTAGTGAAAATGATAACTTAATTATAAAAGGAAATAATCTTGTAGCACTTGCAAGTTTACTTAAAAGATATGAAGGAAAAGTAAAATGTATTTATATAGATCCGCCATACAATACAGGAAATGACAGTTTTAAGTATAATGACAGATTTAATCATTCTACTTGGCTTGTATTTATGAAAAATAGATTAGAATTGGCAAAAAGGTTGCTTAGTGATGATGGAGTTATTTTTGTGCAAATAGATAATTCTCCAAGTTCGATAAATGAATCTCCAGAATTTGGATATATATTAGTTTTAATGGATGAAATTTTTGGAAGAAAAAATTACATAACAACATTTACCTGGAAGAAAAAAGGAAATTCAAGTAATACAAAAGACGGTATTGGAACTATAACAGAAAGTATCTTGATGTATTCTAGAAAGATTGAAAGTATAGAAGTTAATTTACAGGAATATAAAAGAAAATATAAGTATACAGATGAAGAAGGAATGGAATATAATCTTGAAGAGCCATTAAAAACAAATTCGGGCGAGTATGAAAGAAAAACCATGAAATTTGAAATAAAAACTCCATATGGAAATTTCTTGCCTCCGAAAGGTAAAAGATGGACTTTAGGGAAAGAAAAAATGCAAGAAATTGTTAAAAAAGGTAAATATGTAGTAAAAGATAATAAATTTCATATAAAAAAATATAGTACGGATTATAAAAAAGGAGAATATAAATTATATAACAATTTGTTATTAAAACATTCATCTTTAAAAGGTGCAAAAGGAGAATTAAGCAAATTAGGATTTCAGCGAGAAAAATTTAGTAGCCCTAAACCTGAAATTCTAATTAGAAGAATATTTGAAATTTCTACTCAACCTGATGATTTGGTTTTAGACTTTTACTTAGGTTCTGGAACAACAGCAGCGGTGGCTCACAAAATGAGAAGAAGGTATATTGGAATAGAGCAGATGGATTATATTGAAGACATTGCTGTAGAAAGATTAAAAAAAGTTATAGACGGAGAACAAGGTGGTATTTCAAAAACAGTTGGATGGCAAGGTGGAGGTTCTTTTATCTATTGTGAACTTAAGGAAAATGCGAAAAAATTAATAGATAGTGTCTTGTCTAGTGATATGGAAAGTATTGATAAAATAAAAGAAAAGATATTTTCTGATGACAGAATAGTTCCATATATTACAAAACAGGAATTGGAAAAAGTAGATAAGGATTTTTTGAATTTAAAATTTGAAGAAAAGAAAAAAATTTTAATAGATTTGGTAGATAAAAATAAACTGTATATAAATTATTCTGATATTGATGATGAAGAATATGATATTTCGAAAGAAGAAAAACAGTTTAATAATTCTTTCTATAAGGATGTGAAATAATTATGGAAAGAGAAAATTTTTTATATGAGGAATTTGATATATTACGAAAATATAGACAAATATCAGAAATATCTAATTTTATAAAACAAGGATTATCTAAAAGAATAGAATTAAGAGAATATCAAAAAGAAGCATTTGAAAATTTTATAACTTATTTTGAAAATGAAAAACTTAATAAAAATAAACAGATTAACACACTTTTTCATATGGCTACAGGAAGTGGAAAAACTGTTATTATGGCAGGACTTATTTTGTATTTGTATGAAAAAGGATATAGAAATTTTTTATTTTTTGTAAATCAGACGAACATTTTGGAAAAAACGAAAGATAACTTTATAAATGTTTTATCAAATAAATATTTATTTAATGAAGATTTAAACTATCTTGGAGAAAAAGTAAAAATAAATGTGGTAGATAATTTTCAGAGAGATATATTTAAAAATAATAATATAAATATATGTTTTACAACGATACAAAAATTACATTTAGATTTATTTGAAAATAAAGAAAATGCAATGACTGGAGATGATTTTGAAAATAATAAAGTTGTATTCATATCTGATGAGAGTCATCATGTAAATACATTTACTAAAAAGAAAACAAAAGAAGAAAAAGAAATTCAGAAAAGTTGGGAAACTTCGATAATGAATGCTTTTTATAGCAATAAAAATAGTATTTTGTTAGAATTTACTGCAACAGCTGATTTAAAAGATAAAAATGTAGAAGAAAAATATAGGGATAAAATAATCTATAACTATCCGCTTAAAAACTTTAGAGAAAGTGGATACACAAAAGATTTTGTAAATTTTAGTATTAATACTGATACCTGGAAACGAACTTTAATTGCGTTAATACTGAGTGAATATAGGAAATTTTTGTTTTCAGACTGTGGACAAAATATAAAACCTGTAATAATGTTAAAATCAAAAGTAATTAAAGAATCAAGAAGTTTTTATGATGAATTTTTTGAAAAAATAAACAAACTAGATAATAGTGATTTTGAAAATCTTCCGAAAGAAGACAAATATTTAAAAAAAGCATTGGATTACTTTAGAGACAAAGATAAAAATAAAACTTTTGAATTTTTAAAAGAAAGTATTAGAGATAGTTTTGTAGAAGAAAAAGCTATTATTATTAATGGAAATGAAGATAATAATGTTGAAAAACAATTACTTTTAAATTCACTTGAAGATAAAAAAAATAATAAACGGCTTATTTTTGCAGTAGATATGTTAAATGAAGGATGGGATGTACTTAATTTGTTCGATATTGTAAGACTTTATGATACAAGAAGTAGTACGAGTTATACAATAAAAGAAGCTCAACTTATTGGTCGTGGAGCAAGATATTGCCCTTTTTTAGTAAATGAAGAACAAGAAAAATTTAAAAGAAAATATGATTTTGACTTAGACAATAAATATAGAATACTTGAAATTATGTTTTTTCATAGTATAGACGATTCAAAATATATATCTGAATTAAAAAAGGCTCTTATTGAAATAGGATTACAAGAAAAAAACGTGATTGAAAGAAAATATATTTTAAAAGCAGAATTTAAAAATACAGATTTTTATAATCATGGATATGTATTTTCAAATAGTAGAATTGAAAAAACTCGAGAGAATATTTATGAAATAGAAGAAGATTTGAAATATAAAACATTTTATCCGAAAACTAAAAATAAAAATGCTAAAACAGAAAATCTGATTGATGATAAAAATGAAAAAAATTTTGATAATATTGAAATAAAGAAAATAAAATTAAATGAAATTGATTATAATATTTTATCAGGCACAGTTATTTATTTTAATGAATTAAAATTTAATTTCCTTAAAGAAAAATATCCTAATTTAAAAACTTTAAAAGAATTTTTAACAGGTGAAAATTATTTGGGAAATATAGGGATAGAATTTAAATATGTAAAAGGAAGTGAGATAAAAGGGAAAGACATTTATAGAGAATTGAAACAAGAAGTATTTCCTGCGATTTGTAAGCATATAAATGAAATAAAAACTGAATATGAAGGAAGAGAAGAATTTGAGCCTTATAAGATAAAAGATGTTATAAAAGACAAGAGAATATATTTAAGTAGAATAAGAAGTGATGGAAAAGGAGAATCACAAATAAAAACTTCTAGTAGTGAATTTAAATTAGATTTATCGGTAGAAGATTGGTACGTGTATGATGATAATTATGGAACAACAGAAGAAAAATTATTTGTAAAATATTTTAAAAATGAGATAAAACCTAAATTGGATGAGAAAAATCTTGAATATTATGTAATAAGAAATGAGAGATTTAGTGAACTTGCAATTTATTCATTTGATAAAGGTAAAAGATTTGAACCAGATTATTTGTTATTCATAAAAAATAAAACTCTTGATGAAAGTAAGAATAAGGAATATCAAATTTATGCCGAACCAAAAGGAAAGCAGTTATTAGTAGAAGATGAATGGAAGGAAAGTTTTTTGCTTGAAATTGAAGGAAAACAAAAAATAGCAAAAAAAAATCATAAAATAATAGGATTGCCATTTTTTAATGGAAAAGGAACTAAACTAAAAGAGTTTAGTGAAGCTGTTAATAAACTTTTGAAGAAAATTTGAGAATAATATTGAGATGAAGCAAAAGACAAGTAATATAAAAAGAAAAAATATATCTAAAATTTATAATGCAGTTATTTGGATATTTAAAAAAAAGTAATTTATTTATCTAGTAAAGAGTCGGCTTTGAAGCTGGCTTTTTATTGTGTTAAAAAGTAAAAAAGATTTTTAAGTTGTAGAATAGGATTTATTAAAAGGAGAAAAAATGACATTACAGCAACTAAAATATGTAGTAACAGTCGCTGAAAAAGGGACATTAAGTGATGCGGCAAAAGAGCTGTTTGTTTCACAGCCAGCATTGACGAAAGCAATAAAAGAGCTGGAAGATGAGATGAATATAACGATTTTTAACAGGACAAATAAAGGAGTAATTGTTTCACTTGAAGGAGATAGATTTTTGGGATATGCTAGGCAAGTTTTGGAACAGACGAATTTGTTGGAAGAAGAATATAAAAAAGGGAACAAGATAACTCGTAGGTTTTCGGTATCAACTCAGCATTATTCATTTGCGGTAAATGCTTTTGTGGATGTGATTAAGAAGTTTGGAGAGAATAAGTATGATTTTACGCTTCGGGAAACACAGACTAATGAGATTATTGAGGATGTAAGCAAGAGAAAAAGTGAAATTGGAATTTTATACACTTCAGGAGCAAATAAAACTGTAATTGAGAAAATGATAAAAAGAAATAACTTGAAATTTATTGAGCTGTTTACTGCAAAGCCACATGTTTTCATTAGCTTTAATCATCCTTTAGCAAAAAAGGAAAGCATTAGTCTTGAAGATTTGAAGGAATATCCATATTTGTCGTTTGAGCAAGGAGATTATAACTCTTTTTATTTTTCAGAAGAAATATTGAGTACACTTGATAGAGATAAAAATATAAAAGTAAGAGATAGAGCGACTTTGTTTAATTTGGCAGTTGGGCTTAACGGATACACTGTGAGTACAGGAATAATTAGTAAAGAGCTAAATGGAGAAAATATTATTGCAAAACCGCTGGAAGTGGACGAGTATATGAAAGTTGGAATTATAATGCAGAAAAATATTGAACTGAGTGTTTATGGGAAAGTTTATGTAGAGGCTTTGAAGGAGCATTTGAAATATACAGAAATTCCATAAGATTAAAGAATATTGATATAAATAAAAGTTATAATAAACTAAAAAATAAATGTATTTTACAGAAAGTGCATATTTGTATATAATAACTTCATAAAAGAATAACAAATAAGGGAGTTGATAATATGTGTACAATAAATGCACCTCATAGACATGATACAGTAGGAAGTTTTTTGAGAACGGAGAAACTGAAAAAAGCTAGAAATGATTTTGAAAAGGGAAAAATTGACAAGAAAGAATTGGAAAAAGTTGAGGATGAAGAAATTAGAAAAATTGTGGATAAGCAAATTGAATTAGGATATACAAGTGTTACAGATGGGGAGTTTAGACGTAGTTATTGGCATTTGGACTTTTTCTGGGGATTCAATGGAATTGGGCATGTGCATGCTGATAAAGGTTATGAATTTAATGGTGTTGTTACCCGTGATGATACTGCGATTGTTACTGGAAAAATTAGTGGGGAAAATCATCCATTTGTGAAACATTATACATTTTTGCGAGATTTAGTAAAAGATAAAAAAGGTGTGGAAGCTAGATTTACGATACCTGCTCCAGCACAATTTTATGCAGAATTAGTAAGGGAAGATAAGCATGTGGCCGCACTTCTTAAAGTTTATCCTGATTTTATAGGATTGGAAGACGACATTGTCAGTGCCTACAAAACTGTTATAAATGACTTGTATAACGAAGGACTTAGAACTTTGCAAATTGATGACTGTACTTGGGGTTGTCTTGTAGACGATGACTTTATTGCTTCATTTATTGAAAAAAGTGATAGGGATAAAGAAATTATCAGACAAGAATTTGCAGAAAGATTTCTAAATATAAATAACAGGGTATTTCAAAATAATCCAGAAGATTTGGTAATTAATACGCATGTTTGCCGTGGAAATTATGCTTCTACCTGGTTTGGGAAAGGCGGATATGACAAAATTGCAGATGAGCTTTTTGGGAAAGAAGATGTAAATGCCTATTATTTGGAATTTGACACAGAAAGAGCAGGTACTTTTGAATCGCTTGCAAAAGTTTCTGGAGATAAAAAAGTTGTTTTAGGATTAATAACTTCTAAAAATCCAACATTAGAGGAAAAGGAAAGTGTAATTGCACGTATAAAAGAGGCTTCAAAATATGTGCCACTCGACAGGCTTTATTTGAGTCCACAGTGTGGATTTGCTTCGACAGAGGAAGGAAATAGGCTTACAGAAGAAGAGCAATGGGCAAAACTTAGATTTATTAAGAAAATTGCAGATGAAGTATGGGGATAAAATTAATAATAATTTGATTTATATTTGTAAAAGTGTGTTGTTTATCACACTTTTTTTTATGAAAATATGTTAAAATAGGTTTGAGAATCAAAATATAATTGAACTTTTTTATGTTATAGTAAAACTGCTTTAAAACTAAACTCAAAAGGCTATGACTATTTTACTCAAACCCTAAATCTATATAATTTTAGTAGTTTAATTTTAAATAGGTTTGAGTATAAATTAACAAAATTAAATATTTCTAAGAATTGAGAAAAATAGCTATAATTTAAAAATTTGGTATAAAATGTTATTAGTGCATATTATTTAGGCAATAAAATCATATAAAATTTGGTTTTAAAATTTTAACAAAGAAGTTTTATTTGGCTAAAAAAAGATTATAAAAAATAGAAGGTGGTTATTATGGCACAGGATATGAAAAATTATCTAAAATTAGATCTTGAGAAAATTGAGAAAATGACTCAAATAAAAAAAGATTACATTGAAGGAAAGACTGATTTTGAAACTACTAAAAAATTGATAAAAGAGAATTTTGACAAGATGACAGCGAGCGAATTTGCTTATTCAGAGCAAAAAATTAAAGAACTTGGATTTGATGACAATACGGTTCATGATAAGATGAATGATGTGTTAGGGCTTTTTGAGGATATTATTGTGAAGGATGAATTTGACTTGCCTGAGGGGCATCCCATAAATACGTATATTTTGGAAAATGAAGCGGCTAGAAAGCTGATTGCGGAAATGAAAGAAGAGTTTGGGAAAAAGTTTATAAAGAATAGATGGCTTGAACTTTATGAAAAATTATCTCAATTTAATCCTACCCATCTTGCAAGAAAACAGCATCAATTATTTTCAATATTAGAGAAAAAAGGGTTTGACCGTCCATCAAGAATAATGTGGAGCTTTGATAACAATGTGAGAGATAGTATAAGTGAAGCATATAAATTACTTGAAAATGATAAAATTGAAGAATTTTTGGAAAAACAGGAAAATGTGTGGGAATTGACGCTTGATATCATGCATAAGGAAGAAGAAGTGCTTTTTCCAACTTCGATGAAAATGATTAGTGAAGAAGAATTTAAGCAAATGCGTGCAGGAGATGATGAAATTGGGTATTTCCTAATTGATAAACCAACTGGATTTTATCCTGAAAACATAGAAAAACAAGATGACAATAGTAACCAGTCTGTAAAAGAGAAAACTGTAAAATCAGAAACTAATGTTCAGAATAATCAAAATACTGGAAACTTTATGAATGACCTTGCAAGTCTTATGGCAAAATATAATATGGGAAGCGAAAATAAAGAAAATGAAGTTTTTGATGTGAAGCAGGGGAAATTAACGCTTGAACAGATTAATCTTATTTTTCAGCATATGCCTGTGGACTTGTCTTTTGTGGATGAAAATGAAATTGTGAAGTTCTATACAGATACTAAACATAGAGTTTTCCCAAGAAGTGCAGGAGTTATAGGGCGTGATGTTAAAAACTGCCATCCAAGAGAAAGCGTCAGTTCAGTACTGGAAATAATAGATGCTTTTAGAAAAGGGGAGCAGGACGAGATTGATTTTTGGCTAGAAATGCGTGGAAAATTCATTTATATCTATTATGTGGCTGTAAGAGATGAAAATGGAGTGTTTAAAGGTGTTCTGGAAATGATGCAGGATGTTACTAGAATTAGAAGTCTTACAGGAGAAAGAAGACTTGTAACATGGGAAAATAAAGGTAAAAATGAGAAAAAAGAAGAAACAGGAGAAGTATTTACAAGCAAGTATAATTTGACTGGAAAAACTGTAATAGGGGATATTGTCAAAAAATATCCTTATATTAGGGAATATATGCCATTAATTTCTCCAGAATACAAAAAACTTTTAGATCCTATTCAGTATATGATGATGTCTAAAATAGCGACTCTTCAAATGATTGCAATGCGAGGGGAATTAGAACTTGATTATTTGATTATGATGATTGAGGCTAAAATTGATGAAGAAGAAAATAAAAATAAATAAGTTTTGAAAACTATGAAATATAAAAAAAGAAAAGCATCTTTTTGGTAAAAATCAATTAGATGCTTTTTTTGTGAACGAAAAAATTGGAAGTAATTATTGAACAATAATTAAATAAATTTTTGAATAACTGAAAAGAATAGACTCTTGATATTGAAAAAAGTAATAAAATTGATGGTGCGAGCAACGGGAGTCGAACCCGTACGGCTACTGCCACTACCCTCTGAAAATAGCATGTCTACCAATTCCATCACGCTCGCTAAATAAAACTGGATGTATAAATTAAATAATGGTGCGAATGATGGGACTTGAACCCATACGGCTAAGAGCCACTACCCCCTCAAGATAGCGTGTCTACCAATTCCACCACACTCGCATTTGTAATAAATTATACCTGGAAAATTTTAAATTGTCAATTAACAAGGTAATAAAAATTTCAAAAAATAAGAGTAAAAAGTTAAAAATTATGCTACAATACCTGTATAAAAAAATAAATTTTTAACAAAGAACTTTTAGAGGAGAAAAGTATGGAGCAAACTGAAACATTGATAAAAATTAATAATCTTGTTACAAGTTTTCGGATAAAAGATGAATATTTTCCCGCTGTGGATAATATTTCGCTGGAACTTAGAAGAAATGAGATACTTGCGATAGTGGGGGAGTCAGGATGTGGAAAAAGTACGCTTGCAACTTCTATTATTGGACTGCATAATCCGATTAACACAAAATTGACAGGGGAAATCAATTTTGAAGGGAAAAACTTGGTAGAAATTGATGAAGAACAATACAATAAAATTAGAGGAAATAAAATTGGCATGATATTTCAGGATCCTCTATCAGCTTTAAATCCACTTATGAGAATAGGAGAACAAATTGAGGAGGGAATGATTTATCACACAAAATTGTCCAAAACCGAAAGAGAAGCCAGAATGCTGGAATTACTAGAGAATGTAGGAATAAAAAATCCAAAACGTGTAGCAAGGCAATTTCCGCACGAATTATCTGGAGGAATGCGTCAAAGAGTAATGATTGCAATAGCACTTTCCTGCAAGCCCAAAATTATTATAGCCGATGAGCCGACAACAGCATTGGACGTTACAATACAGGCACAAATATTGGATTTACTAAAAACTTTGCAAAGTGAAATAAACGCTGGGATTATCCTGATTACACATGATTTGGGCGTTGTTGCTGAAATGGCGGACAGAGTGGCAGTAATGTATGCTGGAGAAATTGTAGAAATCGCAAACGTAAATGATTTGTTCAATAATCCAAAACATCCTTACACAAGATCTCTGCTAAATTCAATCCCGCAACTTGACACAGAAACAGAAAAATTACACGTAATTCAAGGAATTGTTCCGTCACTAACCAAATTAGAGAGAACAGGCTGTCGTTTTTCTCAAAGAATTCCGTGGATAAAGGAAAGTGAACACGAAAAAAATCCAACATTGCATGAAGTTGGAGAAAATCATTTTGTGAGATGTACTTGCTGGAAAAATTTTCATTTTGAAAAATAAATCATAGAGTTAACTTATTTTTAGTTTAATTGATGCAAATAACCTAACTAAAATAAAAATCAAGCAAAATTTTGTTAAAGAAAAAATAACTGTTTGAGATTTTGGGTTAAATTTTAAATTATATTCAGTTATTGGTGTTAAAATAACTTTAATTTAAAATCGAGTTTTATTTTTTCTTTATAAGAAAGTTTTGCGTAAAGCGGGAGTGCAGAGGTATGGCGTTTGATACCTCTGTGTTAAAAAAATAAAAATATAAAAGAAAAAAATTATTAATTAAAATAAATTAAATATTTTAAAATTTAGGTTATTAAATAATATTAAAGAAGGGAATAAATAGAAATATGAGTTTTATTGAAGTGAAAGACTTGAAGGTTCATTATCCTATTCGTGGGGGCTTTTTCAATAAGGTAATCGATCATGTGTATGCTGTGGATGGTATCAGTTTGACTATTGAAGAAGGGAAGACTTACGGACTTGTGGGGGAGTCGGGGTCTGGAAAGTCTACGATTGGGAAAGCGATAATTGGGCTTGAGAAGATAAAAAATGGAAAGATAATTTACGAAGGTAAGGAAATTGATAGGAAGTTTCGTAATAGAAGAAGTGAATATAATAGAAACGTGCAGATGATTTTTCAAGATTCGTTATCTAGCTTAAATCCTAAGAAGAGAGTGCTTGACTTAATTTCTGAGCCTTTGAGAAATTTTGAGGATTTGACTTCAGATGAAGAAAAGAGGAAAGTATCGGAATTGCTGGAAATTGTTGGGATTAATAGAGAAGATATTTATAAATATCCACATGAATTTTCTGGCGGACAGAGACAGAGGCTGGGAATTGCACGGGCTGTTGCTACGAAGCCTAAATTAATTATAGCAGATGAGCCTGTGTCGGCACTTGATTTATCGGTTCAGGCACAAGTTTTGAATTATATGAAGGACATTCAGGAGCAGTTTGGGTTAAGTTATCTCTTTATTTCTCACGATTTGGGAGTTGTAAAGCATATGTGCGATTATATGTTTATAATGTATCGTGGAAGGTTTGTGGAAACTGGGACAAAAAATGATATTTATAAAAATCCTGAACATTTTTACACAAAACGGTTAATTGCCGCAATTCCAGAAGTACATCCTGAAAAAAGGCTGGAGAATAAAAAAAGGCGGTTAGAAATTGAAAAGGAATATTTGAAAAATGAAAAAAAATATTATGATGAAAATGGACGTGTCTTTGATTTAAAAAAATTAACAGATACCCATTTTGTTGCTCTTAAAGATGAAATAATGCAAAATAACGGAAAAGGGGGGAAATAATCAATGTGGAAAACAGTTTTACGAAGAATTCTGGTTATGATACCGCAATTATTTATACTTAGTCTATTAATCTTTGTTCTGGCAAAACTTATGCCGGGAGATCCGTTTACTGGGTTGATTACGCCACAGACTGATCCTGCGACACTTGAAGAATTACGAAGAAAGGCAGGATTGCTGGATCCTTGGCATATTCAGTATGTAAGATGGCTAAAAAATGCCGCTTCTGGAAATTTGGGAATGAGCTACACTTATAATGTTCCTGTAAAGACACTTATTGGGGAACGTGCAGTAAACACTTTTATTTTGTCGCTGCTTAGCCTTATTTTGACATATTGTATTGCAATACCGCTTGGAATGCTTGCTGGACGTTATCAGAACTCATTTCTCGATAAATTTGTCACATTTTATAATTATGTAAGCTATGCGATTCCGACTTTTGTGCTTTCGCTTATAATGATTTGGTTTTTTGGATATACGCTTGGATGGTTTCCGACAACTGGATCTGTGACGGCTGGACTTCATACTGATACTTTTGGGCATATTTTGGACAGGGTTTATCACATTATATTGCCTGCAATTACGTATGCATTGCTGGGAACAACTTGGATTGTGCAGTATTTGAGAAATGAAGTAATTGATGCTAAGAATCTGGATTATGTAAAAACGGCGAAAAGTAAGGGGGTGCCTGAAAATAAAGTTTATTCAAGACACATTTTTAGAAATTCGATTTTACCAATTGCAGCGTTTTTTGGATATTCTATAACAGGGCTTCTGGGAGGTTCAATTTTTATTGAAAAAATATTCAGTTATCCTGGAATGGGAGGACTATTTGTAAATTCAATTATAACACGGGATTACAGCGTTGTTACAGCATTAATACTGCTGTTTGGATTTTTAACATTGCTTGGAAGTTTGCTTTCAGACATCATTCTTAGCATTGTTGATCCTAGAATTAGAATAGAGTAGGTGGTGAAAAAATGTCTAATAATGAAATTTTAAAGGAAAATAACGAAAAAGCAGAAAATTTGGATGAAATTAAGAAAAGCAGCAAGCCGACTGGAATAAGTGTTATTGTGAGGGAGATTTTGAAAGATAAATTGGCACTTGCTTCACTTATTATTCTTGTAATTCTTTTTGGAATAATTTTTATTGGATCACTTTTTGCAAATCAGGATGAAATTATGAAAATAAGCCTTCTGGATAAATATGCCATTCCTATGAAAGAGGGATTTTGGCTAGGTTCTGATTCTGGTGGGCGTTCAATTTTAGGGCAACTGATACTAGGTGCTAGAAACTCGATTATTATTGGCTTTACAATAACAATTCTGACATCAGGAATTGGGATATTTTTTGGTTTGATTGCAGGATATTATGGAAAATGGGTGGATAATGTAATTATGAGGGTTATTGATTTTATTACTATTTTGCCTACACTTATGATAATTATTGTGTTTGTTACTATTGTTCCAAAGTATACGATAGCGACTTTTGTGCTGATAATGAGTGCATTTTACTGGGTTGGAGCAGCAAGGCTGATTAGAAGTAAGGCACTTGCGGAGAGTCAGAAAGATTATATTTTGGCTTCAAAGACTATGGGAACAAAGGATTTTACGATAATTTTCAGGGAAATACTGCCTAACTTGAATTCAATTATAATTGTGGAATTGACATTAGGATTTGCTGGAAATATTGGAATTGAAACAGGGCTTAGTTTTCTTGGTTTTGGATTACCGCTTTCTACTCCGAGCCTTGGGACTTTGGTTGGTTATGCAGCAGATCCGGAAGTATTGTCAACAAAATTATGGATTTGGCTTCCAGCATCAATATTGATTTTAATTATGATGCTATGTATTAATTATGTCGGACAGGCTTTAAACAGGGCGGCTGACGCAAAACAGAGAAGAGGATAAAATAAAAAAGGAGAACAGTATGAAAAAATGGAAATTAATAATCACGCTTCTTGTATTGATATTCGTAGTTTCATGTAGTCCTGGTAAAAAGAGAAGTGAAATGCCAGGTGCAAAACTAAATTTATCACTATTTCCAGAAAAAACATCAAACAATGAGCCTGCAGTGCAAGGCGGAACTTTACAAGTGGCGATAGTAAAGGATGATCCATTGGTTGGAGTCTTTAATGAGACATTCTATTCAGATGGTTATGATGGTGAGATTATTTCAATGTTTTTAAGCTCGGGTATATTTGAAGTGGATGAAAATTTTGAAATAACAGATAAAGGACCTGCAACTCTTACAGTTGATGCAAAAAATAAAAAAGCAACAATAAAAATAAAAGATGGCATAAAATGGTCTGACGGACAGCCTTTAACTGCTGATGACATTATTTTACCTTATGAAATTGTAGGGCATAAAGATTATACAGGGGTGCGATATACTGAAGAAAGTCAAAAAATTGTTGGAATGAAGGAATATCACGATGGAAAAGCCTCAAATATTTCAGGTATAAAAAAAATAGATAATAAAACGGTGGAAATTTCTTTTTTACAACTAGGACAAAGCATTTATACAGTTGCAAACGGATTAGTTGGAAATGCATTGCCAAAACACTATTTAAAAGGAATTCCAATAAAAGAATTGATTTCATCGGATAAAATTAGAATGAAACCAGTAACATTGGGACCATATAATTTAACAAAAGTTTCACGTGGAGAAAGTCTAGAATTTACAGCAAATCCTTATTATTACAAAGGAAAGCCGAAAATTGAAAAGGCAATAGTGCAAGTAGTAAATTCACAATCTATAGTGGCGGCATTAAAAGCTGGGAAATATGATTTTGTAATGAGCATGCCTGATTCTCTTTACAATAACTACAAGGATTTTAAAAATATAGAAACATTAGGACAACAGGATTTGTATTATTCATATTTGGCCTTTAAATTGGGGCATTATGATAAAGCAAAAGGAGAAAATGTGACAGATCCGAATGCCAAGATGTCGGATTTAAGATTACGTCAAGCCCTTGTGCATGCGATAAATGTTGAGGAAATAGCACATGCGTTTTATTTTGGGTTAAGGCAGGAAGCAACTTCATCAATTCCTCCTGTTTTCAAGAAATATTTTCCAAAGGACCTGCAAGGCTATCCGTATAGTCCCGAAAAAGCAAAACAACTACTGGATGAAGCAGGGTACAAGGACGTAAATGGCGACGGAATCCGTGAAGATAAACATGGAAAGCCCTTTGAAATAAAGATGGCATTTATGGCTGGTGGAGATGTAGCAGAACCACTTGCTCAAAACTATATTCAAAGCTGGGAAAAAATAGGGATAAAAGCTGTTCTTACATCAGGAAGATTGCTTGCTTTCCAGAATTTTTACGAAAAAGTGCAGGGAGATTCTAAAGATATAGATGTATTCTTTGGAGCATGGGGAGTTGGAACAAGCCTAGATCCAACTGGATCAGCAGGAAGAAAATCCCAGCTTAACTTTTCTCGTTTTGCATCAGAAGAAAATGATAGGCTAATAGGTGAAATATTAGGAGAAAAATCATTAACAGTTCCAAATTATAAAGTGGAAGCATATAAAAACTGGCAAAAATACTATATTGGACAAGCAGCAGAAGTTCCGTTGATGTACAGATACAAACTCTATCCAGTAAACAAAAGGATAAAAAATGTTTACATTGGATATGATTCATCAAAAAAAGATGAGGGGATTCATAAGTGGGAATTGACAGCAGTTGCTCCGATGAGATAGACTTTAGAAAAATTTTATATACAAAATTAAGATAATGGCTAAATGATATTAATTTTAATAAAAAGTATTGAAATAATGCTAAAAAAGTGGTAAAGTGAAGTGAAAATAAAATATTTAGGAGGAAATATGAAAATTGACAAAGCTGAATTAAAGGACAGTATTCTTAGGGAACTGAGAAGGCAATATGGAAAAACTCTTGAAGAAGCTCATGAATTTGAGTTATATAATGCAATTTCAAAAGTAGCTTTGGATTACGCAATGGAAAAATGGTACAATACTAAAAAAACTTATGCTAAAAAACAGGTAAAACAAACGTACTATTTTTCAGCAGAATTCCTAATGGGAAGATTTATGGGAAATAATCTGATTAATCTGCAAATTAATGACGTTATAAAAGAAACATTGAATGAATTAGGCGTAGATATTAACAAAATTGAAGATCGTGAAATGGATGCAGGACTTGGAAACGGAGGGCTTGGAAGACTTGCTGCATGTTTTCTTGATTCACTTGCCACATTGGCATTGCCAGGACATGGATATGGACTTAGGTACAAATATGGAATGTTTGAGCAAAAAATCGAAAATGGGTTCCAAATGGAATATCCAGATGACTGGACAAAATATGGGGATCCTTGGTCAATCAAAAGAATGGACAGAGTATTTGAAGTAAAATTTGGCGGGCAAATTGAAGTTCATCGTGATGAATTTGGGAAAGAATACTTTAAACGTGTAAATACGGAAACAGTTCATGCTGTACCTTATGATGTGCCAGTTATCGGTTATGGAAACGATACTGTAAATACGTTGAGATTGTGGGAAGCAAGATCGCCTGAAGGGTTTGACCTAAAATTATTCAATGATCAGACTTATTTACAGGCTTCTGCAAAAGCAGTTCAGGCAGAAGATATTTCAAGAGTATTGTATCCAAATGATACTGAAAAAGATGGAAAACAATTAAGATTAAAACAGCAGTTCTTCTTTACATCAGCTTCATTACAGGATATTATCAGAAGATACAAATCAGTTTTTGGAAATGATTTTTCAAAATTTGCAGAAAAAGTGGCAATTCAGCTAAATGATACACATCCAGTTGTTGCAATTCCTGAATTGATGAGAATTTTTCTGGATAAGGAAAAATTAGGATGGGATGAAGCTTGGAATATTTGTAAAAATGTATTTGCTTACACAAACCATACAATCTTGTCAGAAGCATTGGAAAAATGGGATATTTCACTATTCCAGCCATTATTGCCAAGAGCTTACCAAATTATTGAAGAAATTAACAGAAGATTTATTGCAGAATTGCAGCAAAAATATCCAGGAGATTGGGAAAGAATCAATAAAATGTCAATCATTGGAGATGGACAAGTTAGAATGGCATGGCTTGCAATCGTAGGATCGCACAAAGTAAACGGAGTTGCGGCATTGCATACAGAAATTCTTAAAAACAGTGAATTAAAAGAATGGAATGAATTGTATCCTGAAAAATTCCTAAACAAAACAAATGGAATTACTCAAAGAAGATGGCTATTAAAAGCAAACCCTGAGTTAGCAGCATTAATTACAGAATTAATCGGAGACAAGTGGATTACAGACTTATACGAACTTAAAAAATTGGAGCAATACTTGGACGATGACAATGTTTTAAACAGAATTGCTGAAATTAAGTTACATAATAAGGAAAAATTGGCTAAATATATAAAAGATACTACAGGAATCGAAGTAAATCCTCATTCTATCTTTGATATTCAAGTTAAGAGACTGCACGAGTATAAAAGACAGCTTTTAAATGTACTTCATATTATGGATTTGTACAACAGATTAAAAGAAAATCCATATTTGGATGTTGAGCCAAGAACATTTATCTTTGGAGCAAAATCAGCTGCTGGATACAGACGTGCAAAAGGAATTATCAAATTAATCAATGCTGTTGCAGAAAAAGTGAATAACGACAGCGACATTAACGGAAAAATCAAAGTTGTATTTCTTGAAAACTATAGAGTTTCACTTGCAGAAAAAATATTCCCATCAGCAGATGTATCAGAACAAATTTCTACAGCAAGTAAAGAAGCATCTGGAACTGGTAATATGAAATTTATGCTAAACGGTGCATTAACTATTGGAACAATGGATGGAGCAAATGTGGAAATCGTTGAAGAAGTTGGACTTGACAATGCATTTATCTTTGGACTTTCTGCACAGGAAGTGGAAAATTATCAGGCACATGGAGGATACAATCCATTTGACGAATATAACAGCGTGGAAGGACTTAAAAAAGTTGTGGATCAGTTAGGTGATGGAACTTATGATGATAACCATACAGGAATCTTCAGGGAACTACAAAATTCATTATTATACGGAGTAGACGGTTCTCGTCCAGATGTGTATTTCCTATTAAAAGATTTCGCATCATACAGAGAAGCTCAAGATAGGCTTCAAAATGCCTTCAAAGATAAAAGAGAATGGACTAGAAAAGCTCTTAAAAATATTGCAAATGCAGGTAAGTTCAGTTCAGACAGAACAATTGCCGAATATGCAAAAGAAATTTGGAATATTGAGCCAGTTGAAATTCAAGATTATATAGAAGACTAGTTTTATATTAAAAAGGGAATTATTTTTAAATTAGGGGTAATTCCCTTTTTGTATTAATTTTATTAACTATTCTTGCTTTTTCTTCTTGATTCTAGTATAATTTAATAAAATTACTTGATTAAATTTCTTAAATACTAGGAAATCAAATCTATAAAGTATAAAAACAAATTGAAATGAAGCAGTTAAAATATGTTTTGGAAAGTGAAATAATTTAATTTCTAATATTATCTAAAGAAAAATAAAAAAAGTTATGTTATAATATAGTAAAACTGCTTTAAAGCCGAACTCAAAAGCTATGACTATTTTACTCAAACCCTAAATTTATATAATTTTCAATAGTTCGGTTTTAAATGGGTTCGAGTATATTATAAAATTTTATTTTTTGAAGAAAATTAACAATAAATATAATAAATGAAATTTTAGTTTAATAATTAAATTAAAAAAGAAATAAGGTATGATGAATGGATATAAATAAAAATTTGGATTTAGGAGAAATTCGAGAAAGAATAGACAAACTGGATAGACAGCTTGTAGAATTGCTTGAGGAAAGGCTGTATATTGTACAGGAAGTGGCACAATTTAAAAAAAATACTGGAAAGAAAATTTTTGATGAGGAACGGGAAAAGGAAGTTATTAAAAAGAATCTCGAAAGAGTTAAAAATAAGGAGCTGAACCATTATATCGAACTTATTTTAAAGGATATAATGAATTCCAGCAAAGAGTACCAAAAGTTTAAAATTGGGATTTCGACTAAATATGTGAATGACTTGGAATTGGAAAATAAAAAACTGGGATATACTGGAGTTCCAGGTTCTTATGCTTACGAAGTACTAATGAACTTGCTCAAAAATAACAAAAATTCAAATTTTTCCAAGATTGAAGAAAATAAAAATATCTTTCATTTTAATTCACACAAGGATTTAGTAGAAACTGTACATACTAATCAAATTGATCTTGCAATATTGCCGATAGAAAATTCTATCGTTGGAGAAGTGCGGGACAGCATTGACTTGATAAATACAAAAAATATCCACATAATCGGAGAAGTCAGACATAAGATTTCACACAACTTGCTTGGTGTGAAAGGAAGTAAAATCGAAGATATAAAGAATGTTTATTCTCACGAACAGGCTTTTATGCAATGTTCAGAATTTTTATCAAAATACGAATGGCATCTTAATCGAATGACAAATACTGCAATTAGCGGAAAATATATTGCGTCAAAAAACCAAAAGGAAAACGCCTGTATTGCAAATATGAAAACAAAAGAAATGTACGATTTAGAACTATTGAAACAAAATATCAATAACGAAGAGGAAAATTATACAAGATTTTTTGTGATTTCAAATGAGAGCATTGTAATTGACGGAAGCGATAAAATTAGCATTGTAACGAGTGCAAAGAATGAATCAGGGGCTTTGATAGAGTTACTGCAGATATTTTATAAATATGGGCTGAATATGGTAAATCTAAAATCACGTCCGAGGGTGAATAAACCTTGGGAATATTATTTTTATATTGATTTTGAAGGCAATATGGCTGACGAGAATGTAAAAATGGCACTTGAGGAAATGAGAGAAAAATCAAATTACTTACAAATTTTGGGAAATTACAAATTATATAATTTGAAAATATAAAAAACGTGATAAATTAAGATTAAACGCAAAGGTTGTATTGTTTGTTTCAAAATATGTGTTTATTTACATTTTTAGGTACAAGATTAATTTTGAAGGAGTCTGAGTGCGAAATGAGATTGGACAAATTTTTGGCAAATTCAGGAATCGGAACAAGGAAAGAAGTCAAGGAAATACTGAAAAATAAGAAAATAAGTGTTAATGATGTTTTTGTAAAAGATGGAAAAATTCAGATTGATGAAGAAAAAGATATTGTAAAATATGAAGATAACATTATTTGTTACAAGCCATTTGTCTACATTATGATGAATAAGCCCGCTGGAGTGATTTCCGCAACGGAAGATAATCATCACAAAACTGTTATTGACTTGTTAAACGATGAATACAGAACTTATGATATTTTTCCAGTCGGACGGCTGGATATTGATACGGAAGGTCTGCTGTTGCTTACAAATGATGGAATTTTGTCGCATAATTTACTTTCTCCAAAGAAGCATGTAGATAAAAAATATTATGTAAAAATTGCCAATCCTCTTACTGAAGAGTACATAAAAACGCTTGAAAATGGAATAAAATTAGAAGAAAATTTTATAACCAAAAACGCAAAAGTCGAAATAATTTGTAATAATAGTGAAAACAATGAATATTTGGCATATATAACAATTTCTGAAGGGAAGTTTCATCAGGTGAAGAGGATGTTTAAAGCTGTTAATAATGAAGTTCTTTATTTGAAGCGTGTGAAAATGGGAAATCTTTTGCTAGATGAAAATTTAAAATTGGGGGAATATCGGGAATTAACAGCAGAAGAATTAGATAGTTTGAAAGTTTAATTATGTGGAAAAGAGGAAAATATGGAAAAATATGGATTATTAGGGGAAAAATTGGGACATAGCTATTCAAAGGAAATTCATGAGATTTTTTTTGAGCTGACTGGGAAAAATGCTAGCTATAAAATGATTGAAAGAGAAATTGATGAAATTGAAGAACTGCTGAAAAATGTGAGAAATGGTGAGTTTAATGGGATTAATGTTACAATTCCGTATAAACTGGAAGTTATTAAATATTTGGATGAAGTATCAGAAACTGCTAAGAAGATAGGGGCAGTGAATACGATAACATTAAGGGATGGAAAACTGATTGGAGATAACTCTGATTACTTTGGATTTTTGAAGACGCTAGAATTAAATGACATTGATGTGAATGGTAAAAAAGTGCTTGTGCTTGGAACTGGAGGAGCTTCAAAAGCTATTTACAATGGGCTGGTTGACAGTGGCGCAGAAAATGTTTATCTTGCTACAATTATTGAAAACGACCCCTTTAATGTGAGAACGCAAGACAGGTTAATTCATTATTCAGCGATTGCAGGGCTTAGGGATATTGAGCTTATTGTAAACTGTACTCCAGTTGGAATGTATCCTGCGGTTGATAACTGCCCGCTTGAAGAAAAAAACTTGATTAATGCAAACGCAGTAGTAGATATTGTTTACAATCCAAAGGAAACAGTCCTTATGAGAAAATACAAGTTAAGAGGCTCAAAAGTGGCAAATGGACTTGTAATGCTTATCTCACAGGCAATAAAGTCTGAAGAAATTTGGAATAATGAAGAATATAGTAAAGAAATTATAAAAGAAATTCATAAAAGATTAGAAGAAAAATTATACAAATAAAAAACGAAGTTGAGAAGAAAGGAAAATTTGATGTTAAAAAAAATAATGCTAGGAATACTTATTTTTTCAAGTGTTGGCTTTGCACGGACAAATAAGGAGATTATTGAAGCAGGAAATGAAAAGCAGAAAGGAATTTTTGACAAATATTTTAATTCATCGTCAGCAGTAAAAAATGGTACTGCAGTTGCAAATTCTGCCTATGCTGATGTAATGACAAACTTATATAATGAAAATCGTTCATATTTTGATAAGGAATTTGGAAGGCTTACTGGAAATAGGAAATCTAATTTTAGGACAATGTATGCGTATTATAGTGATTATATCGTGGAATACCGAAAATTTTTACAAAATGCCTTTGGAGCCTTTTTGGCTGATACAGGTGAATTTCAGTCGTATGCTTATACTAATAATTACTTGCTGCTGGAAACATTTAATTTGAACATGAATACTTATCTTGAAGCTGAAAAAGATGCTAAAACTATGGATGAGAATATAGATGCAATCTATGACTATTTGTACAGCACGGGAGATAAAATTCAAAAGGAAGATTATAAAAAAATGTCAACTGGCAGAATGCAGGCAATTGTAAATGAAGAATATGACAAGTTGGAAAGGCTGCTGGATATAAGAGGAAATGAAGGAAAGGAAAAGAAAAAGGCAGCAACTGCTGCGAAAGCAAGTTTAAAAAAATTGAGAAAACTTTATGGAAATTATGATAAATGGTTTGATGATTATGTGGACACTTCTTCATTATCATACGAAAATAAGGATAAATTAAAAAGGTTGGCAAAGTTTGAAAATCTTTCAAATATTAAGTTTATAATTCAGTCAATTGAAAAAAAATAAAAAATATAAATAAAAGTGAAAAATCGGAAGGAGTCAAAATGAGCGAAAAAAAAACAAATAACAATGAAAATGTTGAAAATGCAGAAAAGAAAAACAATCAAATTTACGAAATGGAAAATTCCGAAAGAAATGAAACACCTGTATTAAAAAGCAGAAAATACGTGAATGTAAAAGATAAAACTAATCATATTGATTTAACGATTTATAACGAACTTGATGACTTTGCAGCTGAAGTACTGGATAGTGATAATTTCTTAAAATATGTGAATGCAAGACGGGAATATTTATTTGAGCCTGAGGAAGCTATAAAAAAATATTTTGGAGATGAATTTTTGAGTAATAAAGAAAATGAAAATAAAATAAATACTTTTTCGGAGTTTTATTATGAATATATGATAAAATATTCAAACAGTTATCTTTATGAATTTATGGCAAAAGGCTATACTGATGGATTTAGAAAATTACTGGAAAGAAAAGGGATAGATCCTGACAGCCTTGATGTAGACTGGGAAAGCATTCGTTCCAGAGAACTGGAATATGACGAATCGCTTGTGGATATTTTATATTCAATTGTAAATTACGAGCTTGAACACCGTGGATACTCTATTTTTGGAATAAATATGGGATATGAATCAACATTGTATTTCATTGTTCCGCAAAAGGCATTTTCAAGAATTGACAATGAGCCTGAATTATTTACTATTTTTGACATTGGATTTTTGGAAACGATTTATAACGAAATTTATGAAGTGGTAGGAAATCTTGGGGCTGAAAATGTTAGAATTGGAGATTTTCTAGAAAAACGAGGAAATGAGTATTATACTTTATTTGCTGATGCAAGTAAAAATGTTATAATTGAAAATATTGATGAAAATGATGAGTCGAAAGTAAAAATAATTTTGTAAAAAGGGAGCAAAGAATGATAAATTTTGAAACTAAAGATACAATGCTGCTTTATAGTCTTGTAAATATGAAGTTGCGTGATGAGTTTTTAGATTTGGATGATCTTGTAAATTATTATGGTGTTGATAAAAAAGAACTTTTAGATAGATTTTCAGATGCTGGATATGAATATGTGGAAGGGGAAAATCAATTTAAAAGAATATAACTTTAGAAAGTAAAAATTAAGAATTCTATGAAAAAAGGTAGATAATATATGAAAAATATAGTATTGATTGGGATGCCTGCCTGTGGAAAAAGTACAATCGGGTACTGGCTGTCAAAAAAAATTGATTATCCGCTTCTGGATGTGGATAGATATTTAGAAGAAAAGGAAAATAGGATTATTTCAGACATTTTTTCAAATGAAGGGGAAGAGTATTTTAGAGAACTTGAAACAAAATATTTGAAGGAATTATCGGAAAAAGAGGGAATTATTATTTCGACAGGCGGTGGAGCTGTTAAAAAGAAGGAAAACATTGATATTTTGAAAGAAAACGGAATTGTTGTATTTCTTAATAGAACAATTGACGACATTTCGAGGGAAAACCATAGGAATAGACCTCTTTTACAGAATCCTGATAATATTCAGAAACTGTATGATGAAAGAATAAAGCTGTATAGGCGGTATGCTGATATTATTATTAAAAATGATGATAATATAGATGTAATTGTCGACAGGATAATTACTGCATTAAAGGGGAAAATTTTATAAAAAGATGGATGGGAAAATAATAATGAAAAAAATATTAATTATAAACGGGCCTAATCTAAATTTTCTCGGAATTAGGGAAAAAGGTATTTATGGGAATGATGACTATAACAGCATTTGTAAATACATAAAAGAAAAATTTGAAAATGAAGATGTAAAAATCGAGATATTGCAGTCAAATTCTGAAGGAAAAATTATAGATTTTTTGCAGTCAGCATATTTTAATAAAGTTGACGGGATTGTAATAAATCCTGGAGCGTATACTCATTACAGCTATGCAATTATGGATGCGATAAAATCTGTATCTATTCCTACTGTGGAGGTTCATTTGAGCAATATTCACGAAAGAGAGGAATTTAGAAAAATTTCTGTTACAGCTCCTGCCTGCATTGCACAGATTTACGGTAAAGGTAAGGAAGGATATGTAGAAGCTGTGGAATTACTGATAAAGTACGAAAAGTAAATAAAAATTATATCTTTAAGGAGATTCCAAAAATGGAAGAAAATAACAAAAGTGTCGAAATATGCAGAACAGCATTAAAAATGGCCATATCTTCACGAGATGAAGAAAAAAAATTGATGCAGGACTACAGAAAAATTGGGATAAGAACGGCTGCTGTAAATGTCGGCGGTGCGATGCCGCAATCTCGTTTTAAATTTATTGAAAGTGCATTAATAGCAGCAAAACGAAATAATCTGATTCAGGATGTGCATGCTCACGATGGTGCAGTAATTGGTGCAATGCGAGAGGCAATGAGCCAAATTGAAGCAATTATAAATGGGCTTAGTGTTGGTGGGAAAATTGGGCTGGCAAGAGAAGGGGAACATCTTGCTGTAGCAATATTTTTAAGTGTCGGAATACTTCAATTTAATGAAGTGATAACTTCTGTTGCGCATCGTTCTGTTTCAATACTTGAAAATGAAAAATAAAATTAAGGAGAAGACTTATTATGGGAAAAAAATTTTTTGATGAAATTGAACTATTTTTATTCGATATGGATGGTTTGCTGTTTGATACAGAGACTATTTATGTGGAATATGGACGTGAAATTGCAGAGAAAATGGGATATACAATTACAAAAGATGTTGTGGAAAAAACAACGGGCGTTACAAATGATAAGGCAAGAATATTGTTTAAAGAAGCATTGGGACAAGATTTTCCGTATGATGAAATAATGGGAACAGTTAAGGATCATATAATGGAAAAAGCTGAAAAAGGTGAAGTTCCTCTAAAATTAGGAGCATTAGAATTGCTTGAATTTTTGAAAAAAAATAATAAGCAGATGATTTTGGCAACTTCATCGGACTTGGATATGGCTGAAACTTTGACTAAAGGAAAGGATATAAAAAAATATTTTTCTCATTTTGTTACGGCAGAAGATGTAACTCATGGAAAGCCAGATCCTGAAGTTTTTCTGATAGGAGCAGAAAAGGCTGGAACATCTCCTGAAAAAACAGTTGTATTTGAAGATTCATTCAATGGAATAAGAGCGGCTCATGCAGCTGGGACATTTCCAATTATGGTGCCAGATAAATTAAAACCGACAGAAGAAATTAAAAAATTAGTTTATAAAAAATTTGATAATTTGTTGGAAGTGCTTGATTACTTTGAGGGAAAGTAAATTACTAAAAATAAAATAGAAATTGATTAATAGGAGTTATTTGTGGCAAATAATATAACTTCTATTTTTTTGTGAAAATTATTTTATTAAAAGATTTAAATCAATTGAAAAAAAATAGCAAATATAGTAAAATAAATAGTAAAAAGATAAAATTTTAGTAAGTTAGATTTTTAGTTTTTACGGTTCAGTTTTTAAAAAAGTAAGAAAATTCTAAAAATTTGGGAGGAATGAAATATGGAAAATAATACTTTTGTAATTGTGGGAACGCAGTGGGGAGATGAAGGAAAAGGTAAAATTATTGATGTACTCTCTCCAAAAGCGGATTATGTAGTTAGATTTCAAGGTGGTAACAATGCTGGGCATACTGTCGTTGTAAATGATGAAAAATTTATTTTGCATTTATTGCCGTCTGGAATTATTAACTCGGCTGGAAAATGTATAATTGGGGCTGGAGTTGTTGTTGATATTGAAGTATTATTGACGGAAATTGACGAGCTCGAAAAAAGAGGGAAAAAGCTGGATAATTTATTTATCGACGAAAGAGCACACATAATAATGCCTTATCATATCGAGATTGACAAGGCTAAGGAAGAAGCTATGGGTGAAAACAAAATTGGTACTACTCAAAGAGGAATTGGTCCTTGCTACATTGATAAAATCGCAAGAAATGGAATTAGAATTGGTGATTTACTGGATCCTGAAAGATTTAGGGATAAACTTACTTGGAACGTAAAAGAAAAAAATGATATGCTGACTAGATACGGTAAAGGAACTTTTGATTTGGAAGAACTTTACGAAAAATTTATGAAACTTGCTGAAAAAATAAAATTTAGAATAATAGATGCCGTTGTAGAAATCAATGAAGGAATTGAAGATGGAAAAGTAGTACTTTTTGAAGGGGCTCAAGCGTTAATGCTTGACATTGACTACGGAACTTATCCTTATGTAACTTCATCATCGCCAACATCTGGTGGAGTAACAGTCGGAACAGGAGTCGCTCCAACAAAAATCTCAAGAGTGCTAGGAGTTATGAAAGCCTACACAACAAGAGTGGGAGAAGGACCTTTCCCAACAGAGTTAGAAAACGAAGACGGAGAAACTTTACGAAAAGTGGGACACGAATTTGGAGCAACAACTGGGCGTCCAAGAAGATGTGGATGGCTTGACTTGGTAATTGGGAAATATGCGGTGTTAATCGACGGATTGACAGACATTGTATTGACAAAACTGGATGTATTGACAGGATTTGAAAAAATAAAAGTGGCAGTAGGTTATGAAATTGACGGAAAAGTCTATCATTCTTATCCTGGAAACTTAAGAAAATCTAAAGACTTGAAAATAATTTACGATGAATTAGAAGGCTGGAAAGAAGATATTACACAAATAAAAAATTACGAAGACTTGCCAGAAAATTGTAAAAAATATATTGAATACATTGAGAAAAAATTGAAATGTAAAATCTCGATGATTTCAGTAGGGCCTGAAAGAAGTCAGAATATTTATAGATATGATTTGGGAGAGTTTGTGAAGTAATTTTTGAAGTTGGAGGAAATTATGAGCAAAAGGTTGATATTGTTTCTTTTGATAAGTTTTTGTAGTTTTTCTGGTGGTGTAGATGAAAAAAGTATTGAAGAAAGTTTAGAGGAAATTTGTGATAGAATATCTCATTGTCGTTCTGATGAAGAAGAAAAAAAATCTAGTATCCGAAGAATATTGGATAATTCTTTGTATGAATTTGATTATAAAGATAAAAATGGGAATTATAAATTTTATATTCCTGAAGATACAGAAATTGTAAAAGGAAAAAATAAAAATATATTTTTAATAATATATAAAATTCATTTGGCATATAGTACAGAAAACATTATAGTGGCAGAATTAACAAAAGGAAAAACATCGAATTTTACGTTTAATACTGAAAAATTTGAAGATCATATGAACTATCGTTTAAGAAATGAAGTAAATTCAAAAGATAAGATTTTAGAATTCAGAAAAAGACTTTTGGATAGGAATAAGAATTTTATAAAAGAAAAGCAAGATATTAAATTTGAGAAAAAATTATGAAATAAAAAATTTGAATAATGAAATGGAGAGATAAAATGAAAATAAGAAAAATAATGTTGATGACAATGATAGGAGTATTTTCTGTGTTTGGATTTTCTTGTAGTAAAACAGGAAATGAAAAAAAGGATTTAACAATGTCAAAAGAAGCGAAAGCTGGAAAAAAAGCAGAATACAAAAAGATAACTTCAGATGAAGCTAAAAAAATGATGGAAACTCAAAAAGTTATAGTTGTAGATGTTAGAACTTTGGAAGAATATAACGAAGGGCATATTCCAAACGCGATTTCTGTTCCATTGGAAACTATTGAAAATGAAGCAGAAGCAAAATTGAAAAATAAAGATGCTTTAATCTTGGTTTATTGCAGAAGTGGAAGACGAAGCAGGGAAGCGGCATTAAAATTGATTGAAAAAGGTTATACAAACGTGATTGATTTTGGTGGAATAAAAGATTGGAATGGAGAAGTTGTGAAATAGAAAAATTTAAGGAAGGGAAGGAATGAGGTAGTATGAAATCTTCTTTTTTTGAAAAGCAAAGTAAAATAAATAAAGAAAAGTATATTGAGTTATTGAAAATAACAGGGTCGTTATCTAATTTGTTTTCAGAAAGCGAAAATCCGTTTTTATATTATAGGGCAATGGAAAATATATTTTGTATGTCATTTGATGCAAATAATCTTTCAAGAAGTGATATATCAATAGATGCTGGAAAAAATGGCATTGGAATAGGGCTAAAAACATTTTTACAAAGTAACGGAAAAACTTTCCAAAAAGTTGCAGAATTTAATAAAGAAAGTTATTTGTTGCAAAAGTTAGATGGAAAAGATTTAATTTATCGAGTATCAGAAATGAGAAATGATAGAATTGAAACAACAAAAAGAATTTGTGATATAGATAAAGTGATATATCATTTAATTACAAGAAGTAAAAATAAAATGGCCATTTATGAAGAAAATATGGATTTTATTGATATAAATAAAATTAAAATTTTAAATCAGAAAAATAGTACGATTCATTTTACTGATAATATTCATGAATATAATTTTAGTTTGTCAAAAAATACACTATTAAAAAGATTTGACACATCTTTAAATAAAAAAATATTAGATTTTGAAGTAAAAATAATTGAAAATCCATTCGATTATTTATTGAATCTGAAACAGAAGAATTATTTTGAAAATACAAAAATGAAAGATAAAATTGTAGATTATATAGTTTTACCTCTGTATAGTCCAAGAAGTGGAAAAGTAGAAGAATGTTCAGGATTAAATCAATGGAATGCTGGTGGAAGGCAAAGAAATCCCGATGAAGTTTATATAAATTTTCCAACTTGGATTCATAAAGTAAAAAAAGGATTTTTTGAATATAATACAGAAGATAACAAAACAGATTCTTTTGATGTAAAATTACCGAATGGAAAAGTTTTGAGCATGAAAATTGCACAACAAAATGGAAAAGCTTTAATGAGTAACCCAAATAAAGCATTAGGAAAATGGATATTGAGAGATATTTTAAAAATTCCTCATGAAAAATTAGTAAAAAAAGAAGATTTAGATAAAATAGGAATTGATAGTGTAAAATTATCTAAGACAGCAAATGGGAAATATATGTTAGATTTTTGTAAGCTAGGAAGTTATGAAGATTTTTTTGAGAAAAACAATTGAAATAAAGAAGAAAAAGGGGAAGCTGAAATGAAAGTAGCAGGTTTTTTTAGTGGAGTTGGTGGAATAGAATTAGGATTTGAGCAAGTTGGATTTAATGTGATTTATTCAAATGAAATTGATAAAAATGCCGCAAAGACCTTTTTAAAGAATAATGATTCAAAACTAGTTGTAGATGATATACATAATGTGAAAAGTGTTGATATACCCGATACAGATATTATTGTTGGCGGTTTTCCATGTCAAGCATTTTCAATAGCTGGATATAGAAAGGGTTTTGAAGATGAGAGAGGAGAAATTTTTTTTCAGTTAGCTAGAATTATAAAGGACAAAAAGCCAAGAGTAATTTTTATAGAAAATGTAAAAAATTTAGCAACGCATGATAAAGGCAATACATTTAAAGTTATAAAAGAAACTTTAGAAAGTTATAGTTATCAATTAAAAAAATTAATTCTAAATGCAAGTGAGTATGGAAATGTTCCACAGAACAGGGAGCGGATATACATTATAGGTTTTCGTAAAAAAGAAGATTATGATAATTTTGAAGATATAAAGCCATTGAAATTAGAGAAAAAAATAGGAGATATTGTTGATTTTGATAAAAAAGTTGATGAAAAATATTATTATAGAAAAGAAAAAAATATTTTTTATGACGAGCTGGAAAAAGAAATAACTAAAAAAGATACTATCTATCAATGGAGAAGAAAATATGTAAGAGAAAATAAATCCAATTTATGCCCCACACTAACAGCAAATATGGGAACTGGTGGACATAACGTTCCATTGGTTTTAACAAAATATGGAATTAGAAAATTAACCCCAAAAGAATGTTTTTTGTTTCAGGGTTATCCAAAAGATTTTAAATTACCAGAAAATTTGGCACAGAGCCATTTGTATAAGCAGGCTGGTAATTCGGTAGTTGTACCAGTAATAAGAAGATTAGCGGAAAATATAAAAAAAGCAATAGAAAAAACAGATAATAAAATTAAGTAGGAGGAAATAGGAAAATGGAAAATATGAGTATATATTCAAATCCGTTGGCGGAAAGATATTCGAGTAAGGAAATGTTGCATATTTTTTCACCAGAGTTTAAATTTAGAACTTGGAGAAAGTTGTGGATAAATTTGGCGGAGGCTGAGAAGGAACTTGGGCTTGATTTTATTACAGATGAGCAGATTGAGGAACTTAAAAAATTTAAGGATGATGTGGATTTTGAAGTTGCGGCAGAATTTGAGAAAAAATTGAGACACGATGTGATGGCTCATGTTCATACTTATGGAGAACAGGCGAAAAATGCAAGAAAAATCATTCACTTGGGAGCGACAAGTGCGTATGTTGGGGATAATACTGATTTGATTCAAATTAAGGAAGGACTTTTAGTTATTAAAAGAAGAATGCTTACTTTGATTGAAAAAATGAGAGATTTTGCATTGGAATATAAAGACTTGCCTACTCTAGGATTTACGCATTTTCAGGCGGCACAGCTTACAACGGTTGGTAAAAGAGCGACATTGTGGCTTCATTCCTTGCTTCTTGATTTTGAAGAGCTGGAATTCAGACTTGAAAACTTGAGATTTAGAGGAGTCAAAGGGACTACTGGTACACAGGCTAGTTTTAAGGAGCTGTTTGAAGGAGATTTTGAAAAAGTGAAACAATTGGATGAACTAGTTACAGAAAAAGCTGGATTTATTAAGAAACAAGGCGTTTCGGGGCAAACTTACGATAGAAAAGTAGATGCACAAATTTTGAATTTATTGTCGAATATTGCTCAGTCTTCTCACAAATTTACGAATGATTTTAGATTACTTCAGCATTTGAAGGAATTAGAAGAGCCATTTGAAAAAAATCAAATTGGTTCAAGTGCGATGGCTTACAAGAGAAATCCAATGAGAAGTGAAAGAATTTCATCACTTGCCAAATACGTGATTTCAAGCTCACAAACAGGTGCATTGGTATTTGCAACACAATGGTTTGAAAGAACATTGGACGATTCTGCAAGTAAAAGACTTTCGATTCCGCAAGCATTTTTAGCAGTAGACGCAATTTTGATTATTTGGCTTAACATTATGGACGGAGTTGTCGTTTATCCAAAAGTAATTGAGGCAAATATTCAAAAGGAATTACCATTTATGGCAACCGAAAACATCATTATGGAATCAGTAAAAAAAGGAATGGACAGACAAGAAGTTCACGAAATTATAAGAGAACTTTCGATGGAAGAAACAAAGGAAATTAAATTGAATGGAAATCCTAACAGACTAATTGACAGAATTATAAAAGACGGTAGATTAGGGTTGAAAGCAGAAGATATGGAAGGAATCTTAGTTTCTGCTAATTATACTGGATTTGCTGGACAGCAGACTGAGGATTTTGTGAAGAATGAGATTAATCCGATTTTGGATAGATACAAGGATGAGATTGTTGAGGATAGGGAAGAATTAAGGGTTTAATAAAAAATGAAAAAGAAAAAACTTCTCACAAGAAGCCAGAACATGGCAAGAATAAAATCTAAAAACACTAAACCTGAGATTTATATTCGAAAATTGCTTTATAAAATGGGATATAGATACAGGGTTAATTATTCGCAGCTTCCGGGAACACCTGATATTTTTATTTTGAAATATAATACTGCGATATTTGTAAATGGATGTTTTTGGCATAGGCATGAAAATTGTAAAATTGCAACTTTTCCTAAGACGCATGCTGAATATTGGGAAAAGAAGTTTAGAAGAAATGTAGAGAGAGATATTGAGGTTCGTGAAAGGCTTTTTGAATTGGATATTAGTGTTATTACTATTTGGGAATGTGAAGTCAACAAAATGCAACGGAATGAAGAATACAGAAAAAAATATCTGAAAATTTTGAAAGATAGGATTGAGAGAGTTTTTAATTATGAAGAAGAGGATATTTCGGTACAAATGGAAGTTGCGGAAGAAAGCATATGTTCAAAGATAAAAAAATTGTAATTGTAAAAAAATTGAAGAAAGAGAGTTGATAGAGATGAAAAAAGTAAAAGTGCTAGCGATATTGCTGATATTGTTACTTGTAGTTTCATGTGGAAAAAAAGGAAAGGGGAAGGAAAAAGGATTTGACTTGAAGAAATCTGGAGGAACTAATCAACAAGTTAATGAAATTCAAAAATATAACTGGTATGTCGGAGTTTATAATAAATTACTTAATTTTGAAAAAACAGTTGGCTTTTATTTTGAAAAGGTTGGAACAGAAGCTCAATTTAAAAAACCAGATGTTAGTGTAAATGCAAATTTTTATGATGTTAAAAGCATGATAAAAGAATTGGAGAAGGCGATTGCTGCAAAACCTAAAATGGCAGAACTTGACAAGGCTTCAGAAAATTTGCTTGCAGTATTTAAAGAACTAAAGCCATTATCAGAAGATATGGATTCTTACTATTCTGGAAAAGATTATACGAGTGATAATTATAAAAAAGCTCAAGAATTTCATACAAAACTTTTAGAGATTATAAAAAAATACGATGTGGCGGTTTTGCTATTCAGAACAGAAATGGATAAAAAAATAGTTGAACAAAGGGAAAAAGAAGCGAAAAAACTTCAAAAAGAAGGAAGAGTTATTGCATATAACAGAATGATGATTTTAAGCGTTGGAGAAGAAGTTTTAAATGAAATTAACAAACAAAAATTGAATGGAGCAAATGTCGTTTCTGGAGATGTTTCTAAATTTAAAGCTTTGCAGGAAAAATTGATTAATACAGTAGGAGAATTCAGTAAATATGCAAAAGATGAAAAGCAGTTGGAAAAAGAAGGTTACAAAGATTATCAATTAAGCAGTTTTATAAATGAAGCTGATAGATTTAAAGCAAGTTTGGCTAGTCTTGTAGAAAGAATTGAAACGAAAAAACCAATATCAGAATTTTCATTACGAGATCAATTTTTCTTGGAAAATGAAACAGGATCACCAGAAAATGTTATAAAGTCATTTAATGAATTAGTAAAAAAATACAACAGCATGAATAGATAACAATATTGTGTAAAATAAAAATTATACTATTTTAAAATTTAGTATAGTTTTTATATTTTGTAAATATATTTAGATTGTTTTAAAATTTTTATAATAAAAAAATAGAGAGGGAAAAGATTACAAGAATGTTAAAAATATTATAAAATGACTATGGACAACGGTTTACGAGAAGCAGAGGTAGAATATAAGACGATATTAATAATGGAAGAACACAGATTATAATTATTAAATAAATTTAATAAAAAATATTGTTTCATTTATTTAACAACAAGGGGGACAACCCCCTTGCTAATTAAGATAATTTATTAAAAAATCAAAAATTAAAAAGGCTTTTTCTACAAACTTTCTTCTGCTTCCTCAATAGAACTGTATCCTTTTTCCAGTACAATATTTTCCAAATTATTTTCTGCCAAGTTGACCTTATTTGCAACACAGCTCTGAATATACTCGTAATATAATTTCAATGTTTTTACTGAATATGAAGACAATTCACCTTTTAAATATGTTTCAATTGAAGTATGGTTTGGCGTGTCAAATTCCGAATGAAGCGGTCGTCCTTTTGCTGTAACTTTTGGATATTTTTGTATTATTTCTTCTTCCCAATGTAAATAAATTTTTACTATTTTTTGTACCAGTTCTTCTTTTTCTGGCGAGATTTCAGGCAAATAACCCTTGATTATCTCGTATTCTTTTGGAACACTGTATTTCATCATTCTGGCATATTTGTCCTGAACAATATTTTCACCACGATGTTTTGCCAAAATCAAGTCTTCTAAATAACTTTCCAAAATTTCATCAGGCAATGTTTCCCATTGGCTTCTTCTCATAATTTCAAATTCCTGCGGATTATCCTGACATTCTGCTCTTCCTTCCGTATGGTGAACATTTTGAAAAAATTCCCATTCCCTTTTCAAAATTTGCCGAATAAAACTTTCTTTTTTACTAATTTCTCTTTCCATTTTTAATTCTCCTATTTTAAAATCCAATATTCTTTAATTTTGTTGATTGTTTTTTATTTTAATCTATCGCAGGATTCCAGTTCCTTAATTTCTCATCTTCAATTTTATTTTGTACAAAAGGCCCGTAATTCTGTAAAAAGTCGCTTGTTAATTGTTTTGGAACAATATCTTGATTTTTCATTTCTGAAATTACATTGGCACTTATTTCTTCAATAATTTGAAATTTTCGATTAACTGCACCAGTTGGCAATTTTACCAATTCTTCAATTAGAAAATAAGTTTTTTCTCCCAAGATTTTCAAGTTTTTTAAGGCTCTTGGCATCCATTTGTAAAAAAGTTTATATTTTTTATTTAATAAAAAAATCATATGTATCGCCTCATTTACGAACTCTGTTTCCGCCAACCTTGCTGCCACAATTTCATTCCTTTTCATGCACCGTAAATAGTTATACTGCCCAGATTGTGCCATTTTCATACATCTTGTAGCAATTTTATTAAGCCGTATATCTTCTGGAAAATATTTTTTCAAATCATTTCTAATTTTTGTAAATTGTCCTGAATTATCCATAAAAATTTCTCCATTAACCGCCGTTGCTAACAATTCTTCTGGGATTAATCTCCAATCATACAAGTTATCAGGTGCTTTCACATCTCCTAAAAACTTGAAAAACCAGTCTTCTATATTAAGGACACCACGCCGTCCATCTCCAAACTCGCTTACATTCAACGCTCTGAATCCAAAAAAATCCTTTGGCAATTCATTAAGCCTTTTTTGTAAATTTAGTCCATATTTCTCATAATCTTCTGAACTTAGCCAAATACAGCAGGACGGCCCAAAGTCATGATCTTGCGAAATCTCATCATCGAACCCAAAACACTCGGAACCTTCCCCCGCAAGTCCAGCCGCCATTTTTTCAAAAACTTCTGGAAATTCATTTTTTATAACTGGAAGATAAACTTCTTCAAAATATTTTTTAGAAAGTTCCAGTCCTTTTATTTTATTTGAATCCATTTTTTCTCCTTCTTCCATCTAAACCATTTTTTCCTTCACAACTTCAATATTTTCCAAAATATTTTTGTAATTATTGCTTTCTTTACCAAATGTCTTTTCACAAATTTCAGCACTTTCCTCAAATAATTCCAATGCTTTTTCATATTCATTTTCTGCAAAATAAAAAGTTGCCATATTGTTAAGGACTGCTGCATACAAGTTATGAGTTTTTCCAACTTCCTTTTCGATTAGTTCTAGTGATTTTTGCAAATATTCTTCTGCTTTTTCTTTATTTTTTATCTTTAAGTAAGGCTGTACAAGATTACTTAGCGTAATTGCATACTGAATAGGATTTTCTCCAACTTTTTCCAATACTTCCAGACTTTTTTCCTGCAATTCAATCGCTTCCTCATATCTTTCAAGCTCCTGATAAAATAAAGCCAAATTATTACACACGCTCGCATAAACATAGTCATTCTGCAAATTATTACTTTCATAAATTTTCATAGTATTAAGATAAATATTCTCTATGTCATCATACTTTTTCATAAATCTGTAAACTTCAGCTAGGTTAAGGCTGCAAGTCGCATAAGGAATACTGTCTTTGCCGTACTTTTTTTCAATAAAGCTTTGTGCTTTCAACAAGGCATCTTTTGCCGTGTCAAACTCCCCAACATATTTAAGAGTCCCCCCAACTTCATTCAAAATTTTAATATTTTCATCACTTTCCTCACCAAAGACCTCTTGTGTAAGTACTGCTAATTCCTTTAATACTTTAACCTCTTCCACAACATTTCCTTGTTGCATAAGTTCTTTTCTTAAGTTTGTCAATTCGTTTATTCTGACTTTTTTTTCAAATATATTTGACATTTTTTATTTCTCCTTTATATTAATTTTATTACTTGACTTTTATGTTATAAAAGCATAATTTGAATCCATTTTAATTATTATTTCTAACAAAAGTTTACCATACAAAATTGTAATCTGCAACAGTATTAAAAATAATTTTAAGATTTCAAAACAGTTTTACTATAAAATAAAATTATGTTGTTGAAATAAAAAAACTCCTATTATATAATTAAAATAGATTAAATATTTTTAGAGGAAAGAAGGAAAGATAAGATGAATAAAGAAAGAATTGATTTTAAGTACCATCATATAAAGCATTATAAATATCAGGCACAATCAAAGAAAACTTTGATAACTTCAATTTTATTGACATTATTTTTTGCTTTAGTTGAATTATTTGGTGGAATATTTAGTGGTTCACTTGCGCTTATTTCAGATTCATTTCATATGTTTTCGGATGTTGTTGCACTTTTGTTCAGCATTATAGCAGTATTTTATTCAGCCAAAAAGCCAAACAAGAATTTTACTTACGGATTTTTGAGAATTGAGATAATTTCTGCATTCATAAACGGGCTGGCTCTTATGATAATTTCAGTTGGAATAGTTATTGAGGCTGTAAAACGGCTTTTTAATCCAGAACATGTTGATTTTTTTACAATGTTTACAATTGCAGTAATCGGACTTTTGGTTAATATAATACTTATGTTTGTACTTATGAAAAGTTTGAAAAAAGAAAATAATCTTAATGTAAAAAGTGCATTATGGCATTTTTTAGGTGACACATTAAATTCTGTTGGAGTAATAATTGCTGCGATTATTTTGAAATTAACTAACCTTGTTATTTTTGACATAATAATAAGTGTGATTATAAGCGTTGTTATTTTTACTGGTGGACTAAAAATTGCAAAAGAGGCGTTTTTTATTTTAATGGAAGCTGTTCCCAGCGATTTAGACATTGACGAAATTCATGCTAAAATTTTGACAATTGATAAAATAAAGGATATTCATGAATTTCATTTATGGAATATTTCTGAAGAAAATATAAGTATCTCATTCCATATTTTACTTGATGAGTATGATGGTGTAAATGATTACGAGATTGTAAATGATGTAGTAAAACTTTTAAAAAGTGAATACGGAATAGAGCATGTGACAGTTCAAATTGAAAATCCTGAAATAAATCCACACTTTTAACTTATACTTTATAAAAGCGAGAAAATTTTAACTATAAGAGAAAAAGCTGACATTTAGCCAGCTTTTGTTTTTTATAGAAGTTAACTATTACAACTTTCAATAAATTTATCAAAAATCTTCTGCATTTTCTCATTGCCACGAACTGCCATCATTTCAGGATGCCATTGTACTGCGTAAAAGAATCTATGATTTTTATTTTGAAAAGCTTCTATTATCCCATCATTTGCTTTTGCAATATAAGTCAAGTCATTTCCCAAATCTTTTATCATTTGATGATGATAAGAATTAATTCTTGTTTTTTCTCCAAAAATATCAAACAAAATGTTGTCCTTTTCAATATTTATATCGTGCGTAGGCAAGTCAGGAAGCCACTTTTGCATGTGATTGACAGTTGTGTCTATATATTTTACATCTTGATATAAACTTCCTCCAAAATAGATATTTGCAATTTGTAATCCACGGCAAATTCCAAAGATAGGCTTTCCAGTTTTCATAAACTCATCCAAAATTGTAAGTTCGAATTTATCCCGCTCTGGCGTAATGCTCCCAACTTCCTGTAGACAGTCCTCTCCATATAAAATCGGATCAGGATCTCCTCCTCCAGAAAGTAAAAGACCATCTAAATGCTGAATTTGTTCCCTTATAACTTCCATATTTTCTGTTATTGGCAAAATAAATGGTATTCCTCCAGCATTTATAACCGCCTTGCTGTAATCCACAGAAATTATCGTTTTATGATCATTTAGTCTGTTCGGGTTTAATTCCAGCGAAGTAGTAATTCCTATAATTGGTTTTCTTTTATTGTTCATTTATTAAATTCCTTTCTTTTCTAACTTTTGCTATTATTTTTTATTTAAAATTTCTCACTCTTCCAAAAAAGTCAATAAAATTTTTATAAGTTACCATCTCAATCTCATTTTCGGAATATCCTCTTTTTTTCAATGCTTTCTTCACATTGTCTAACTCTGTAACATCGTGAAGACCAAGAAGTCCATCAGCCTCTTCTCCTTCTGGAGTATAGTATTCTGCAAAGTCAAGTCCAAATCCGACTTTATCCAGTCCAATTTTTTCAGCTACATACTCTAAATGATTCAAAAGCATTTCTAGATTTTTCTCATTTTCATTTTGACTGACAAAATTATAGTAACTGTTCATTCCGACCATTCCTCCTCGCTCACCAATACACAAAATTTGGTCATCAGTCAAGTTCCTCATTGACGGACAAAGGCTTCTGGCATTAGAATGTGAAGCAAAAAAAGGCTTTTTAGAATGTTTTGCAATATCCCAGAATGTTTTATCGTTGGCATGCGAAACATCAAGCAGGATTCCCAATTCATTGATTATTCTCACAGCATCAATTCCAAGTGAAGTCAATCCCCTGTTTTTATCTCCGCTCTGCCCTGTTGCAAAAGCGTTTGTTTCATTCCAAGTCATTCCAATATGTCTCACACCAAGCTGATTTAATAAATAAATATAGTCAAGTTTATCCCCAATCCCTGGAAGCCCCTCTATCCCAAGCATAACTCCAAACTTTTTATCTTCTTCCTTAACATTTTCCCAATTTTCAAAAATTTTAAAATCAGATGGCTCTTTTATAACCTTTATCAAATCTCTTGCGTGGTATAATTCCTCAGTCATTGCTCGTAAATCTGCAAAAAAATATTCTTCAGCGTTCTCCACTTCATTCACATTCAAATAAATAACAAAAATTCCTCCAGAAAGCCCTCCTTTTAAAAATTTTTCCTTGTATTTATTTCTGATAACATCTTTATTTCCCTTCTGATATTCCCAGAAATTATCTGTCCACACATCTGCATGCATATCAAAAAACATTGATTTTTCCTTCTTTCTAAGTAAATTTATTTATACTGTTTTCTGTACTTCTATTTTTCAAAATAAATTTCATTTATATTTTCATTAATCTTCAAAGTACATTTTGCTCCCATCGGCATTGTTACCAAGTCAGGCTTTTCATGTCCACTTTCAAGTTCATAAATTACAGGCTTTTCATAATCCTTGAAAAAATCTTTTAAAAAGTCCATTAACTCATAATTTTTCCCATAAGTATTCTCACAGCCCGCAAAATTACCTAACAAAACCGCATTACATTCTTCAAATTTTCCAGCATATTTCAAATGTGTCATCATTCTGTCAATTCTGCTGATTTCTTCTTCGATTTCCTCAATAAAAAATATTTTTCCCTTTGTATCAATTTCATAATCTGTTCCTAAAGTTGTAACAATTATTGAAAGATTTCCGCCAGTTAATTCACCGTTTATTTTTTTATTTTCAAAATCTTTCTTATACAGAAGTGAAGTTTCTTTTTCTGTTCCATTTTTTTCATCTATTGGATTTTTAAATAACCATTTTTCACCTTTTTTCTTATCCAAGGCATTAAAAAAAGATTTTTTTGTAAACTCATTAAAATCATTAAACATATTCGACTTTATCATAGGACCGTGAAAAACTCCCAAATTACACTTTTGATTGAAAGCAATGCTCAAATTTGTAACATCGCTATAACCCACAAAAACTTTAGGATTTTTCTTTATCAATTCGTAGTCCAGCTTATCCAAAAGTTGCGAAGCGCTAAATCCGCCCTTTACACAAAAAATTCCTTTAATTTCATCATCAGAAAAAGCCCTGTGCAAATCTTTTACCCTAATTTCAGGCGTTCCCGCCATATAGCCTCCAATATTCTCAAAAAGGCTTTCCCCTAAGACTGGCTCAAAACCTAAGTTTTTCACAGTTTCCTTACATTTTTCAATATCTTCTGCAAAAATAGGCGAAGAAGTGCAAACTAAAAACACTTTATCTCCTTGTTTCAGTGGCTCTGGAAAATACATCTTTAAACTCCTTTTTTATTATTTTCTTTAGTTATAAAGTTTTATTTTAAATATTCATTTTGTCAATTTCAATTTTAAAAACAACTTTTGTAACAATTTTTCTTATATTTCCGGAATTATCATTTTCAGAAACATTAAGTTCAGGCTTGTGAACATCGTTTGGGAAAAATACAAGAACATCTCCAGTTGTCATAATTATGTCGAATGCTTTTTCACCATCCAGAATTACTAAATCTTTCTCAGCATCAAAACTTTTAATATCCATATTTCTCATATCCCCAACTGAAACTTTTTCAGTTCCATTAATCATAATCTGTACATCCAAATATTTTTTGTGGCTTTCCCAAAATTTTTCATTTTCTTTTTTTGTAAAATATTTTCCGAGGTTCATTTTGATATCATTATAACCAACATCGTAACTTCCGTTTACAAGCGATAAAATTTTGTTTTCATTTTTTTTCACAAATTCAATACAAAATTGAATGTCTTTTGGCAGACTTTTATTCTGAACTTCATCGTTCACATTTGTAATAATCATTTCTTGCACTCTCCTTCAAAAAAATCACAGTTAATTCTCAACTGTGATTATACCCTTTTTTATTAAGAATTTCAATAAAAAAACTTATTTAAAACTTTATTTACAACATTTCAATCATTTTTATCTTTTTCATAATTTCTTTTTCCAAAATAATTTTATCAATTTTACTTTTTAAATTTTCATCATAAAAGTTTTCAATTAATGCAATTTCAGTATCTCTATTTAAATTTTTGTCCCAAAATTTTTGAAAATATGGACGTAAAAATTTGTTTATTTCAAGCACAGCCTTCATTTCGCCTTTATGTTTCACAATATTTTGCAAATGTTCCAACACAATCGATTTTGTTTCATCAAAAGTTTGAATTGTATTTATTTTACCAATATTCAGAAATTCCCTTGTTTGTGGAATTAGCCAAGGATTACCGATTATGCCTCGTGAAAGTATTATGCCGTCAAGATTGCAGGAAGCTATTTTTTGCTGTATTTCGAAAGGTTCAAATAAATCGCCGTTTCCAAAAAAATCTATATTCCTTGGCATTTTACTTAGTTTTTCAACAATTTCCCAGTTGGCAGTTCCAGAATACATTTGTTTTTGAGTCCGTCCATGCACACAGATAAAGTCAAGATTATGCTTATTTGCCAAATTCAAAAAAATTTCAGGATTGTTAAAATCTTTATAGCCAACACGTATTTTTATAGAAATTTCAGCACCAATATTTTGTGTTTCAAAAAGAACCTGATCAACTAAGTTATAGTTTTCAAGAAGTGCTGAACCTGCTCCGTTTTTTATAATCTTAGGCTGTGGACATCCCATATTTATATTAATTTTTCTAAATCCCAAATTTTTCAGTTTTAAAATTCCTGAAATCAATTCTTCCTTATCTCCGCCAAAAATTTGTGTTCCAGTTCGTTGTTTATCATCACACTTTAAAAGTTCATTTATTGTAGTATTATCCTCACGATTCAGTAAATTAGCATTTACCATTTCTGTGAACAAAAAATTTGGCTCAAATTTTTCAAGTATCTTTCTAAAGGAATAATCTGTAGTACCAGCCATTGGGGCAGTATATATTTTCATTTTTTCTCCTATTTTTTTATTTTACATTATATACTTAAAATGAAAAAAAATCAAATATAGAAAGATACCAGCTTCAATAATTTTCAAACAGATTTAAAACAGAAAAACATTTACTTTAAAATTTTGTATAATAATCTATTGACTTTTTCGAAAATACGAGTTATAATTAGAATATATAAAATAACAGAATTTAATTTACTGTTATAAAATTTTAGTATATAAATTCTTTAAAGGAGAGGATTATTATGAAAAAAAATAAAAAATTAATGCTGCTTGCAATATCATTGCTTGCTTTACTAAGTTGTACAAGTAATAATGGTAAAGGTGGATTAAAAACAGGAATTGGTGGAACTAGCAGAAATAGCGGAGGTGGAAATGGTAAAGGTTCTGGAAATCCGACAGTTTCAAATCCATCTTCACCAATTTTTCCAGGCGCTCCATCTAACCCAGCAGGTCCCAATCCGTCGATACCGTCAATAAGCACGAATGCAAGATTTCCAAAAATAAATCTTAGTGCGATTCCTAATTCAAAATTAGACATTTTCGCATATAGTATTGCTGGAGAAAAACTGGACGCACCTAAAACTGCCAGTAGAAATCATTATGAAGTTAAAGATAGGGAAGTTGGATTTTACTTGAATCGTTCGGCCACAAAACCGCTTACTATAGCTGTTCCAACAACAATGGATGTAAAAGCAGGTGGAGGAGCAATGGCATTTTTTGAAGGAAATAGCGTTTACAGCGGAAACACACACTTTTTTACAGATCCTCAGGAAGCCGTTAAGCATTATTTTACAAAACTTATAAATAATGCTGATAAATTGACATTCAATATGGAGCCTAATTCATATTTGTTCGTACTTAAAGGTGTTGAAGTAGAATTGTCTAAAACTGATGTTTCAAATCTTCTTGCCAAAATTCCTGCAAATCAAAGACCAACAATTAATGGTACTGGCTATAAATTAGTTAAATTTGATAATTCCAGACTTTTTGTAGACAAGGATGTAAATTTGGACGATCCTAACGACTTGTATAATAAAGTAGATGTTACAAATTCTACTTTCACTATTAATTCTGGTAAAACAATTACTGGAACAAAAGACAATCAAATTGGAATTAAAGGATTGTATGGATTTGAATATGAATTTGTTCCAAACGATATGAACTATAACCGTGGTACTATCGATATGAAAGGTAGCAATTCAATCGGAGCATACGGTACTGCGTCAAACTTTGATAACCGTGGAAAAATTTCTGTTGGTAAAAACTCTGTTGCGGTTTACTGGAGTGCAGAATCTGAATTTGACTATGGACTACTTGGACCTTCTGCTCCTATTCCGCACAACTCTGCAAGAAACGATGGAGATATTCTCCTTGGGGAAAATTCAACAGGAATGTATATGGACAAGCCTTACTTTGACAACAAAGGGTTTATTACAAATTTAAATAATGGAAAAATTGAAAGTACAGCAGGCAATGTAATAGGAATGTGGGCAAATGTCCGTAACCAGAAGAAAGACCCTGCAGCTTCAGATACTCCACAAGATGTAATTGGAAGTGTCGGGGAAATCAATCTTTACGGAGATAAGTCAATCGGAATCTATGCTGGCGGAGATGGTGCCTATAATGTAGAAAATCAAAAATATTTTGGTTCTACTGGAAAAATCAGAATAGGTGATTCATCTGACAGAAACAACCCAAGCATGGGAATGTACAGTGATAATCCAAATGCAAAAATGATAAACAACGGAATTATAGAAATCGGTAAAGATTCAATCGGTATGGCAGGAATGAACGGAAATACTTTAGAAAATAAAGGAACTATCAACATCACTAAGGATGGCGGTATCGGAATGTACTTGGCAAATGGTTCTAAAGGTACAAACAGCGGTACAATAACTACTGTTGGAACTCCAAAAGACGCAATCGGTGTAGTTGTAGGAAAAGATTCTGAATTCACAAATACTGGTAAAATCCACATTGAATCTGCTGGCGGTGCTGGAATTGTTATTGCTGGAGGAATAGTTAAGAATTATGGAGATATTG
>CAUQGN010000015.1:0-43390 GCA_963517565.1 uncultured Leptotrichia sp. | reverse complement strand
TATTAGGGCTTAGTGCAGAAGATGTAGAAAACATATGTGGTGAAATTGATGGAATTGTGGAGGCAGTAAACTATAATGAGCCAAAACAGACAGTTATTGCTGGAGAGAAAGAAGTAATTGAAAAAAATCTTGAACTGTTTAAGGAAAAAGGAGCAAGAAGAGCATTGCCACTAGCAGTTTCAGGACCTTTCCATTCATCATTAATGAAACCTGTTGCAGAAATTTTAAAAAAAGAATTTGAAAATTACACTTGGAATAATCCAGCAACTCCGATTATTGCAAATACCACAGCAAATATTTTAAATTCTGCTGATGAAATACAAAATGAACTATATAATCAAACATTCGGACCAGTAAAATGGGTAGACACAATAAATAAACTGGCTGAAAATGGAGTTACAAAAATCTATGAAATTGGACCTGGAAAAGTACTAGCAGGACTAATTAAAAAAATTAATAAGGAAATTGAAGTTATTAATATAGAAAATGTTGAAAATTTATCAGATTTAATAGACTAATAAATACTTTTTCTTTTAGAAAAACTTTGTTTTGAAAATATAAAAAATTAAAATTTTAAAAATAAGAAAAGCGTTAAAAAGACTGACTTGGAAGTAAATTTCTAGGTACAGTCTTTTTTTATAATGAATTTCTAATCAAAAAAAAAAATGGATAAGGAAATTGAAACAAGAATATCAAAAATATAAGTTATACTATAATAAAAGAAAAATATAAAAATTTTATAAGCTTTAGGAGGAATTGGTATGAAAAATTTACTCAGAGTGTTGTTCTTAGGTTCTTTAATGTTGAGTGTGGCTTCGTGTGAACTTTTTAGTCCAAAGGAATGGGCAAAATACAATAGAGGTAGAGAATTGAGAGGGCATACTTGTGATTATGACAGATCTGGTAATTATAAATGCTATGATAAAAGACCACATTGTATAAGAGATTCAAGTGGAGAAATTGTAGAATGTAGTGAAAAACCTTATTAATTATATTATAAATAAAAAAGGAGAATTTTTATGAAAAATATTATTAAATTTTTAATTATCACAGTAACATTTCTATTATTTATTGTTGGGTGCGTTGAGTTACCAAATACTGTAGGGAATAGAAAAATTTGTGATGAAAGAAATCATTGTGAATATTCAGGATATCAGTATAATAGGTAGAGATTAATGTAATATATGAATGTTAAAAGACTGGCTTAGAAAATGAATTCTAGGTACAGTCTTTTTTTGTGTAAAAACTAAAATTTATAAAAAAATTAATTAATTTTTAAAATATTTTAATTTATATATTGACTTTTATTTAAAAATATAGTATAAATTATTAAATAAAAATTAATAAAAAGAGGTGGGTAATTATGGATAAGGTTTCAAAAAAAGAAAAGAGTAAAATTGAAAAAATGAAAAGAAGGGAGGAAAACAAAGGATTAAAGGATAGGGAAAAAGGGTTTACGCTCGTAGAGGTAATACTGGTAGTAGCGATTATTACGATAATATCGGCAATTGCAGTGCCACAAGTTGGTAAGTATTTGAATAAGGCGAATAGAAGCAAGATAATTGGAGCAGTTGCGGAACTTAATAATACTACAACTTCTTGGAGCATTGATCATGGCGGAGATGCACCTAAGAACTTACAGGATATTTTAACAGAGCATGGAAATCTCAATAAACTTGGAATTGGGCTGGACAGCAACGGAAAATTTAAGATTGGAAACATTGAAGGAAATGTAGTTTATCAGAATGGAGAAGTTTTTGCCAAAGTATCTACAGGAAGTAAGGCTTTTGCAGGGGAAGAAATTAGGAAATAATGAATATTGTGCTTGAAATTGTGAAATATTGTATTTTTTTTAGAATTATCTGGATTGATTTGAAAAAAAGGATTATTCCTGAAGAAAGTTTTGTTATTTTACTTGTATTAGGATTTATATTAGCAATTGAAAATACCAATTTAGAAGGTTATTATTTGGGAATTTGTGCTTATTCAATGCCCATGATAGTACTTTATATTTTAGAAGATTATTTTGGAAAAATGCTGATAGGCTTTGGGGATGTGAAACTTATGATGGGGATTGGTGGTATTTTGGGATATTTGGGAGTGGATAAGATTGTAAATTTTTATATGATTTTGTATATTTTTTCTGGAATAGTTGCTTTTTTATTTTTATTTTTAAAAAAGTGGAAAAAGTATGAATATATTCCATTTGCACCATTTATAATCATAAGTTATGTTATTTTTGAAATTTTTGGCAAATAAAAGTTGGGGAAAATATGAGAAAGAATAGGGGAGAAACTTTAATTGAGAGTTTAATTTCGATGTTTTTTGTAACAGTTATCATTGTACCAGTTGCAAATTTATTTTTACATACATTTAAAACGGATATCAAAGTCGATAATTTAAATGAAAAGAATGTAAATATTGAAAATATGGCTGAAATATTAAAGGCAAAAAAATATAATGAAATTGTAAATTTTATTGGAAAATATGAGATTTCAAAAGTAGATGATTTTTATAATAGATTTGCAATTGAGAAAAAATATCAATTTTTGAAAAAATTGGAACAAAAACTAGATAAAAAGGGAAAGTTTCAGGAAGATAAAATAAATTTGGAAATAAAAAAGGCGGATGGGTATTTTATGAATGAGTTTGGAGAGAAAGAATATATTTTTGAAATAAATATTGATAAAATAAAGGATTATTATTTTCCAAATATTGATGAAAGCAGTTAAAAAATTAGTTTGTAGGAGGAAAATAAATGAAAAAAAGAGAAGGATATTTATTAGTCGAAATATTATTAAGTATGTTTATATTTTCTGTGCTTGTATTCGTAGTTTCTGCGTTCTTAAAACGTGTGGTTATTGTGGAAAAGGCAAAGAAGGATAATCAGAAAATGTATGAGAAAATGTATTTTTCGATGGATAAAATTGTTTTGGATATAAAGAATAGAGATATTCAAGGATTTTCTTATGAAGGAGAGAATAATAACATTTTTGTTAAAGAAAATCAAATAGTTTTTAAATTGAATGAACTATTTTACAAAATTGAATTTGATAAAGGAAAATTGTATATTTCTGATGCGGAAAATTTGAAAAAATTTGGAAGTAGAGCTGAAGTTGGAAAATTTCGTGAGGCAAGGTTTGAGAAAGTGGGGGAATTACTGATTATTAAGTTAAATAGTGATAAAAATGATAGTGCTAGGGCTGTGAAAATTTAAATTGAGGTTTTGGATAATGGGGAATAGATATTTTAGGTTATTGAAAAATATAAAACTTTGGGGGGAAAATAAGAATATAAAAAAAAGAAATGAGGGGGCTAGCCTTGTTTATGTTTTGGTAATTTTGTCAATAATTTCAGCATTTTCAATTAATTTTGCTTACTATGTGCGACAAAAAAAGGAAATGGTATTTTTAAAAAGCCAAAAGGAAAATAAGGTTGAGAAGAAATTTTTGGTACAGAAGGAAAATCAGAATGTAGAACGAATTTTGAATAAAGGGGTTTTATTTGATGGGAATACGGTTTCGTTAGATAGGAGAGAGCGATATTTTGATAGTGCTGTAAAAAAAGATGGGCAAGCTGTTGAGATAAAAAATTTGATTTTTTTAGAAAAAGATACTGAAAGTGTTGGGAATTATAAGGTTAAGTCAATAAGAGACAGTAGTGATAATGAATATTACTTACCACTTGAAGAAAATAAGGTTTATAGTGAATTGAAAGTTGTTTTTGCAAGGAAAATTTTGAATGAAGAGATATTGTTTCAGGAAAAGGTAGAGTTTAGGAGATTAAGTTCACTGGAAGTGGAAATGAGAGTTGTGGAATCAGTTTTTTTATAGAACTGTTCAAAATGAAATATTTAGAAATAAGATAAAATATTAAAGGGGGAGTGATGGAAGAAAAAATAAAAATATATATAAGAAGTAAAAATAAAATTTATATATATTTTAACGAAGAAATATATTTTTTTGAAAATCAGGAGCTTGAAATGGCTTTAGAATCGTTTTTTGAGGAAAATCAGATTGAAAAAAATACGAAAGCGACTGTAATTTTACATTTTTCATATTTCTTATTTAGTAATTTTGGAGAAAATGTGGAAAAATCTCATAAAAAAGAAAATAATGTTGAAAAGTTAGAGAAAAAGTCTATAAATTTGGAAGATATTTCGGAAATTTTTAAGAAAAAAATTAGTTTTGTGAATAGAAAATTGGTTATAAATCATTTGGAAGATCAATTTTTAGATATTTATTTGGATAAAAGGGAGATTAATAAAGTAAAAAATTGCCTGAAAAAATATTCTGTGATAATTTCAGAGCTGAAAATAGATTTTGAGGCTGTTTATAATTACTATAGGGACGGAAATTTTGAAATAAATCAGAATGAAAATTTTGAAAATGAAAATAATTTTTTTGGAAATGAAGAAAATTTTCAGAATGTAATAGGAAATTTTGAAAGTGTCCAGGAAGCAGGAATTATTGAAAATTCAGATATTGATAGAAATTTTGGTGAAATAGAGGAAATTGATATAAATGAAGAGAGTAACGATAATCAAGAGATTTTTAGCAATGGTGTAAAGTCAGGGAATAAAAGTGATAGAATAGAGATTTTGCAGATTGGGGAAGAAAATAGCCTTAGAATTTTAATTGTGGATGAGAAAATTGCTGAAATAGAAAAAATTGAGCTTAAAACTGAGGATGTGGATGATGTTGAAAACTTTGATTTTGGAGATATGAAAGTTGTTGGAAGTGGAGAAAATGATGTAAAAGTTATATTTACAGGGGCTGAACTTTCGGATAGTCCTGATTTTGTGAATAAAACGGCAATTTTTGATAAAGAGAGTGTAAAAAATATAAAATTTTCTGATGTTGTTATTGCTGGAATTTGTATCATTGCATATTTTTGGATTTATAATTCAATTCCACTTGAGAAAAAAACTGTTGAAAATGAGATTATTCAGAAGGAGATAAAATCGCTAGAAAAGGATTATTTGAAGAAAAAGGCTGAGGAAATTCCAGATTATTCAAAGGAGCTTGCTACACTTCGTGAAATTGATGGAGCGATAAAAAGGAGAGAATATTATTCGGTTATAAAATTTTTGGTTGAAAATAGTAAAAATGGTATTGGTTATACGAAAATTAATTATGAGAATACAAAGTGGACTGTACAGGGGGAGATGGAGAATTTTAGTAATTTTGAAAAATTTGAGAATAATATTTTGAGAAAATATCCAAGCTCTGAATTAGGGTATTTGAAGGATAATGATACTGCAACGGTTTTTGAGTATGTACTTGAACCATTTTAAATTGATAAATATTAAATAGTTTAAGCCAAATAGTCAGAAATTTTTAAGTTTTAGTGCGTAATTAAACTTTTTAATAGAATAAAGATATATAGGAAGAAATAAGATGATAAAATTAAATTTGAAGATATTGATACTTGTGGCTGGAGTTGTTTTTATGCTGATAAGTATTAACAAAAAGTATGGGAAATATAAAGAGATTTTGAATAATAGAAAGATTTTGATTGAGAATAAAAGGAATCTGGAAAGTAAGATTATAGATGTAGTGGAGGAGAAGAAGTCAGAACGTGAAAGAATTATAGGAGAATACAATCAAATATTGGCATTGACTCAAAGATTGTCGTTTTTGTCAATAAAAAATGAATCTGAATTTAAAAAGATGATTTATGTGTTTTCGCATGACAGCGGGCTTAAAATGAAGGAAATCTCAAAATCGGAAAATGTGTGGGAACGCAATGGATATAGGCTCAAATATATTCATTTTACGATGTATGGAAGTCTTAATGATTTTGGGAAGTTTATTTATTTTGTGAATAAAAGCAAAAAATATATTGATACTTCCAAAATGTTTATAGAACTCACGAGCGATGGATTTAAAATTTCGCTTGGCTTTATAGAGAAAGTTACAGATAAAAGGAAGATTAATGCTGAAAATAAAGGGAAAATTGCATAAATCACATATTTGAAAGTGGGGATTAAAATTTTGAAAAAAAAGAAAAGTTACAGATTGTCAATTGTTTGCTTTTTGGCTTTTTTGCTTGCTTTGAGTAATATTTTTGGAGCAAAAACGGCTGATTACGTAAATAAGAGTGATGTGGAAAATGCTAAAAAAATATTTATTTATGAAGTTCCGAAGAAAGTGCAGGCTGAAAAAAAGGAAAATAGTGATAATAAGGGGAAAAACAGTAATAAAAAAGATAATAAAGATAATAATCCTGTAACTAAAAAAGAGGAAAATAAGAATCAGGGACAGAATCAGAATAATGCACAGCAGACTGTAAAGGAAGCTAAAAAGAAAACTGGAGAAGTTGACTTGGAATACAGAAATGTAAAAGATATTACCGAGGCACTTAATGGATTTTTTGGATTTGAAGTTATTGGAATTGATAATAAAGTAATTTTTAACGGAGATGAGAGTAAAGTTGAGGAGATGAAAAGGATTATAAAATCGCTGGATAAGGAAAAGGAGCAGATTATAATAAAGGGAACTATAATTGACACAAGTTCAAATTTGTTTGAGCGGCTTGGAATCGACTGGAGCATAAATAGTAATAATTCTAATGCAACTAAGGATAATCTAGTAGCAAAATTTTTGAATGGAGAAGTTTCGATTGCGTCAATTTTTTCAAAAGGAGGACGATTTTTAGGAATTGATTTTAATTTGCTGAAGGAAAATGGAGATATACGGATAGAAGCTATGCCGACACTTATGATTATGGAAAATGAGGAAGGGGAATTAAAAGTTACAGAGGAAGTGCTTGTTGGAGAAAAAAAGACTACAAAGAAAGATACAGAATATGTAGAGCCAATTTTTTCTGAAGCTGGTATAGTCTTTAGAATAAATCCTGAAATTAGAAAAATTAACGGAATAAAGAAAATTTTGCTTAAAATTGATACGGAAATAAGCAACTTTAAGTTAACTTCAAGCTATAACGCATCTTCTGGAGCTAAACAGAAGAATCAGACTAAAACAACAATTACGTTGAATAATGGTGGCTCGACTTTCATCGGAGGGCTAAAGCAGGATGTGAGCAAGGAAACAATAAGAAGAGTGCCAGTATTATCAAAAATTCCTATAATTGGTCCATTGTTTAAGTATCGACGTACTAATAGGGAAATGAGGGATATTTACATTGAAATTGAAGCAGTAATTCAAGATAAAACTTAATAAAAAAATAATCATTTTAAATTTTTTTCAGTTCAAATGAAAAACTTTACAAATTATACTGCAAATTTCCCAAATATGTAGTATAATACTAAATAAAGATTTAAAATTAAAAATATAATTGAAAATTTTAAATTAATGAATTTGAATTAAGGAAAGGAAAAAGATGATTTCAATTCAAAGGCTTGAAGAAATAATAAAAAAATTTAACAGTGTTAGGATTGCTGTAATTGGTGATATGATGCTGGATGAGTACCTAATTGGGAAAGTTAACAGGATTTCTCCAGAGGCACCTGTTCCGATTGTGAATATTGAAGAGGAAAGATTTGTGTTAGGAGGAGCTTCAAATGTAGCAAATAACTTGACTTCACTTGAAGCAAAAGTTTTTGTTTACGGAGTAATTGGTAATGATGCAAATGGAGAAAAATTTATAAAGGAACTTGAAGATAAAAACGTTAATCCTGTTGGAATTGTGAAGGATGAAACACGGCCAACAATTATTAAAAGTAGAGTTTTGTCACAAGGTCAACAGTTACTTAGATTGGATTGGGAAAAAGATACTGATATTTCAGAAGATATTCAAAATCAACTTTTGGAAAATTTTGAAAAAAATATTGAAAATATTGATGCGGTACTGATTTCTGACTACAATAAGGGGCTTCTTACAAAATATTTATCAGAAAAAGTGATCAAGATAGCAAAGAAACATAATAAAAAAGTAATGGTTGATCCAAAGCCGCAAAACTTTAAAAATTATGTTGGAGCAACTTCAATGACTCCAAATAGAAAAGAAATTTTGGATTATTTTGGAATGAAAAGATTTACGAGCGAGGAAGAAATTGCTGAAAAAATGGCTCAGTTAAAGGATGATTTAAAACTAGACAATGTTGTACTTACTCGGAGTGAAGAGGGAGTTTCGTTATTTAGAACAAAACATAAGAGGATACCAACTGTAGCAAGGGAAGTTTATGATGTTACAGGGGCTGGAGACACCTTTATATCGACATTTTTACTTTCAATATGTGCTGGAGCGGATTTATATGAGGCTGGGGTAATTGCGAATATGGCATCTGGAATTGTAGTAGCAAAAATAGGAACGGCTACTGCAACGCAAGATGAAATAATAGAATTTTACAAGGATAATGACAATATATTAAAAAATATATAAAAATGAAATGTCCTTTAATTTAAAGGTGTTTTAAAATAAAAAAATACAAATAAAAATTTAAAAAGAAAAGGAAGTGAAATTATGGCAATTATTGCAGCAGTAGAAGCTGGGGGAACAAAATTTATATGTGGATTGGGAACTGAAGACGGAAAAATAATTGACAGGGTAAGTATTCCAACTACAACTCCTGAAGAAACAATGGCACAAGTTATCGAATACTTTAAAGACAAGGAATTTGATGTAATGGGTGTTGGGAGCTTTGGACCGATTGATCCTGTAAAAGGCTCTAAAACTTACGGATATATTACAAAAACTCCAAAGCCCTACTGGAGCGATTATGATTTGATAGGAGAGTTGAAAAAACATTATGATGTTCCAATGGAATTTGATACAGATGTAAATGGAGCGGCGCTTGCGGAAAGCTGGTGGGGTGCTGGAGAAAATTTGAAAAATGTTATGTATATTACTGTTGGAACTGGAATTGGGGCTGGAGCAGTTGTTGATGGTAAAATGCTTCAAGGTTTGACTCACCCTGAAATGGGACACATATTCTTGAAAAGACATAAAGATGATAAATTCGAAGGAAGATGCCCTTTCCATAAGGACTGTATGGAAGGAATGGCAGCAGGGCCTGCAATAGAAGAAAGATGGGGTAAAAAGGGATTTGAACTTGCTGATAGAGATGAAGTTTGGGACATGGAAGCATATTACTTGGCTCAGGCTGTTGTGAATTATACTTTAATTTTATCGCCACAAAAAATAATTATGGGTGGAGGAGTTATGAAACAGCAGCAATTGTTCCCATTAATTAGAAAATATGTACTGAAATTTTTAAACGGTTATGTTCAAAAAGAGGAAATTTTAGAAAAAATTGAAGATTATGTTGTTTATCCAGGGCTTGGGGATGAAGCTGGATTTATTGGATCGATTGCATTGGGAAAAATTGCGTTGGAAAACAGTAAAAAATAATGAATGATTTGTAATTAATCAAGGGGGGATTAATTAAAATGATAAATATTATAAAGAATAATAAAAGTGGAATTAATGAAAAGGAATTGCTATCATTTACAAAAAGTGTATATTATTTATTAAATGGCAAAATTTCGCTAATTGATACACTTGGAATTGTTGCACAGAATTATAGTGGAGATTTGAAAAATAAGATAATTGGTACAAAACAACAGATTGAAAAGGGAGTTTCTCTTCATAGGGCTTTTTCAAAGATTACTGCAAATAAGGAATTTATGGAAATGATTAAAATTGGGGAAGAAACTGGAAATTTGGAAATAGTTTTTAAGAATCTGTATGAAAAGTACGAGTTTAATCAGAAAATAAAAAAAGATGTGAAAAATTTGAGCATTTATCCAGTAACAGTTATAGTTACAGCATTAGTAATTGTGTTTATATTGTTAAAGTTTGTTGTACCTAAATTTGTCCTAATTTATTCTGACATTGGGCAGGAATTACCAAAAGTTACGCAAATTGTGATAAATATTAGTAAAATAACGGATAAATATAGTGTCTTTATTTTAATTGCCATAATTTTTTTAATTTTTGGATTAAAGAATTGGAAAGAAAAAAATGAAAAGAATTTTGAAAAAATTTTTTTAAAAACAAAAATGATTGGGCAAATGTATAAAAATATTTGCATATTGAATTTTACTAGAAATATGTATTCTTTGACAGATGCCAATGTTCCATTGATTCAATCTTTAAAAATGTGTACAAATTCCAAAAGTCATATATTGAATGAAGAAGTAAAAAAGATTATTTTGAAAATAGAAAAAGGAGAAAGTATCCAAAAATCTTTTAAAAATACAACTTTTTTTGATAATGAATATATTAGTTTTCTCACTATTGGGGAAAAGACTGGAGAAATGAAAATTTCTTTTTTTAATTTAAATGAAATTTATTATGAAAAAGTGAGTGAAAAGATAAAATGGTTCTTGAAAATGTTTGAGCCACTTTCTATAATTTTTATTGGAGTAATTATCGGAATTATTGTATTTTCAGTTATGCTGCCTATTTTTAAAATGGGGGAAATGCTCTAAATATTAAATTAAAAATATAAAAAATTAAAGTTATAAATGAAATTTTGGATTTAACACAAATAATGTAAATGTAGGATTTGTTATTAACCATTTTTAATATAAGGAGAAGGTAAAATTCTTTATAAAAGAAATATAATATATGTTTTATAAAATGGAATAAATTGCTGATTTATCTAAAATAATTTGGATTAAAGCAAAGTTTAAAGTTGAAATTAAAAGTTATGAGTATACTGTTCAAACCTTATAGATTCAATTTTAAAGGAATGTTAGTATACAATAAAAGAAAAAAGGAAAATTTATGATAGAAAATTTTATAGAATCATCGAAATATGCACAGAATTTGTTTAAAATAAGGAATGAAATTATACAGGATATAAAAAACGAAAGTTTAGATAAAAATGTGCCGATTATTACGGATGAAGTACTAAAGTATATGATTTTTACAGCTAGAAATATTAAAGCTGAAAATATTTTGGAAATTGGAACTGCAACAGGATACTCGGGGCTATTTTTGGCACAAATTGCTAATGAAAATGGCGGGTTTTTGACAACAATGGAAATTGATGAAATTCGTTATGGAAAAGCTGTGGAAAATTTCAAGAAACTTGGATTATTCGAAAAGAATAAGATGATTTTGGGAGATGCTTTGGAAGAAATTCCAAAACTTAATAAGAATGTGAAATATGATTTTATTTTTATTGATGCTTCAAAAGGGCAGTATTTGAAGTTTTTTGAAATGAGTTATGAACTTCTCAATGAAAATGGAATTATTTTTATTGATAATCTAATGTTTCGTGGACTGGTTGCAACAGATAAGGAAGAAATTCCAAAAAGATATAAGACAATTGTAAAAAGGCTTAAAGAGTTTATAGAAAAATTGAATGAAGAGTATAATTTTGTACTGCTTCCGTTTGGAGATGGAGTTGGGATAGTAAAAAAATAAATGTTTATTATTTTAAGCTGGAATTGTTATAAAGAATTTTATAAATATGGGAAAGAGAAGTGAGAGGAAATGAAATTTCTTTTGTATAATATTCGATATGGAACAGGAAAGTATCTGAATCAGCCATTTAAGCATATACGGGGATATTTAGGGCATTCAGTAAAACACATTTATCGGATTGGAAAATTTATAAATAAGTATAAGCCTGATATTGTGGGACTTGTAGAAGTTGATCTTGGTTCATTTAGAATGTATAGTAGAAATCAGGCTACACTTCTTGGAAGAATTACTAGAAATAATAATGTTTATCAGTACAAATATGAGGAAGATTCCAACTATATGAAATTTCCAATGGTAAGAAAGCAAGGAAATGCGTTACTTTCTAAAAAACCTGTTTTACGGGAAGAATTTCATTATCTGGATATTGGAATGAAAAAATTGATTATTGAGGTGGAAACAAAAGATGTAGTAGTGTTTCTAGTTCATTTGGCACTTGGTGGAAAAACAAGACAGAAACAGATTGTGCAGCTTTACAATTTTGTGAAAAACTGTAAAAAGCCAGTTATAGTTGCTGGAGATTTTAATGTGTTCTGGGGAGAAGAGGAAATTGAGATGTTTTTACAGGCTTCTAATTTAAAAAATATAAATACAAGAAAAGATCCGACTTTTCCAAGCTGGAATCCCAAACGTGAACTTGATTTTATACTTTGTTCAAAGGAAATAAAAGTAAAAAGTTATGAAGTTATACAAACTCAGCTTTCAGATCATTTGCCAATATTAGTTGATTTTGAAATTATGCATTGATTATTGGTCTTTTACTTTTTGTAAAAAATGTAGAAGATATAAAAGAACGTACATCCACAGATGATTATTACAAATTATAAGTTAGTTAGACAGAATTATATAGAAAGAATAAAAAAATCATAGTTAAAGAGGGGGATTTATGAAAATTTTTAGAAAAATTGTAATATCAGCTATTTTAATTAGCTGTATAATTTTCGGTGAATCAAATATTGAAAATAAAATTGCTCAGATTAGAAAAGACTATACAAGTACGAATGCTGTAAAAAATTATGTAGTAAAGGAGATTGAGGATAGTGAAAAGAGTACAGACGGTGGTGCTATAAAATATTATTTTCAAAATGGAACTATTAAAAAAATTATAACGGAATATTATAGTGAAAGCTGGAATAGTTTAATAGAATACTATATAAAAAATGGAAAAGTTTATTTTATTTATGATAGAACTCAAAAATATAATGTTCCGTATTATATAAATGCGAATTGGTATAAAGAAAATAATTTGAAAATTGGGGAGATTTTTAATAGTAAAAAATCAAAAATTACTGAAAAAAGATACTATTTTGATGAGAATGAGAAACTGATTCGATATATTAGCGGGAATAAAATAATTAATGAAAATATTCAAAAATTAAATGAAATTGAAAAAAATGCGTTAAATGAGTATTTTAAAATAAAAAATAAAAATTAAAAAAATCAATTATAAATTTTCAATCTTTTCAGAATTAATAGATTTTATAATTTAGAGGTTGTAATATTGCCTGTATTTATAAAAAGAATTTGAAGTGTAAACTGAGAAACATTTTTGTAACAAATGTTTGACATCTATACAAAAAATATAAAAAAATAAGAATAATATGTTGAAAATTTGGGAAAAATGTACTAAAATGATATTGAAGATTTGACATTCAGAAAGGAGATATTGGTGAAATCAATTATAAAAAAAATATCAGTATTAGCGATTACGGTTTTAATGGCAACTACATTAAATGCCTCTAATATTATTATGGGAAATAATCATAATGCATCAAAAATTGATAATCAAAAAGTAACAAAGAGCAAAGAATTAAGAGGAGTGTGGGTAGCCAGTGTAAGTAATATTGATTGGCCGTCAAAAAAAGGACTTAGTGTTGAGCAGCAAAAAAGAGAATTTTTAACAATTCTTGATAATGTGAAAAAATGGAATATGAATGCAGTATTTGTACAAATTAAGCCAGCAGCAGATGCTTTTTATCCATCCAAATACTCACCTTGGTCTGAATATTTAACAGGGACTCAAGGGATAAATCCAGGATATGATCCACTAAAATTTATGGTAGAAGAAGCACATAAAAGAGGGATAGAATTTCATGCATGGTTTAATCCATATAGACTTTCGGTATCTAGTTCAAGAGATAAATTATCAAAAGATAATATTGGACGTAAAAAACCAGAATGGACAGTAGCTTATGGAGGTCAATTGTACTTAAATCCAGGTATTCCTGAAGTTAATGACTATGTTGTAAACAGTATTGTTGAAGTTGTAAAAAATTATGACGTTGATGGTGTTCATATGGATGATTATTTTTATCCGTATAAAGTTAAAAATCAAGAATATCCTGATTCTGCACAGTATCAGAAATATGGTCATAAATTTTCATCAGTTGGTGACTGGAGAAGAGATAATGTGAATAGATTAGTTGAAAAACTTCATAAGTCTATTAAAAAAGAAAATGAAAATGTAGAATTTGGAATAAGTCCATTTGGAGTATGGAGAAATGCTTCAACTGATCCATCTAGAGGTTCTGAAACAAAAGCTGGAGTTCAAAACTACGATGATTTATATGCAGATATTTTATTATGGATGAATAAAGGGTGGATAGATTATGTAGCGCCGCAAATATATTGGAATCAAGGTCATAAAGCCGCTGAATACAATACCCTTGTGAAATGGTGGAGTAAATATGCAGGGCAGACAAAGACAAATCTATATATAGGACAGGCTGCATACAAAGTTAATGATTGGCAAAATGCAAAAGAATTAATAAATCAGGTAAATTTCAACAGAAATTATCCAGAAGTAAAAGGAAGTATATTCTTTAGCTATAAATCATTATTGACAAATCCTAAAAATGCAACAAACAGTTTAGCACAAGGTCCTTATGCTAATAGTGAGAACCAAGAATTTTAATTATGTAATTAAAAAATAAAAAAATCAGTAATACTAAAGTTTTCGTAACTTTGGGAGTGCTGATTTTTTTTGATAATTTATAAAAAATTTGAATAAAATTTGAAAAATATAAAAAATTGGATATAATATAGAGTGTAAATATAAAAATAAATTTGATTCCTTTTAATAGAGAAGACTGTAAAATTAACTAAAAATGGACTTAAAAAATTGAATTAAGTTTAGTTAAATTAATTTTTATTCAATCTTAAATAGTTTAATATTAAAGAAATTTATATAGATTTTTAAAATATTTGAAATTACTAAAAAATAGGAGGAAACTTTTATGAAAAAGGAATATGATTCTTTTAACAGAATTAAATTGAAAAATAAAATACAGGGGATGTTAGAAGAAACATTATCAAGAGGAACTGTATCCATAATAGCATGGTTAGCAGTAACAATGATTTTAACAGTTGTTATATTTTCATTCGTATTAGTACTGATGAATTTAAGACCTGATAATGAAACTGGCAGTTTAAGTTTAATTGAAGCAATTTGGCAAAATTTTCTGCGCGTAATAGATCCAGGTGGATTGCAGAATGACAGGTTATGGGGATATAGAATAGTATCTGCTGTAGTTACATTACTTGGAGTATTGATTTTTGGTGCATTAGTTGGGGTTCTAACAACTGGACTTGATAATCTGTTTATTGAAATTCGTAAAGGAAAAACAGAAATTGTAAAAAAAGATTTTACTCTTATTTTAGGCTGGAATCCAACAATATTTAAGATAATAAGTGAACTTGTTATTTCAAATGCAAATCATAAAAATAAAAAAATAGTAATACTTTCTAAAAACGATAAAATAAAAATGGAAGATGAAATAAATCTAAGAATAAATCAAAAAGAACTTTTAAAAAATTTTCATAATTCACTAGGTGAAAAAAGTCATAAAACTTATCAAACTAAAATTTATTGCCGTTCAGGAAGTATTATAGATACAGATGATTTAAATATAGTTCATCCTGAAAATGCAGAATCAGTAATTATACTTTCCTCAGAGGAAGATAAAGAAGATATAAATACTATAAAATGTATTTTAGCGTTAAGAAAGAAAGCAAAAAAGATAATTACAGAAATAAAAGATGAACATAATAAAGAATTGATGGATTTTTGTTTCCAAAATGGAGAAAATAAAAATATACTTTATATTCCAAGTGAGAAATGGCTATCAAGGATTACAGCGCAAGCAAGTAGACAACCGGGGTTTAGTGTTATTGCCACAGAAATTTTAAATTATGATAATGATGAAATTTATTTTTCTAAAGCTGGAAAGGAACTGATAGGAAGAACATTTAAGGAAATTTCTTTAAATTGCACTACAAGCATTGTATTGGGAATGTATAAGAAAAATTTGGATAAAAAGAGTTTAAAGGGGATTTATCAAGCGGAAATAGAAGAAGGAAAATTACCAGGAATACAAAAAAATATAATTTTAAATCCGTATGAGAAATTTCATAATAATATAATAAATGGTGAAAATATAGGATGTGTAATAGAAGAAGGAGATGAACTTATTCTTTTCCAATCTGATGATGGGTATCCTGAATTCTTTTTTGAAGATTTGAAAATAGAAAAATTTCAATGGAAAAATAGTATGGAAGATGTAATTTTACCTAAAAGCAAGACATTAATCTTAGGATATAATAAAAGAATATATAAAATAATTAACGAATTATACGAATATGTCAGTACAGATTCAGAAGTCCATATAATTGCAAAAATGGATGAGGAAGTGGAAAAGCAATTAAAAGAGAATTTTGGTTCTGAAAATGTAACAAATGAAGATATCACAGATTACAAAATTTCTGAGAAAGAATATGCTGGGGAAAAATTTAATCTTGAAAGTTATGAGAGTATTATAATTTTAGGCTATGACAATCTTGAAACACAGGAAAAAGATGCCAAATCAATGCTTACAATGTTACTGATAAAAAAATTGCTTGAAAAAAATAATAAATGTGCCTTGAAAGAAAAAAGTATTGTTATTGAAATATACGATGAAAAGAATAGAGAAATTGTAGAATTGACAGAAGTATCTGATTATATAATAAGTGACACTATAATAAGTTCGGTAATTAGCCAATTGTCTGAAGAAAAAAGACTTTATTATGTTTTTGATGAGTTGTTTAGCGGAGAAGGTTGTGAAATTTATATGTTTTCAGCGGATAATTATATTGAAAATTTTAACAGGGAATACACTTTTAAGGAACTTTCTACAATTGTAGCAAATGAAGGAACGATTTTGCTAGGATATAGGGATATGAGCGAAAGAGTAGAAAAGAAAAAAGATTATGGCGTTCATTTAAATATAAATAAAAATAACAAGATTAAATTAAACAAAAATGATAAGTTAATTGTATTATTTGAAGGAGGAAATGAGAGAAATAAGAAAAAAATGATTTAATTAATTTGCTATTTAATACAAAAATATGTAAAAGAACTTTTTAAACAGAGGATTAATTTAAATATGAAGAAAATTTGCAAAATGAATTTAATTGGAGTATAATAACCGTATGTAACAAAGAATATTAAATCTTTGCTTAAAGTTGGGAGAAAGGAGGGAGATAATGAAAAATAAAATTTTAAAATCTTTAGGATTTTTATTTCTTATGATGATTGCTGTGAATATAATTTTATCAATTATTTCCACATTTTTACCAGTAAAATTTGAATCACCAAGTTCAGTTGTAGAAGCACCGCACTATTTTAACTTTGTTTTTGGAAGTTTTAAATTTTCACTTAGTCAGACAGTCCTTAATACATGGGCAGTTATGCTAATAATTATATTTATTGTAAGAGCAGGGACAAAGAATATAAGTGTGGAAAAACCTGGAAAAATGCAGATTGTTATGGAAGAATACTATCATTTTATTGAAAATACTTTTTTGACTACCTTCGGGAAATATAAAAAAACTTATATACCGTTTTTTGCGGCATTGTTTGCATTTATAATGTTTTCAAATTTAAGTACTTTCCTATTTCCATTTATCATGATGGCAGTCAAGGAAAATGGTATTAGAACCGTAAAGCCGTTTTTTAGAACACCAACAGCGGATCCAAATACGACAATTGGGTTGTCAATAATTGTAATTATTGTTTTTCTGGCAGTTTCTATAAAGCAAAAAGGTTTAAAAGGATATATAAAATCATTGTTTGAACCAATGTGGTTCATGTTTCCTTTAAATATTGTTGATATTTTTTCAAAAGTGCTGAATACTTCAATGCGTCTTTTTGGAAACATGCTTGCAGGACTTGTAATTGTAGGATTACTATACAGCCTTGTTGGACGTGGAATGCTTCAATCTATGACAAATAATATGCTGAAAGGAAGTTTTTCGTTTTCTGTCGGATGGCCGATGCTTATACAGCTTTATTTGGATTTGTTTATCGGTATTGTTCAGGCTTTTGTATTTACAATACTTTCATCAGTTTATATAAGTGAAGCATTGGGTGAAGAGGAATAAAATAATAAAGTGTAGCTTTGTAATTCTTTTATATGTTCAAAGTTTTTAATTTTTTGGATTTTGTATAAATAAGAGCATTATGAAACTAAAATTAACTAAAGTAAAAAAATAATAAAAATTAGGAGGATTATAAAATGGAAGGAATAGTTCAAGCAGCAGCTTTATTAGGAGCAGGAATTGCAGCGATAGGAGGAATTGGAGCAGGTTTAGGTCAAGGGATTGCAACGGGTTATGCAGTAGAGGCAGTATCAAGACAGCCTGAAGCAAAACAGGATATTATGCAAACATTAATCACAGGTCTTGCGATTACAGAATCATCGGCAATTTATGCGTTAGTAATAGCTTTCTTGTTAATTTTCTTAAAAGGGTAAGAAAAATAAATTTTAGAGAAACAAAAATAGGATTAATAATGTAAATTAAGGAGTAAATATGAATGAAGGAGCAAGATTAGTAAATATTGATTTTACGATGGCTATTCAGATAATAAACTTTATAGTATTAGTCTATTTTTTTTCGCGAACTTTTGCAAAAAAGATTGATAAAGTGCTAGAAGATAGAAAAAAACTGGCTTTGTCTGAAATGGAAATTGTTGAAAATGAAAAGGAAAAATTGGAAGAACAGAAAAAAACAATGGAAAAATTAAAAAAGGAATCCAAAAGACGTGCCAATGATATTCTAATAAAAGCTGAAAGACAGGCGGATGACAGAAAAGATCAGATTATATCACAAGCTATGAGTAATCGTGAAAGAATGATGATGAAAGCGGAAGCTGACATTGAAAAAATGCGGCAAAATGCTAAATTTGAACTTCAGAAGGAAGTTGGGGAAATGGCAGTTGAACTTGCAGAAAAAATCATTAAGGAAAATATTGATGAAAAGCAGGATGAAACTATAAATAAGTTTATTGATGAGATAGGAGATTAAAATGGCTAGAGATGAGATTGCAAAAAGATATGCATCAGCAATTTACAATATAGCAAAATCTTCTGACAGTATACATGAAGTTAGGGAAGTGCTAAATATTTTCATGGAAAATTATGAGGAGGAAGAGGAATTTAGAAAAATTTTAGAAGATCCTCTAAAAGAATTTTCAGAAAAAGAAAAATTTTTAGAAAAGTCATTTGATAACTTTACAAAAGAGTCATTAGGGATAGTTAAATATATCGTAAGAAAACAGAGGCTTTCGTTAATTGGAGACATAAAGGAATATTTTTTGAAACTCTATTACGAAGAAAATAACAGACTTCCAATAACTGCTATATTTGCAAAGGAGCTATCAGAAACACAAAGAGAACTGTTAATAGAAAAACTTGAAAAAAAATACGGCAAAAAAATTGTTTTGAATCTTGAAGTTGATAAAGAAATAATCGGTGGAGGGATTTTAAAAATTGGAAACGAAGTTATTAACGGTTCAATAAAAAATCAGATTGAGGAAATAAAGAAAAATTTTTAGAAACGGAGGTGCTTTTCTTTGAGAATCAAGCCAGAAGAAATAAGTAAAATAATCCGAAGCGAAATTGAAAATTACAAAAGTTCACTGGATATTTCCAATACTGGAACAGTCTTGGAAGTGGGAGATGGAATTGCCAGAATCTACGGATTAAGTGACGCTATGGCAGGAGAGCTTTTAGAGTTTGAAAATGGAACTATTGGAATGGCACTAAATTTGGAAGAAAGTAACATTGGAGCAGTAATTTTTGGAAAAACGCAAGGAATAAAGGAAGGAAGCATAGTAAAAGGATTGGGAAAAGTAGCAGAAGTTCCAGCTGGAAATGAGCTGCTTGGAAGAGTAGTTGATGCACTTGGAAATCCTATTGATGGAAAAGGGGCTATAACTGCTGATAAATATATGCCAATTGAGAGACAGGCGTCAGGAATTATCGCAAGAAAACCTGTTACACAGCCTATGCAGACTGGAATAAAGGCAATAGATGGAATGTTTCCAATTGGAAAAGGACAAAGGGAATTAATAATAGGAGACAGACAGACTGGTAAGACGGCAATTGCCATTGACTCTATTATAAATCAAAAAAATAACGATGTTTTGTGTATTTACGTGGCAATTGGACAAAAAAGATCGACAGTTGCACAAATTTATAAAAAACTGGAAGAGGCAGGTGCGTTAGAATATACGATTATTGTTGCGGCAACTGCTTCAGAATCTGCACCGCTTCAATATCTGGCACCATATTCAGGGGTTGCCATGGGGGAATATTTCATGGATGAAGGAAAAGATGTATTGATAGTTTATGATGATTTATCAAAACATGCGGTAGCTTACCGTGAAATGTCATTATTGTTAAAACGTCCACCGGGAAGGGAAGCATATCCAGGAGATGTCTTCTATCTTCATTCAAGACTGCTTGAAAGAGCGGCAAAATTAAGTGATAAACTGGGTGGAGGTTCAATTACAGCGCTTCCAATCGTAGAAACACGTGCTGGAGATATTTCAGCATATATTCCAACAAATGTTATTTCAATAACAGATGGACAAATATTTCTAGAAACAGATTTATTTAATTCAGGATTTAGACCAGCTATAAATTCAGGAGTTTCTGTATCACGGGTTGGAGGAGCGGCACAAATTAAGGCAATGAAGCAAGTTGCTTCAAAAGTCAAACTGGAGCTTGCCCAATACAATGAATTGCTTGCATTTACACAGTTTGGATCAGATTTGGATAAGGCTACGAGGGATCAGCTTAATAGAGGATCTAAAATTATGGAAGTTTTAAAACAGTCTCAATACAATCCCTATAAAGTCGAAGAACAGGTAATTTCATTTTACTGTGTAACAAATGGATATTTTGACAATGTTCCAAATGAAAAAGTGAGAGCATTTGAAAAAGATTTGATAGAAGCGGTTAGAAATGGTTCAAATATTCTAAATGAGATTTTGGAGAAAAAATCGCTGGATGATGACTTGAAAAATGAACTTGATGAATTTATAATTAACTATAAAAAAGAATATGTCTGGTAAAGCAGGTGAAAATATATGGCAGCAAATATGAAAGAAATAAAGGAACGTATTGACAGCGTAAAAAGTACAAGTCAAATTACAAATGCGATGAATATTGTTTCTTCTACAAAATTTAAAAGATTTCAGGTTCTAACTTTAAAGTCAAGAAGTTATGCACGTGCTGTAAATGAAGCCTTTGACAATCTAGTTGCAAGCCTTAGGGGGAATAAGTTTGTAATTTTTGATGGGAAGCCTGAGGTTAGAAGAGTTGGGATTATAGTGATGACGTCAGACAGAGGGCTGTGTGGAAGTTTTAACTCAAATACTTTTAGAAGGCTTGAGAGCATGAGAAAGAAATTTGAGAAGGAAGGAAAAGATGTTTCGGTTGTAACAATTGGGAGAAAAGCTAAGGAATATTGTAAAAATAGAAATGTTAATGTAGATAGTGAATATACTCAGATGATTCCTGAAACAATGTTTGAAACTGGAAAAAAAATTAGTGAAGAAGTTGTACAATTTTATTTGAATGATTTTTATGATGAAGTTTATATGATTTATTCAAAATTTGTATCAGCAATTGAATATAATATTCAAGTGGAAAAATTACTTCCAATTGAAAAAAAAGAAGGATTGCCAACAAAGGAATATGTTTTTGAACCATCTGAGGAAGAAGTATTGAATTCTTTTGTGCCACAAGTGCTGAATATAAAACTATATCAGTCGCTTCTTGAAAATTCAGCAAGTGAACATTCAGCCAGAATGTCGGCAATGAAACAGGCTAATGACAATGCTTCGGAAATGATAAGAAATCTTGAGGTACAGTATAACCGTGAAAGACAGGGACAGATAACGCAAGAATTGACTGAAATAATAAGCGGCTCACTAGGAGTGCAGTAATTTTAAATGAACAGAAGAAAAAGAGCAGAATATTTAAGAAGGAGGTTAAACTTAACCGATGAATAAAGGTAAATTAGTTCAAGTAATTGGACCGGTTATAGATGTAAAATTTGAAAAAGAATTACCGGATATTTACAATGCACTTGAAGTATATAATGAAAATGGTGAAAAATTAGTAGCCGAAGTTCACGCGCATAATGGAAATAATGTTGTAAGAGCAGTTGCAATGTCTGGAACAGAAGGGTTGAGACGTGGACTTGAAGTTATAGATACAGGCAAACCTATTCAGGTTCCAGTTGGAAGAGCGACACTTGGAAGAATTTTCAATGTGCTTGGAGAAGCAGTTGATGAAGGAGAAGAACTTGATGCAGATGTTTTGAGAGAATCAATACATAAAGATGCACCTTCATTTGAACAGCAGGGAACTGATTCGGAAATATTGGAAACAGGTATAAAAGTAGTAGATTTACTTGCTCCTTACCTAAAAGGTGGAAAAATCGGACTGTTTGGAGGAGCAGGAGTTGGAAAGACGGTATTAATTCAGGAATTAATCAACAATATTGCGAAAGGGCATGGAGGACTTTCTGTATTTGCAGGAGTTGGAGAGCGTACACGTGAAGGTCGTGATTTGTACAATGAAATGACAGAAAGTGGAGTTATTGACAAGACAGCATTAGTGTATGGGCAAATGAATGAACCGCCTGGAGCAAGATTAAGAGTGGGGCTTACAGCACTTACAATGGCAGAATATTTTAGAGATAAGGAAGGACAAAACGTACTTTTATTTATTGATAACATATTCAGATTTACTCAGGCAGGATCAGAAGTATCAGCCTTACTTGGAAGAATGCCATCAGCCGTAGGATACCAGCCAAACTTGGCAACTGAAATGGGAGCTTTGCAGGAAAGAATAACATCAACAAGTGCAGGTTCAATTACCTCAGTACAAGCTGTATACGTGCCAGCAGATGATTTGACAGATCCGGCACCAGCAACAACATTTGCCCATTTGGATGCAACAACAGTATTGTCAAGACAAATTGCATCACTTGGAATCTATCCAGCAGTAGATCCGCTTGATTCAACTTCAAGAATACTTGAGCCTGAAATTGTTGGGAATGAGCATTATAAAATTGCAAGGGAAACTCAGAAAGTATTACAAAGATATAAGGAATTACAAGATATTATCGCAATTCTAGGAATGGATGAGCTGGATGAAAATGATAAATTAACAGTAAATCGTGCTAGAAAAATCCAAAGATTCTTTTCGCAGCCTTTCTCAGTAGCAGAACAGTTTACAGGAATGAAAGGTAAATATGTACCTTTAAGGGAAACAATACGTGGATTTAAAGAAATTTTGGACGGACTTCATGATGATTTGCCAGAACAGGCATTTCTATATGTTGGAACAATAGACGATGCAGTTGCAAAAGCACGAGAACTGATGAGCGAGTAATTTAAAATAATATTTAATGAGAGCAGGGATGTTATTTTCCCTGTTTTCCAATAAAAAAGTTTAGATAAAATAAGCATACTTTGGAATGGAAGGAGGCTTTATGGCAACAGAATTTATTTTAGAAGCAGTAACTCCAGAAAGGCTGGTTTTTGAAAAACCTGTTGAATTTGTAAAATTACGTACAGAAGGCGGAGATATTGGAATACTTGCAAAGCACATTAATTATATTACACCAATTGGTGCAGGAGAAATGCTTGTTCGTGAAAAGGATAATAAGGAAATGACATATTATCTGGAAGGGGGCTTTCTAGAAGTTCGGCAAGATAAAGTTGTTATTTTGGGAGTGAATATCGTTGAAGCAACTAAGGCAGAAGCAGAACGGATGGCGAGAGAAGTTGCCATTGAAAAGGCAAAAAATCAAAAAATAAAAGAAGATCAGGATATTTTAGGATCAAAAAAACGTATTCAGAGCAATTTAAGCAGGAAATAAATTTTGAAATTCTAAAAAATGTGGTATAATATGTATAAAATATAGTTAATTAATTTTAAAATTGATTATTTAATTATGATAAATTTGTATTTTTAAACTAATAGTATTTGAATAAGTTTAACAATAAAAAATAATGTAAAGGTGGAATGGTAATGGAGAAATTGAAAAAAAATAGAATAAGAACCTTTTATAGAAATTATGTTAATGAAAAGTTGATTATAAATAAAAATAAAAAAGAATTGAAAAAATTAGAAAGATTTATCTCGATGGAAGTTATTGAAAGAGAAATAATTGAAAAAATCTTGATAAAATACTTTTTTATTAAAAGAAGCAGAACCTTTTATAGAAATTTTGCTGATAAAAAATTAATGGGAAATCTAGGCAGAAAATATAGAAGAATTTTTACCCCTTTAGATTTTAACTATGAAAAAATTTCGCCAGAACAAATAAGACGTAGATATGTAGAAACTGAAATTAACCGTTCGAAATTTGCAAAAGGTGTAGAATTTGACGGTAAATCAAATCATGAAGATATTTACTTTGACAAGGCTCCATTACCAGCATCATATTTTACAGATGAACTTGTCTTAATGCCAAAAAATCCTACAACATTATACATTTATTGGGAAATTCGTGATGATACCTATGAAAGATTAGCTACAAATAACGGAATTATTGATAATGTAGTTATAAAAATATTTAAAGATGGACATGAGTATAGAAAAATTATAAGACACGAAAGAATTGGTTCACATTATATTAGTGAAATTGATGTAAATCAAAATTATGAAGCGTCTATCGGATATGAAGATCAATATGGGAACTTTTCAGAAGTAGCACACTCAGTAGAAGCGATTGCACCAAATGATAAAGTTTCTGATAATGTTGACTTAGTATGGGGAACAGTAAAATTTGATGCAAACACAAATCAGCTTATAAAATATATAAATACTCCAGTTTCAACACCAGAAGGAAGAGAGTTTTTAGGTGTACCTGCAGATTATGATGTAGATGAAAATAATGAATTTATAATTGAAGTTATAGAAAGATTGACAAAAGTAGGAGCTTCAGAATCGTTAATCGAAAGAAAAGTGATAAAAGGAAAACTTCCAAATCTTAGACTGGATATGGGTGGATCAAGAAGCAGTTAGAACATTTTTATAAATGTTTTTATAAAAATTAAGATTAAAGGAGATTTAAAATGGCTATGTTAAATATGCTGCACGCTTGTTTACGTGTAGAAAATTTAGAAAAATCTATCGAATTTTATGAAAAGGCATTTGGATTTAAGGAAGACCGACGTAAAGATTTTCCAGAACATAAATTTACTATTGTTTATTTGACTCTTCCGGGAGAAAGTTTTGAAATTGAGCTGACTTATAATTACGGTCACGGTCCATATACAATTGGTGACGGTTTTTCACATTTGGCAATTGCTTCGGACGACTTGGAAGGAGATAATGAAAAACATAAGGCAATGGGGTATAAGACAACAGACCTTATGGGCTTGCCTGGTAAACCTGGACATTATTATTTCGTAACGGATCCAGATGGTTACCGTATGGAAGTAATTCGTGCAGAATAAAAATTAGCAATAAAAATATATTTAAAGTAAATAATAGAAATATCATAAGAAAAGACCGAGATTTTCGGTCTTTTATAGTAAAACTATTTATACAAAATTTTAACAGCTGCAAGGAGAAAATATGAAGATAATAGTATATGGTGCTGGAGTTATGGCACAGTATGTAAAAGAATCAGTAATAAATTCTGGAAATGAATTTGCTGGGCTGGTTGACCCGCTTGGAAATGGGGATTTTGAAAATCTGAAAGGAAAAGATGTGGATTTTGATGCAATTATTGATTTTTCACATTTCAGTTTGCTGGAGGATGTACTTGAAGCGGGAATTGATAAAAAAGTTCCAGTTCTAATTGCTACAACTGGACATTCAGAAGAACAGCTTGCAAAAATCCAGGAAGTATCAAAGCAAATACCGATAATTAAAGCGACAAATACTTCAGTTGGAGTAAATATCGTAAATGAAATTGTAGCCTTTGCGACAAAATTATTAAAGGATTTTGATATTGAAATAATTGAAAAGCATCACAACAGAAAAATTGACGCACCAAGCGGTACAGCAAACACTTTACTTGAAGTTGTCAAGGAAAATCTGGATAATGACGGAAAAGATTATAGAACAATTTACGGAAGAGAAGGTCACAGCAAACGTGCTGAAAAAGAAATAGGAGTTCACGCTATACGTGGCGGAAATATAGTCGGAGAACATACCGTAATTTATGCAAAAAATGACGAAATTATCGAAATAAAGCACGAAGCATTATCAAGAAAAATGTTTTCAGACGGTGCAGTTAAAGCTGTAGAATTTCTTGCTGGAAAAAAAGCAGGACTGTACACAATGAAAGATGTACTTGGTTTATAATAAAAAAACTCTAGTTTATTAGACTGGAGTTTTTCTTTTTTCAATTATTTTGTATCTTCACAATAAACATTTCCATATTGTTTATAACAAGTTCTCCCTCTTTCTTCTCTATACCTATTTGCATCATCCCAATTAAGTAGTTCACAACTAGCCACACTTACCCCAACTAAAATTAAAATTAGAATTTTAAAAATGTTTTTCATATAATATCACTCCTTGTATTTTTTTTATTATTTTGTATTTTAATAGTAAAAATTAAAAAATTTGTGTAATTTATAAAATATCCTCTAATTAAATTTAATCATTAAGTATCGATATAAAGGATTTTTAATTACTTGTTGCAAAAGTAGTATAAACTTTATTATTTGAATAAACCTTGATTACTAGGAAAACGAAACTCTCTAACGCTTACTTTCGCAAATAAATATTAGAACAACTTTATAAAATATATTTGTTATAAAGGTTTGGGCGAAAGAAACATATAAATTTGTTTAGTCGTTTTCATTCCAAAAAAATCATGACATTCTATACTAAATTATAAAGATTATCATATTTAAATTTTAGGCTTTTACATTTGGAAAATATTAAATAAGCAAAATTTCGTTAAAGGAAAAATAACTGTCTGAGCGTAGTTTTAACGAAGCGAGTTTTATTTTTTCTTTATAAGAAAGTTTTGCGTAAAGCGGGGTAGTTCGTAGAACGTTTCGCCATTATCTTTAAATAGTAACCAGTTATACATGTTAAAATAACTGTTATTGCGAAAAAGGGCATGGCGTCTGATGCCCTTACGTTAAAAAAACATATAAATAAAATAAGAAAAAATATTTAATAATCATAATATTTATAAATAAAATTACAAAAATCTTTTAAGATGAATACTTAAAAATTAGATTCAATTTTTTTAACAAACCTATCAAACTAATTATTATAGAATTTAAAAATATTCTGCTATTTTTACAATTATAACAAATAAAATAAAAAAAGCCAATCAAATAAAACGGTAAATAATATACTATATAAAAATAAAAGTTTTTTTAAACTTTTTTATAAAATGGTATTGACATAATAAAAATTTTGTGGTAATATATTATTGAAAATAAAAGAAAATAAATTACTGTAAAAGAAGGAGAGATTTGTTATGAAGTCTAAATTTAAAGTTTTGTTATTAACATCGATTATTGCTTCTAGTTGTATTAGCTGTACTTTTGCACAGGCAGGTAAAATAATTGGAGGTGAAGATGGAAGAACCATGGGAATGGTAATGGATAGTGGAGTGACACTAGGAAATAGTATAGGAAGAAGTATAAAAGGAGCAATTTCCAATAAAATGTCAAAAACCCCTAAAACTCCAAAAGCACCAAAAACTTCTACAACAAATATAAATACTAATACCACAAAAACTGTAAATTTAAAAAATACAAGTACAACTACAACTACAACTACAAATAAAAATAAAAAATAAAAGTTAGAATGTTGATAATAGTTTGAACAGAATGACAGCAGCCAGTAAACAGAGAAGTTACATTGGCTGCTTTTTTATTTTGTGATAAATTTAAAAATTATATTAGTGTAATTTTGTTAGGAATTGTTATTTCTTTTCATATGTGCTATAATAACAGTTGTTATATAAACAAATTATTTTATAATCAAAGTATTTTGATTGTAACTACTTGATTAGGAGGAGAAAAATGAATAAATTTATAAATGAAAATTTATTAAAAATGAATACGGAAGAATTTTTGTCTAATATAAAAAAGGTGTTTAACGATGTTTTTTCAGACGGAAATATTGAGAAGATAAATCTAATGAACTATTTATCAGAAAATAAATGGTTAAGTATAAAAAAACGTGGACTCTTATTACCTTTTCTTTCTGAAAAATTTGGAGGAAGAAAGGATAGTCAATTTGAAATTCAGGAAGTTCTTAGAATAGCTGGAAGTTATGGAGTGCCAGTTACTCTTAGAACTGGGATTGAAGGGGCATTAGTATTACAGCCACTTCTTGAGTATGGGAATGAGGAGCAAATTGAAAAAGGTTTGGAAATGATATTTAACGGAGAAGGTGGAGGACTGGCTATAACAGAGCCTGAAACTTCTGGATCTGCCATAGCAAAAGAAATGCAGTCTTACTATGAATATGTTGATGAAAATACAATTCACGTTAAAGCTGATAAATATTGGCAAGGAAATTCTCAAAGTGATTTTTTATTAATTGCTGCAAAGGAAAAGAAAGAGGGAAAATTATCAAAAGTAATTAGCTTAATTTTAGTTCCAAGAGAATATATAACTTATGATGTGTTAAATTCGGAAGGATTAAAGGCAGTTAGATATGCTGTAAATCACGTTGATGCAGAAATTTCTGCAAAATATATAATAAAACTTTCAGAAAATAAGGCAAACTGTCTTAGAGAATTTCAAAATATCTTTATAAGAAGTAGATTACAGCTAGTTGGAATGACACATGGAATTATGGAATATATTGTAAAAAATATAAATAAATTTGCTAAAAAAGAAATACCATTTGTTCAAAATGAATTAAATGAAATTGAAAATACTTATGATGTATCAAAAATTATGTATAACTATACTTGCAATAATGTCTCTCCAGATAAGTCTGTTTCAGATAAATTAATGGAAGCAAATATTATAAAGAGCCTTGCTACTGAATATACTTACAAGGCAGCAAAAATTGCACAGAAACTTCTAGGGGCAAAAGGATTTGAAGCTGGACATCCAATGAGCAATGTGGCAATTGACTTTAGGCCGTTTACTATCTTTGAAGGTCCAAATGATATGCTTTATGCAGAAATTTATGATCAGTTTTCAAAAGCTACGGCTGTGGAGAAGAAGGAAGGAATACGAATTAATAAAAATTCTACAATTTATGAAAGATTTATTTCGGATAGACGATTTGAAAATATATCGGTAAATAATATTGTTAATAAGATAGATGATTTAATCGGTTTTCTAAAACATCATACATTAAATGAGATGGATCATATAAAAAAAGTTTTTGTTGGTAAAATACTGGCAAGATTGTTTCTTTTAATTCAAACAGAATCGGATAATTTAATAAAATTTTTGATAAGGGATATTAGAAAAGATATTTTGGATTTTGAGTATAATAGTTAAATTAATAAAAAAAGAAGGATAACTAATAAAAGCTATTCTTCTTTTGTTTTTTTATTTAAATTATTTATTTGAAAAACTGTGTAAATATCGTAATAATACTGATATTTGCAAAGTCAATGAAAAGCGATCCAACTATTGGAATTACGAAAAATGCCATTTTTGAGTAGATATATTTTTCAGTAACAGCCTTCATATTTGAAATTCCATTTGGAGTTGCTCCTAGTCCAAATCCGCAGTGACCTGAAACCATAACAGCCGCATCGTAATCAGATCCCATCGCTTTAAATGTTATCCAGTTCAGATAGAAATAAATCAATATAACTTGTGCAACAAGTAAAATGAATACTGGAAGTGCCAAGTCAATAAGTTCCCATAATCGTAGAGTCATTAGTGCCATTGCTAGAAATAGGCTAAGTGCCACATCTTCAAGAATACTTATTTCTTTTGTTGGAGCATTCATTGCTTTAACATTGTCAGAGAGATTTCGAATAATTGCTGCAACAATCATTGGTCCAATGTAAATAGGAAAATGTGCCTCAAAATTTGTAAAACTCATAAGATAGTCAATAAATATTGATAAATATGAACCAATTCCCATTGCAATTAAAATATAGAAAAATGCCATCGAAAAACGTTCGCCATCAAGATAAGGTCTTTGTCTTTTTAATACTTCTTCGTCAATATCTTCATCCCCATGATCTATTCCATCTTTTACAAAATGTTCTGGCAACAACTTGTGCTTTTTTATAAGTCTGCTTGCGATAGGCCCTCCCATTGCAGAACCAACAATAAGTCCAAAAGTCGCTGAAGCTATCGCAATTGCATTTGCCCCTTTATATATAGGTCCAAGAGCTTCAATTGTCGGAGCTACGGCTGCAGACGTTCCGTGTCCTCCAGTCATTGGAGTAGATCCTGTCATTAATGCCAACAATGGCGGAAGTCCTACAAATTTTGACAGTCCAACTGCGACAACATTTTGTAAAATACATAATCCAGTTGCAACAAAAAGAAAAATAATGACTTTTTTTCCACCTTTTTTCAATACTTTAAGACTAGCATTAAATCCTACACTTGTAAAGAACATTACCATAAAGAATTTTTGCAGTGTATCATCAAATTTAATTTGAGCAATATTTGTTTGCCTTAAGATAAAAACAATTATTGAAAACAAAAATCCACCAATAACAGGGGCTGGAATACAATATTTTTCAAAAAAATTAATTTTTTTTCTAAGTTTTATTCCAATTAGAAGCAAAATAACTGCTAGTCCAATTGTCTGAATCATATCCATATTAATTTTCAGCATAATAATCACCTCAATATTAAAGTTTTGTAATGAAACATTATACTATAAAATCTAAGAAAATGCAAATCTAAAAGAAAAGCACTTTTATTTTAAAATTCTTTTTTTTTAAAACATAAAATAACTAAACTATAAAAAAAAGAAGCTGAACTCAAAATTTTAATCATTTTGAAACAGCCCCTTAAATATTTATTTTTTAGAGTAATAATTAAATTAATTTTTTCCAAGTTTATCTGCTACAAGTATTGCTGCAAAAACATCATCGGCAGTAACTTTGAATGGCATGTTGTGGATTGTTTCACCTTCAGCTGTACTTGCTTTTGCCACTTCATACAGTCTTTCTTTAGAAACACTTCCCATTCCCAATTCATCCAATGTTGTTGGAAGTCCTACACTCTTACAGAACTCTACAACTTTTTTGATTTCACATAGACATCTATTTTCCAGAACTAATTGCGTAATTGTTCCGAATGCAACTTTTTCTCCATGATACATGTGGTGTCCTTCTTCCAGAATAGTAAGTCCATTATGAATAGCGTGAGCTGCTGCAAGTCCTCCACTTTCAAATCCAATTCCACTTAAATAAGTATTTGCTTCAATTATATTTTCAACAGCTTGCGTAACTACTTTATTTTCCACTGCAATTTTAGCTTTTAAGCCATCTTGGAATAAAGTATCTTTACATAATTCTGCAATTGCAATAGCAGCTTTTGTAATGCCTCCTCCAGCGATTGAAGAAGCATTTGAATCAACACAGGCTTTGGCTTCATAGTAAGTGGCAAGTGCATCTCCAATTCCAGCGACAAGAAGTCTGGCAGGCGCATTTACGATTACATCGGTATCCATTATTACCATATCAGGATTTGTCTTTAAGAACAGGTATTCTTCAAATTCTCCATTTGGAGTGTAGATTACTGACAAAGCGCTGCATGGTGCATCTGTTGAAGCAATTGTCGGAACAATGAAGACAGGAATATTTTCATAATATGATACTGCTTTTGCTGCATCAAGAGTTTTTCCTCCACCGATTCCAAATACTGCATCACATTTTTTTTCTTTTAAAATATCAATATTTCGGTTAATTTCATTTTTTGAACATTCTCCGCCAAAAACTTCGATATGGTAGTTTACGCCTTCTTTTTCAAAACTTTCAACAATTTTTTCCTTAAAGTTATCAAAAATAAATTTATCTACTAAAAGATATGCTCCGCTGTTACCACGTAATTTGTAATAAGTTGCTAAATTAGCAATTTCATTTTTTCCTTGAATGTATTTTGATGGTGAATTAATAATTTTTGTCATAAAAAATCATCTCCTATAAAATTTAAATTTATTTAATAATATTATAGTGCATTTTTTCACAAAGTCAATAGTAAAATTAAAATAAAAAATCAAGAAATTATTCAAATATAATGTTTGAAGTAACTTCCTGATTTTTAAATTTATTAAATTTTCAAAATGTTTTTCAATTCCTCTTCTAATTTAGTGTAATCTGGTAAATGAAGTCCTCTGATTCCTTTATTTTCAGCGGCTTCAATATTTTCCTTCATATCATCAATAAACAATGTTTCTTCTGGAATTAATCCAAATTCATAAAGAAGAGTGTCATAAATTTTTTCTTCTGGCTTTAAAAGCTTGAAATAGCAGGAAACTAGGCAGCCTTCAAATAATTTAAAGAAATCGTTGTGTTTAAAGACATATTCGTATGAATCCTTGTGAAAATTTGAAAGCACATATAATTTGTATTCATAATGATCTCTTAATTTGTAAAGAAGCTCAATATTTTCTTTTATAGGCTTTAACAATTCAAAAAAGTCCTTGTCAAAAAAATTATCAATTTCAGTAGCCAAATGTGGACTTCTTTCCTTAAAAATTTTCTTGGCTTCAGGATAAGTTAAAGTCCCCCTGTCAAGCATTAGCCATTCCTTTGTACCAATCACGTTGTCATGAAAATCTTCTCTTTTTTCTTTTGGAAATTTTTCTTTTAAATAAGTATCTTTGTCAAAATTTATTAAAACATTTCCTAAATCAAATACTATATTTTTTATTTTTTTAGAATTTATATTTTCCATTTTGTTTGCACCTCCGACTACTTGTCTCTCTTTTTAATTAATAATTTTTCTATTTTCAATATTTCTAATGTTACATACTGTTTTCTAAATTTCATAATAACACATTATTTTTGAAGTTTTTACATAGTTTTTTTAATGCTTTTCGGCTTGCGGATATTCTTTACAATTAATTCTGCAATCAGCAATGTTAAAAATTTTATTCTGCCATAAAATTCTTCACAAAATTCAAAACGTCTTCAACTTTTATATCTGTACTTTCTCCAGTTTTTCTATCTTTCACTTCCACAATTCCATCAGCTGCACCTTTTCCAACAACTATTTTTAATGGGAAACCAATTAAGTCGGCATCTTTGAATTTGAATCCTGCTCTTTCATTTCTGTCATCTAGTACAGTTTCAATTTTATTTTGATTTAGTTCATTATATAACTGTTCACCTATATTTACCTGTGTTTCGTCTTTCATATTGGCGATTATTACATCAACGTGGTAAGGGGCTATTGCTTTTGGCCAGATTATACCGTATTCATCGTGGTTTTGTTCAATTGCGGCTGAAATGATTCTTGACATTCCCATTCCGTAACATCCCATTTTCATAACTGCTTGTTTTCCGTTTTCATCAAGAACAGTAGCATTTAGGGCTTTTGAATATTTTTCTCCAAGTTTGAAAATATGCCCAACTTCTATTCCACGTGCAATTTTTAGTACTCCTTTTCCATCAGGGGAAATATCTCCAGCTCTCGCAGTTCTGATATCTGCAACTAAGTCGTATGCCAAGTCTTCAAGATTTACGTTCACATAGTGATAATCAGCTTTATTAGCACCTAAAGCAAAGTTTTTCACATATTTTACAGTTTCGTCAATTACAACGTATAAGCCTTCTTTTTTTTCATAAGAGCCTGCATATCCAACAACCAGTCCGAACTTTTCGCATTCTTCCTCGCTCATCATTTCAAGTTCTGTAGAAGCTCCAATTACATTTTTTAATTTTATAGGATTTACATCCAAATCTCCACGAATTAGAGCCAGTACAAATTTTTCCCCATCTTCAAGAACTTCTTTTAACATTACCGCTTTTATAGTTTTTTCTTTAGGGATATTCAAGAAATTAGCCAGCTCTTCAATTGTTTTTGCATTTGGAGTTTCAACTAATTCTTTTGGAAGTTTTTCTTCGCTGCTTTCTTTTAGTTCAATAATACTTGTTGCTTTTTCAACGTTTGCCGCATAATCTGAAGAGTCGCTGTATAAAATATCATCTTCTCCACTTTCTGCAAGTACCATAAATTCGTGCGAAGCATCACCTCCGATAGAACCAGTATCAGCCTCGACTGCCCTGTAATTAAGTCCCATTCTTTCCAAAATTCTCGAATAAGTATCTTTCATATTCAAATATTCCTCGTCAAGCGATTCCTGTGTCAAATGAAAACTGTAAGCATCCTTCATCACAAATTCTCTTCCACGCATAAGCCCAAATCTTGGACGCATTTCATCCCTAAATTTTGTCTGAATCTGATAAACGTTAAAAGGCAGTTCCTTGTACGATGAAATTGAATCTCTTACAACATCTGTAATAACTTCTTCATGAGTAGGCCCAAGCGAAAATTCCCTTTCGTTTCTATCTTTTAATCTCATAAGTTCAGGTCCGTAGGCAAACCAACGCCCAGACTCTTCCCAAAGTGAAGCAGGCTGCAGTACAGGCATAAGAAATTCCTGAGCCCCAGCTCTATCCATTTCTTCCCTCGTAATATTCTCTATTTTTTTTAGAACTCTATACCCAAATGGCAAATAAGTATAAACACCTCTCGTAAGCTGCTTAATCATAAATGCTCTAAGCATAAGCTGATGGCTCACAATTTGAGCCTCTTTTGGTGCTTCCTTATATGTTTTTAAAAATGCTCTTGATAATCTCATATTTTCTCCTTCTATATTTAATTTTTATTGTATTGTAATGCTTATATTGTATATTTTTTTTGAATTTTTAGCAATAGTTTTTTGAAAAATAATGTTATGGAAAAATAAATTTATAACATAGATTGTAAAATATATTGCGATAAACTAAAAAGATTTTATGGTATAATAAATTAAGAATGAAATAAAAAAGTAAAAAATTATATTTTTTAAGAAAAATAAAGAAAAATTATTAGCTGTTTTTAAAGTAAAAATAGAAAAATTGGGGGAATTAATACTTATAAATGATGGAACTATAAATAAAAGACAACGGGAAAATAAATATATAAATTCACTAGAAAATACACTAGCCTTATAGAATATGCAACTAAAGTTGATGATTTGATTTATAAAAACGTTGAAATAGCTGATAAATTGATTAATTCTTGTTTAACAAATTTTGATGAGGATTTTTTAAATAAAAGCAAGGAAAAATTTTCGAAATATAGAATTTTCAGATATAGGAAAAGCAAAAGATTTTGCAGTTCGATATGCTAAAGAGAGTTTAAAACAAGAAATTTCTAATAATTTAAAATTACTAATAAAATTTAAATCTGAGTATTTGGAAATTTGCATAACATGTGGTATAATTACCTTAGAAGAATAGTAAAGACATTTTAAAGGTACTAAAAAAATTACAAAAAAGGAGAGATTTACAATGAAAAAACTTATTTTATTGGGATTATTGGCATTTTCAGCTTTTGGAATAGCGGAACCTTATAGAGATAAAAGAGGTGTGCTATTTATGAGTGAAGAAGAATGGACAGAATTTTATAATAAAGATGGACAGGAAGTAGCCGCTTGTGTGCCGATAGGATCTATAATTATGGAAGAAAGCTACATAAAAGATGGTAAGAAAATGACACATACTTTAGCAGAAGTTCAGCAAGGAATTAAACAATTTAATGAAATGTTAGGTGAAATGGGACTTCGTGATATTAATGGTGGAAAAGATAAAATTCACGAGTTCTACTACGCAGCAGTATGTAAAAGACCTACACAAAAGCAATATGATTTGGTAGGTTCTCCAACATTCAAAAAAACAATGGAGAGAATTTTTGAAACTCACAAAGTTATAGAAGACAAATAAAATTTTTTTAACGTAAAAGGGCAATATTTTATATTTTTGCTCTTTTATTTTTGTTTAAATTTTTTTCTTTTTATCATAAGGATAGATTTTTTTTAATTGACTGAAAAAAATTAATTTGATATATTAAAAATAGCAAAAAAATCAAGTATGGGGGCAATGAAATATGAAACATAAGAAAGAAAAAATTGCAAAGACGAATGCTTTAAGACAGCTGGATAAACAGAAAATTCGATATATTATTCATACTTATGAGTGGAGTGAGGATAAAAGTGGAGGGCTTGGTGTTGCTGAGAAGTTGCCTGAACTAGCGGATAGAGTTTTTAAGACAATTGTTTTGAAAGGGAAAAGTAAAAATTTGTATGTGTGTGTAATTCATGGGGAGGCACATTTGGATTTGAAAAAGGTGGCAAAGGCCTGCAAAGAGAAAAATATTGATTTATTGCCATTATCAGAACTTGAGAAGGAAACAGGATATATTCGTGGAGGGTGTTCTCCTGTAGGAATGAAAAAACTGTTTAAAACTTTTTTTGACGAGGAAGTTGAAAAATTTGATAAAGTAATGGTTTCGGCTGGCAGACGAGGACTGCAGATGGAAGTGGAAACAGAAAAACTGGTTGAAGTTGTGAAGGGGAATGTTGTGGATTTGACGATGGAAGAAATTTAGATTGTGAAGGGATGATGGTTTTTATGAAAGAGAAAGTTAGAATTGGAAAAGAAAAAATTGAAAAAATGATGGAAAATAGTAGAGAAGTGATGAAACTTACTCTTGAACTTAATACAAAATATAATTCAGCACAGGAAATTGTGGAACTTATGTCGAAAATTACAGGAAAGGAAGTTGATAAAAGTTTTGCCCTTTTCCCGCCATTTAACACAGATTATGGGAAAAATATTACTTTTGGTAAAAATGTATTTCTAAATTCTGGATGCAAGTTTCAAGATCAAGGAGGAATTACAATAGGAGATAACGTTTTAATAGGGCATAATGTCGTTCTGGCTACATTGGATCATAATACTTGTGTGAGTAAAAGGGCTGAATTGTTTGCAGCGCCAATTGTTATTGAAGATAATGTATGGATTGGAGCAAATGCTACAGTTACATCTGGTGTTACCATCGGAAAAGGCTCTATTGTAGGAGCTGGTGCAGTGGTTACGAAAGATGTTCCAGAATACAGTATTGTAGGAGGGATTCCTGCTAAAGTGATAAGAGAATTGACGGAAAAAGAGAGAAAGTAGGTGATGAATAGTAAAAATTTAAAATAGCGTCTTTTTAGAAAAAGTTTAAATAACTAATTTTTATAACCGATGGATTGTATAATAGAACGCAATAAATATAAAACGCGATACAATAAAAAAAAGTTGCTAGTATTTCATTATTTTGATTCTAATCGGAATATCGTCAGATATATATAAAAATGAAATATTCATGAAAACAATTCACAGATGAGATAAGCAGATAAAGAACTCAAAAAAGAAAAATTAAGTTTTTTAGAAAATAGGTTATAAGAATAAAATAACCCAAGTTTTAATTACATTATAAACTTGGGATTTTTTATGAAAATTAAATTTAAGTTTTTTAGTCTATATTAATTAATTAATCATTGATACATTTAATAAATTTACATTACTCTCAAACAGTATAAAAATATTACAGCACAGATTGAAAGTTTGAATACTATCTGAATTTACATTACTCTCAAACCTGCTAACAGCATATTATCCTCATCTATTAGTTTAAATACTATCTGAATTTACACTACTCTCAAACCTCAAATTTATTTTTAAGGGAGAACAGTTTTCGTCATTACGTAACGCTGAAATTCAGATAACATCTAATTTATGAAAGATTTATCTCACGTAAATCATTATCTATAATAAATAATTTCTCTTCATTATTTATTATATCAGGTTTTTGATTTTCTACAAACAATAATTTTATTTTTTTATAAAAACATTCTTTGCATAATGCTACAATATCATCTTTTTCCAAAAAAATATGAAAATTGACTAATACAAAAATTTCTTTTTTCAAAATTCTTGATACTAAATCAATATATTCTAAAATTTCTTCTATTTTATTTGAAAAACACAAAGAAAGTTTCACAGACAATAATTTAAATATTTCTTTTAAGTCTAATCCTTCTATTATTTCTAAAGGATAATCATATTTTTCTATTAAACAATAAATGTATTTTAATAAATTACTCTCCATATTTTTAGTTTCTAATAAAAATTCACTATCTATAGATAATTCTTCTAATTCATGATAAATTTTATTCAATATTTTCTTATTATTTATATCTAAATCAAAAATATCTTTTATTATTTCAACTTTATTATGAATTTTCAATTCAGTATTTTTATCAAACAGAAAAAATTTACCTTCATTTCCATTAATTTGTTTAATAATTTCTTGAATAAATTCCACAAATTTTTTCTTATTTTCTACTACTAATAAATTTACTTTATTTTCTTCAAAAATTATCTCATTATTCAAATCTTCATTTATCAATTTCATAAAAACACCAATCTTTCAGTTGTATCTAAAACTTCATTTCTATTTTCACCTAATAACATGTATAATTTTGAATACTGCTTTTCAGTTACTAATAATATTTGAATTAATCCTTCTTCAGGTTTATTCTTTTCAAGATTACTTATTAAAGTGTTTGTTGTTGTGGCATTTAAAGCTAATTTTACATAAACAGACTCCTGCAACATCATAAATCCCATTTTTATTAAAAATTTTCTGAATCTGGTATATTCTTTTCTATTTTTTTCTGTAAGAGTAGGTAAATCAAAAAATAATACTATTCTCATAAACCTATAGCTCATCTTTAGGAAACCTGATTAGAGATATGTCATTTTCATTTAATGAATCAAATATACTCTTACAGAAAATTTTTATTGCATTAGTCATATGCTGTTGTTTTCCTTCTACTATAACTTCTTTATTTAATATACCTAATATTTGGATTTTTTCTTCTTTTTCAAATTTTTCTAATTTCATTTCATAAATCAGTCTGTCAACAAAAGGTCTAAAAGGTTCCATAAAATCACAGGATAAATTAAACTGATTAAACATATTGTCATGAAAAATTCCTAACATTGTCAAATATCCATTTGAAACAATTTCTTTATTAAAACTTGATAATATTAAAGAATACCCATAATTTAAACCATGATTTATTGAAATATCCATACTTCTGGAAAACTCAATTCCAAATAAAGAGTTAAAATATACTTTTGCCACATGTCCTTCTCTATTACTTATATCATCTCTTTCTACTTGTGATATATAACTATCTAACAGCTCAAAATTTTTACATTTGAACCTTTTTAAATTATCTCTCTGATTTCTTATTTTTTCCCTTACAATTTCTTGCCAAAGTTCTCTCATATAGTCTTTTCTCCATTTTATTTGAGATTTTACTTTAGAACTTGTATCATGACTACCATAATAAGGCAGTAATTCTGAACTTGGATTTCTTTTTTCATCACAGAAAATAATTTTAATTTTTCTCTTTACCATTTCATTGAGTAGAGCTGCTGTTAATGAAACAGCAGTTGACTCAATAATTAAAGTATGTATTTCACTTAAATGAACTTTTGTAATCTTTTCATTTCTAACAACTAAATATCCTAATTTTAAATCAAGCTTTGATATACTTGATACGACCACTATTTTCCAGCTCACTTTAAAAACTCCTTTTATTTATCTAAAAATACTTTCTTCTCAAATAATCCTGTTGGTGATTGATTTATAATGCAAAAATCATTTTCAAGAATTTTTGATTTATTTAATTGCATATTATACTTTTTACTGTAATTATGTGTATATTTTGTATCAAATTCACCTTGCTGAGAATTTAAACATTTTAATATCTCTTGAATAAATCTACTCTTAGCATAACTGTCTAATACTGTAAAATCTCTTAATTTATTACAATCCTCTATATAAATAGGCAAAGTACTCTTAAATCTTGAAAAAACTCCTATTTCTATCTTTTCAATAATTTCTTTATATAATTTTTCAATCTTTTTTGATATTTCATTTTCACTTAAATCTTTGTTATTTTTATTTATTTTAAGTATTTTCGGAAGTTTTTCTAAAAATTTTTCTTTTCTTGCCTTTTCATCTTTATAAATCAACTTTAAGTGCTCCAAATTCTTATATATTTTTCTGTAAGTTTCATAATTTTCTTTTTTCAAGATAATTTGAACTCCATTTTGTTCTAACAAATTATTTCCAGTTCTCCCATTTAAATAATATTTATGTCCGTCACTATAAATTAGAGACTTATAATTCAATTTACTTATTAAAACTTTTGGTTCCTGTAATTTTAAATTTTCTTTGCAGTATTTTTCTAAATCTTCTTTTCCTGTAGCTAATTTTTTTATATAAATAGGTAGTGTTTCTATACTTCTAACTCTTCTCTTCTTTTCTGTATATTCAACTATGAAAAAATAACTGTTTTTTATCTTATCATAACCGCCATATCTTGTATTACTCAAGACTCCAGATGATTTTAACGGACGTAGTTTATCCTTTTCAGAAGATATATTCTGATCACTGAATCCACCTTTCTGTTCATACGAAGCCCTTGTAAATAAAGGTCTTATTTTATAAATATATCTTTCAATTTTTGAAATCATCGTATTAGGATTCCATACATCATTTTCTCTTTCAAAAACTTTATTCAAATTATATGTTCGATTCTCTTTGTTTCTATCTTTTATAAAATTATAGGGATTATCAGTAAATAGAGTATTATATATATTTCCTGTTACTATATTCAAATATCCGTCATGAGCATGATGATAATCATTCAATTCTCTAAATTTATAAATACCGAACTTTTGTCTAAAATCAGATGTAAGTCCTGCTTTTACATAAACTATCCTTGTATCACTTCCAAATATACTCTTTAATAAATCTGCTAAAACTTTTGTAGCCTGCCTTGTTTCAACCAATTGTCTACTTATAAATCCTGCAAGTTCATCATCTGAAAATTCTTCTGTTCTTGTTAATCTTTCGTATTTAGTATTACTCATCAGCCCTCTCTCTTTTAAAGAAGTCCATAGAGCTTTACATTTGACCTGTATACTTTTATCTATAGGATATACATCTGTTTTGTCAGCATTTATCTGTTTCTTAACCAAAACAGTATTATCAAAGCTATCATCTTTTATTTTAGATTGAGGATATATATGGTCAATATCATATAAATTATCATTCATCAAATCTTCCAGTCTAATAATTTCGCCGCTATACATACATCTCCCAAGCTGTAAATAGTATAAGTAAAGTTTTTTAGACTTCAAGTCATCATTTGTTTTATCTTTTAAATTTTTTTCCAATTCTTTAACAGAATCATCATTTTTTATATTTTTATATAATTCCAATAATTTATCTTTTCTTTTTTCAGTCCTTTTTTTCTCAGTTTGAGTATCCCTTGCCATTTCAATAAATATCTTTTTAGGAGATTTTTTAGTTATTTTCTTTATCTCTTTTACTATTACTAAAGCTCTCCAAATCATCTTCTTTACACTGGGAGATACTTGTAAATCTTTTATTATATCTTCATATGTTATATTTTTTTCTTTTTCATTTATTCCATTATACTCCTTAATTCTATCTGAATATTCATATTTATAGCTCAACAATTCCATTATATTTTCATTTTTTCTCCATAACATCTGAATTATATTTATCAGTTCTCCTGTTTCTTCATCCATTGTTTCAATTTCTGTCAAAAACTCTTTTGATAACCTTGACCAGTCTTTATACTTTAATTTTAAAATTAGCTTTATCTGTTCAGAAGTAATTTTGTCAGAATATTTTTCTTCTATTTTTGATTTTATTAATTTTTTTTCTTCTCCGTATAATGTTATCCATAAAATAATATCTTCTATCATTTTCTTATAGCTATCTTTTACTATATTTTCTTCTCCGAATATTTTCATCATATCTATATAGGAACCTAAAGAGGTATTAAATGTCCCGTCAATTCCTGTTATTTCAGTCTTAGTAACAACTATATTCTGGCTTTTTAAAAACTCAACTAAGGTTCTCATTCCTATTTTTTTATTTTTCTGAAATAATTCTGTATATATTTTCTGTTTTAAATCTACTTGTATTTTTTCTCCTCTTATTTTTAAATTATTTAACTCATTTAATACCATGTATTTTGTATAAAGTAGAGAGTTTTTAGGTATAACATCTTTTTCAGGTAAATAGGTACATTTATTCGTCATTTTTTTATAAATTTTTCTGCTGTTTCAGATATATTTACCATATTTTCAAAGTTCCACGGCAATATTTTTCCGTATTCCTTTCTTTCAATCCATGCAAAAGGACTTTTTGAATTTAAAGGTCCAACATAATAAGGAATCTTAAATTTAAATATTTTCATTATTTTTTCAGATACTGATAATCCAGTTTCATCTTTTCCAGTTAACCAAGAAAAATGTTTTTCAGCATTTTTCAATATTATTTCTAATTCTTTTTGATGTACCTGTCTTGGAATTGCTCCATTATCTTTTATTTTTTGTTTTGGAAGAAAACTATCCAGTTCTATTTTATTTAAAATATTTTTTACAATTTCATCTGTATTTTCCTCATTAAAATACGATTTTATTTTTTTATAAAATTCTTCTTTTTCATTATTTTTTATGTATTTTTCATATAATCCATTTTCTGAAAAAATTTCCTTATAAATTTTTTTATCTAAATTTTTCAATACATCCTTTAATATTTTTAAGTCATTTTTATGTTCATTATAGAGTTTAACTTTTGAATAAGATAAATATTTATCTTCTTTCAAAATATTCTGTAATAACATCCAATCATAAATTGCTTTTGCTTTTTGAACTAATACTATTTTTTTGCCTAAAATACTTTCATATTCCTCTTCTTTTTCGTCATAATTTCCTTTTGAAAAAGATATTTTTGCCTCCTCATATTCTTTATTATCAAATATAGTAGCCATTTTTGCTTCATTTCCAACAAGTAATTTCCATATTTCCTGATATATCTTATTTTTTTCCTCTTCAAGTAATTCACTTAATTTTTCTTTCTTTTTTGTTCTATTTAGCATTTTATCAGTTAATATTTCTTTTATTATTTCTAATGATACATCTGATTTCACTTTAAAATTTATATCCAACTCTTCATTTAAATATTTAATAAATTCATCAAAAATATCATCAAATTCAAAATTATCAGACAGTTCTCCTTCAAATAAAAAATGTCCTCTATGTGATAATATATGAGATATTGCCAAATATAACTTTCTTATCTCAAAAGCATTTTCTTCATTGTCTATCAATGCCTTTCTTAAATGATAAATTGTAGGATACTCTGTATGATAATCTTGATCCGTATAATTTTCATCCATAAAAAGTGTATTTTTATTTTTTACAGTTTTATCTTCTATATCATATTGACTCTCTTTCAATCTCTGAAAAAATCCAAAATCTTTTTTTGATATTTCTTCACTAAATAAAGTTTGTAACAACTCTATTCTATTCTTCTTTCTTTTTAATCTTCTTCTCGATGTTCTAAAAATTCTTCTTTCTGCTGCTGTATTTCCTGTATCAAACAAATGTGTTCCCCACATAAATTTTTTATTAAATCTTAAATTTTTCATCTGTAACTGCCCAACCAATAGAACTGGTTCCTAAATCTAATCCTAAATAATAATCACCAAATTTTTTCATTTTTCCTCCTTAAATTGTTGTGAGATAATACATATGTGACAAGCATATACAAAAAAAGAAAGGTTTCTGA
>CAUQGN010000014.1:0-43814 GCA_963517565.1 uncultured Leptotrichia sp. | reverse complement strand
AACCTGAAGTAGGAATGGAATTCAAATTTGTTCAGCCATTAGCAGTAAGAACTAACTTATCAGTAGGATTGACAGCAGCTTATGAGAATGAACTAGGAAAAGTTGGAGATGTAAATAATAGAGGAAGAGTTAGATACACGACAGCAGACTGGTTCGGAATCAGAGGAGAAAAAGAAGATAGAAGAGGAAACGGTAAGTTTGACTTGAATATCGGAGTGGACAATACAAGATTTGGAGTAACAGTAAATGGAGGATACAATACTAAAGGTAAGAACGTAAGAGCTGGAATAGGATTCAGAGCCATTTACTAGAACGAAGATAAAACACAGAATAAAAAAAGAGGGCAGTAGAACTTAGGTTTTGCTGTTCTTTTTTTGATAAAAAAGGTATAATATTTATAAGGATAAAAATATAAATAATTCATTTAAAATTGAAGTCAAAATATGTAAAAATCGTTGTAGTTGTTAAATAATACAATAATCTTATATTTTTATTGTAAATAGAAGTTGTTATATATTTTTTTTAGGAGGGATATTATGAAAAAAGTATTCATAGGAGTAAATATAATTTTATTGTGGATTACGATTTGGCATTTTTATAAATTTCCAATAACTGAAAATATGAGTTTATCCTTGCACAATAAAAAAGTTTATAGAAGATTGATTCCAAATACAATTGATCCGATTGTTAAGAGTAGTGATTTATTATTTAATATTAATTTTGGCGGGGAAGAGCAGGATGATGTAGGAAGAGCGTATGTAAAAGGATTGATGAACAAAGGAGATGTGTGGATAGGATATGTTTATTCTTTTGATGAACTTGTAAAAGAAAGTTCAGCTTATGCTAGTAATCCACCAAATGGAGATGGATTAGTAGTGGAAGAATATGTAAATAAACATTCAGGATATTTTTATGTAACTTCAAATGAGACGAAATATCATTTGACAAAAGAAGAAATAATGAGAAAATTTAATTTAAAAAAATTAAGTTTAAAAAGTCCTAGATTTTTTGTAGATAAATTTGGGACGGATAGAGAATTGTCAAATTGGTATAAATATACTTATGAACTGCCACAAAGCAAATTAAAGGATGAGAAGGATATAAAGAACGCAAAAAATATTGAAAAAAGAATAAAAAAGAGAAGAGTTTTTTATATGTTGAGTTTAATTCTTTGTTTAATATTGCAAATATTATTTTTAGTAAAAAATAAAAAGGAGACGATACATAATGATTAATTTTATAGAAATAACGAATGAACTTTTTAAAAATAGCTTTGTAAATAAATTAACTGTAGAAGTTGTTTCTCTTAGATTACTGCTGGCAGTTGTCTTTGGAGGAATTGTTGGATATACACGTGAAAAAGACAATAAGCCTGCAGGATTTAGAACGCACATATTGGTATGTTTTGGAGCGGCAGTTATTTCTATGGTACAGGATCAGTTGAGACTTAATATTCTGGAACTCGCCAGCATGAATTTAAAATTAACTGGGGTTATAAAAACAGATTTGGGAAGACTAGGTGCTCAAGTTGTAAGTGGAATAGGATTTCTAGGTGCAGGAAGCATAATGAAAGAAAAGGGGGAAACTGTTGGAGGTATGACAACTGCCGCTGGAATATGGGCAACAGGCTGTGCAGGACTTGGAATAGGATGGGGATTTTATAATTTAGCAATTCCAGCAATAGTATTTATGCTTGTAATAATAGTGATATTTAAAAAATTTGAGCCTAAAATTGTAAAAAAAACAAAACTTTTAAAATTTGAAGTAAAATTCTTGGAAGATAAAAATTATGCCAAAGGGCTTTTGGCAACATACGAAGTATTTAATCAGAAGTTGATAAAAATAACACAAATAGATAAAAATGAGGCCGAGAATACAGCAATTTTTACTGTGAATATGGATGAAAAAATTGATATTTCTGATGTAATTGTATCGCTTTCAGCGATTAGGGCCGTGGAAGTTGTGAAAGAGAACTATAATTAAAAAAGGAGCCTTTAACGCTCCTAAATTTTTTATTTATCTCGATAATGTAAACCGCATTGCCATATTTCCAATGTATCATAGTAAAACTTATTTAAAACCAAACTCAAAAGCTGTGATTATTTACTCAAACCATAAATTTATATAATTTTAGCAGTTTAATTTAAAATAGGTTTGAGTATATTTACAATTTTAAAAACAATTCGATTTGCTTTATCAATTCTGACACTCCAATATCCAGCAAGATTTTCAGATAATTGTTCAGGTTTTCCTGTGCAATGATACCCGTTCCTGTTTATATCTTTAATTAAATTATTTATTTTTTTTTATAATTTTTTTGTCCTGAGTTTGCCAATAGAGATATTCTTCCCATGCTTCATCAGACCATACTTTTTTCACTATTCCACCTCAATTAATTCGTGTTCTTTTAATGTAGTTTTTCCCTCTTTTACATTTTGGATTGATTGATTTAGACGTTCCATATTTTGTTTGCTATACAAAAAGTTTAGATAATTAGTAATTTGGCTCTGATTTTTATATTATTATAAATTTAAAAAAATGCTTTATATTTTCTAAATACCGTAATTACAGTCTTTGTTGAGTATATTATAAATTTTTTGAAAAAATGTAAAAAAATTTTCAAAAAACAATTGACAAAAATATTAAATAGTGATATATTATATTTGTTAGCAATCATATAAGTAGAGTGCTAATAAAATAAAAATAATTTTAATTAGAAAAATTTAAAAAGAAAAAGGTGATGGATATGGAACAGAACTTTACGCAAAAAAGTATTGAGGCTATTTCAGAGGCTAATAACTTTGCGATTAGATACAGACATTCTGATATAAAGGTGGAACATTTGCTGCTTGCACTTGTGGGGCAGATGGATGGATTGATTCCTAGTGTTCTTAAAAAAATGGGAATTGATACGACTGATATGATTAGGAAGATTGAGAGCAAATTGGAAAGTTTTCCTAAGATTGAAGGTGGAAATAGTGAGCCAAGAGCGAATGGAGAATTAAATAGAGTTCTCGTCGGAGCAAGAGATATTGCAAAGAAAATGGGAGACAGTTATATTAGTACAGAACATTTGTTTTTGGCAAGTTATGATAATAACAACTTTTTAAAAGATTACGGAATAAACAAGAAACAGTTTGAAACTGTACTTGAAAATGTAAGAGGAGGTAGAAAAATTATGACAGATAATCCAGAAAGTACGTATGAAGCATTAGATAAATTTGGAAAAGATTTGGTTGAACTGGCTCGAAAAGGTAAACTTGATCCAATTATTGGGCGAGATAATGAAATTCGACGGGCTATACAGATTTTATCAAGAAGAAATAAAAATAATCCGATTCTGATTGGTGAGCCTGGAGTTGGGAAAACAGCTATTGCAGAAGGGATTGCACAAAGAATACTAAAGGGCGATGTGCCAGAAAATTTGAAGGATAAGACAATTTTCTCGCTTGACATGGGTGCCTTGGTTGCAGGAGCTAAATATCGTGGGGAATTTGAGGAAAGATTAAAAGCGGTATTGGAAGAAATTGAAAAAAGTGAAGGAAGAATAATACTTTTCATTGATGAAGTACATAATATTGTGGGAGCAGGAAAAACAGAGGGATCTATGGACGCTGGAAACCTTTTGAAGCCAATGCTTGCACGTGGGGAAATAAAGGTTATCGGAGCTACTACAATTGACGAATATAGAAAATATATTGAAAAGGATGCGGCACTTGAGCGTAGATTTCAACCTGTAATGGTAGATGAGCCGACTGTGGAAGATACAATTTCAATCTTACGTGGATTGAAAGAAAAATTTGAAATTTTCCATGGAATTAGAATTACGGACAATGCTATAGTTACTGCGGCTACAATGAGTGACAGATATATAAATGACAGATTTTTACCAGATAAGGCGATTGATTTGATTGATGAGGCAGCTGCAAAAGTAAAGACTGAAATTAATTCGATGCCGACAGAACTTGATGAAGTGACAAGACGTGTTATGCAGCTTGAAATTGAAAAAGTGGCACTTGAGAAGGAAAAAGATCAGGCTTCTAAGGATAGACTTGTTACATTGGAAAAAGAATTGGCAGAACTTAATGAGAAAAAAGCTGCATTTAAGGCACAATGGGAAAGTGAAAAGCAGGAAGTTGAAAAAATTCAAAATATTAATACAGAAATTGAGAAAATTAAACTTCAAATTGCTGATGCACAGAGAAAAAATGACTATAACAAACTGGCTGAACTGCAATACGGTAAATTGCCAGAACTAGAAAAACAAAGGTCAGATGAAGAAGAAAAAGCCAAAAATCAAAACCCAAGTGCAAATAAATTATTAAAACAGGAAATTGACAGTGAAGAAATAGCAGAAATTGTTGGAAAATGGACTGGAATACCAGTTTCAAAATTATTACAGGGAGAACGTGAAAAAATCTTACATCTTGCAGAACAGATGATGAAAAGAGTAATCGGACAAGATGAAGCAATCACAACAATAAGTGACACAATAATTCGTTCACGTGCTGGATTAAAAGATCCAAACCGTCCAATTGGTTCATTCATTTTCTTAGGACCAACAGGTGTTGGTAAGACTTATTTGACAAAAACTCTTGCATTTAACCTGTTTGACGATGAAAGCAATATTATTAGAATTGATATGAGTGAATACATGGATAAATTCAGCACCACAAGATTAATCGGAGCGCCTCCAGGGTATGTAGGATATGAAGAAGGTGGACAATTGACAGAAGCTGTAAGAAGAAAACCTTATTCAGTAATCCTGTTTGACGAAATTGAAAAGGCTCATCCAGATGTATTTAATATTCTGTTGCAGTTACTTGACGATGGAAGGCTTACAGATGGTAAAGGGAAAGTTGTAGACTTTAAGAACACGATTATCATTATGACTTCAAATATCGGAAGTGAAATCATATTAGAAGATCCGCAAGTTTCAGAGTCTACAAAAGAAGCTGTATTAAATGAAATGAAACATAGATTCAAGCCAGAATTCTTGAACAGAATTGATGATATTATCGTATTTAAAGCATTAGGAAAAGAAAGTGTAAAAAATATTATCTCACTTATTCTTGATGAAATAAACGATAAATTAAAGGAACAATACATAAAAATTGAATTTACAGACAAAGCTCTGGACTACATCGTAAACGAGGCGTATGACCCAGCTTACGGAGCAAGACCTCTAAAACGTTTTGTTCAAAAAGATATAGAAACTAACTTATCAAAAATGATTTTGAGCAACGAAGTGCCTGAAAACAGTACAGTTGTGCTGGGTAGCGATGGAGAAAAATTGATTTATAATGTAAAGAAATAGATTGATGTTTGTACAGTGGAATCAAAAAATAATTTTTTAGAAGGAAGCACCAGAAATGGTGTTTCTTTTTGTTTAATACTAAAATTTATTTAAATTATAAACTTTTTTATAAAAAATTTGTGTCAATGAGCAATTTTATGAAAATAAAAAAGGGAAAATATAGTGGTATGAAAAAATATTTATTTATCAAAATATCTAAAAAATAATTTAATTGAATGATTATAAATAATTCATCAAATAATCTTATTATAGAAAATTATTCGTATTTTTAAATGGAGTTTAATATTATACTCGAATCCATTTAAAATTGAACTGATAGAAATTATATAATTTAGGGTTTGAGTAAAATAGTTATAATTTTTGAGTTCTGTTTTAAAGTAGTTTTACTATAAATGGTAAAGAGTATTGATTAGAGCAAAATTAAAGTGAAGATATTTCAAAAATTTGGAAAAAGCAATAAAATATGGTAAAATGTAATGAAAAACAAAAATAACAAAATATAAATAATAAAATACTTAATTTAGATTTAATAATTTGAAAGGTGGCTTAAAATATGGATTTTACAAAAGTCAAAGAAAATGAGAAAAGAGCAATTTTAGAAAAAAAAGAAATTGCTGAAAAAGATTTTTGGCGACAAAAATATCATATTCAAGGAATTGTGGGGTTAATTAACGATCCAAACGGATTTTCACAGTTTAAAGGAAAATATCATATGTTTTATCAATGGAATCCATTAGGAACCGATCATAAAAATAAGACATGGGCTCATAGTGTAAGTGATGACTTGCTACATTGGAAAAGGTTGAAAACGGCTTTGCGACCTGATACCTGGTATTCTAAGGATGGCGTTTATTCTGGGAGTGCGATTGTAGATGATGAAAAACTTTATTTGTTTTATACAGGAAATGTGAAAGATTCTGATGGAAATAGAGAATCTTACCAATGCTTAGCAGTTTCAAGCGACGGAGAAAATTTTGAGAGATGGGAGCCAAGCATTGTAAATCAGCCTGACGGGTACACTCGACATATAAGAGATCCAAAAATTTGGAAAAAAGATGGTAAATTTTATTCTGTAATTGGTATTCAAAGTGAAGATTTGGAAGGAAAAGCAGTTTTATACAGTTCAGAAAATATAAAAGACTGGAAATTTGAAGGGGAAATTGCAGGAGCAAATCATGGAAAAATTAAAGACTTTGGATTTATGTGGGAATGTCCTGATTATTTTCAGTTAAAAGATGAAAAAACTGGAGAAATAAACGATTTATTGGTCTTTTCGCCGCAAGGATTAGAGCCAGAAGGAGATTTGTACAACAACAAATATCAGACAGGATATTTATTTGGAAAATTAAATTACGAAAAACCTGAATTTGAAATTTTATCAGATTTTGTCGAAATTGACAGAGGAAATGACTTTTATGCACCACAGTCAATGGAAGATGATAAAGGAAGAAGGCTTATTGTAGGCTGGATGGGAATTCCAGAAGAAGAAGATTTTCCAACTGTAAAAAATGAATGGCTTCACTGCCTAACTTTACCAAGAGAACTTAAAGTAATAGATGGAAAACTTTATCAAGTGCCTATAAAGGAAATGGAAAGTATCCGTGGAGAAAAAATTGAGTTTAGTGGAAAAGTTACTGGAGAAGTGAAAGTTGGAACAGGAGTAACTTATGAATTAAAAGCTAAATTTACTGATTTTAATTCTGATTTTGGATTAAAATTACGAACTAGTAAAAACAGTGAAACAGTTTTAAAATTTGACTATAATGATAAAAAATTCGTATTGGATAGAACAAAGGGAGAACAACCTGATAAAAGATTAAGAAAAGTTTATCTTGGAGATATTTCAGAATTAGAACTTACTGTTTTTGTGGATAATTCTTCTGTGGAAGTGTTTATTAATGGTGGTGAAGAAGTATTTTCTTCACGAATATTCCCTGAGAAAGATGCGAACGGAATAATCGTTTTTGCTGATAAAGATGTAAATGTGGAAATAGAAAAATGGGAATGGAAATAAAGTTATGGTGAAAGAAATACATAAATGTGTTTAGTCGTTTTTATTCCAAAAAAAATCACGACATTTTAATTCTAGTGCAACAGATTGTTAAATAAATTTCAAGCAAAATTTCGTTAAAGAAAAAATAACTGTTTGAGGTTTTGGAAAATATTTTAAATTACGTTCAGTTATTAATGTTAAAATAATCTTTTTTCAAAATCGAGTTTTATTTTTTCTTTATAAGAAAGTTTTGCGTAAAGCGGGTGTGCAGAGGTATGGCGTCTGATACCTCTGCGTAAAAAAACTAATATAAATATAAAATAAAAATAATTTAAATTTAGATTGTTTAAAAATATTTATAAAAATATTGTTATAAATTATTTAATAAATTAGAAGGGAAGAAATTGGTAGAGAAAAATAGAAATAATATAAAATTAGATATAGTAAATTTACTGGATGAAATTCAGAATGGGAAATACAGTAATATCCAGTTAAATTACTATTTTTCTAAAAATAATTATACAAAAAAAGAAAAAATGTTTATTACAAATATAATAAATATTGTGATAAAAAATTTGATTTATATTGATTATCTAATTGGAAAAAGTGTTAGGAATGTAAAAAAACGGAAAATAAAGCAGCTTTTGAGAATTTCGGTTGCTCAATTGTTTTTCATGGAATCGGATAATGCGGGGGTTATTTTTGAGGCTGGAGAGATTGCAAAAATTTTGAATGCACATCAAGCTGTATTTGTGAATGCGACTTTGCAGACAATTTTGAAAAATAAAGAAAAATTTGATGAGGAAATTCCGAAAGATAACAGGGAAAGTATTGTTTTGTCTTATCCGCAATGGTTTGTGAATAAGATGAAAATTGATTATCCTGATGATTATTTAGAAATGCTTAAATCTTATAAAAAAAGAAGTTATTTGTCAGTTAGATTTGATAAAAACAAAATTACGAGAGAAAAATTTGAGGAATTGCTGAAGAATATTAATACAGATGTCTTATTTTCTGTGGGAGAAGTTTATTATTTATCAAATGCAAATATTTTTGATACAGAAATTTATAAAAATGGAGATGTTGTGATTCAGGATGCATCGTCTTATTTGGCAGTGAGAAATTTAGGCGTGAAAGATGGAGAAATTGTCCTTGATGCTTGCTCTGCTCCTGGTGGAAAATCTCTTGCGATTTTACAGCTGTTTAATCCTAAAAAGTTGATTTCTACTGATATTCATGAGCATAAAGTGAAATTATTGAATGAACTTAAAGGTAAATATGATTACAGGAATTTTGAAGTGAAATTAAATGACGCTACACAAATTGAGAATTTAGATATAATGTTTGACAAGATACTTTTAGACATGCCCTGCAGCGGACTTGGAGTTCTTAGGAAAAAGTCTGAAAAAATATATGATTTGACGGCAAATGATATAAAAAATTTAAAGAAACTTCAGAAAAGAATATTTGAAAGTGCGTATAAATCTTTGAAAAATGGTGGAGAAATAGTTTACAGCACTTGTACATTTTCTAAAAATGAAAATACTAATAATATTCAGTATTTTCTCCAAAAATACGAGGATTTGGAAATTATGCAAGTAGAGATTCCTGAAAATATTGACAATATAAGAGATGAATTTGGGGGAATTTATATTTCATATAAAAATGAATATTTGGATGGGTTTTATATTGCAAAATTAAGAAAGAAATAAAAGATTTTTGTATAGTAAACTAAAAATGAAATTAAATTTTTTAGAGCTAGTTTATAAAATAGAAATAAATTTGGAAACGAAATATTCTGTAAAAGTACCGAAAAAATAATTGAAAGGACATATTTGGAATGCGATTTGATTTGGATGATGATGTAAAATTCATATTAGAACAACTGAATAAAAATGGAACAGGATTTCTTGTCGGTGGAGCAGTTAGAGACAAAATTCTAAATAAAGATCCTGGTGATTATGATTTCGCAACTGACATAGAATATTCAGAATTGAAAAGAATCTTTGCAGATTATAACCCTAAGGAAATGGGTGCTCACTTTGGAATTCTTATGATAAATGTCAATGGAAAAAGTTATGAAATAGCAAAATTCCGTAAAGAAACGGGAGTTTATAACAGCAGATACCCAAAGGAAATAAAATTTGTAAAAACAATTGAAGAAGATTTAGCAAGACGTGATTTTACGATAAATTCGCTTGCTTACAGCAAGCAAACTGGGATAGTTGATTTGTATGGCGGAAGGCAGGATATTAGAAGGAAAGTTATAAGATTTGTAGGAAAACCTAAGTTAAGGATAGAAGAGGATGCACTTAGAATTTTGAGGGCCTTCAGATTTGTTTCAAAGTTAGGATTTAATTTAGATAAAAAAACATCAGAAGCTATTTATAAAAAAAGGAAATTTTTGTCAAAAATATCTAAAGAGAGAATTTTTGACGAATTAAGTAAAATTTTAATGGGGAAGTATTCAAAAAAAGCTTTTATCGAAATGAAAAAATTACGAGTTTTAGAAATAATAATTCCAGAATTTCGTTATACTTATAATTTTAATCAGAATAATCCCAATCATACTGATGACTTGTTTAACCACATTATAAAAGTTATCCATCTTTGTGATTACGATTTGATAACAAGATTTGCCGCACTTTTTCACGATTTAGGAAAAATAAATGTGAAAATTATTGATGCAAAAGGTATTTTTCATTTTTATGGACATGAAAAAGAAAGTGCATTAATCGCGGAAGAAGAATTGAGACAGCTTAAAGCTTCTAATGATTTTACAAATTCAGTAAAAAAAATTGTAAGGAATCATATGTTAATTTATCAGGACGTTTCAGATAAGACGTTGAAAAAGCTGATTATAGAAATGGAAGAAAAAAATCTAAAAAGACTTTTCAATTTATTTTATGCAGATTTAAATTCTAAAGGAATTAGTAAAAAAAAAGAAAATGAAAAGATTTTGAAAAATTTTTGGGATAAAATTGAAAATATAAAAAAACAGGGGAAAATACCACAGTTTAATGATTTAGATATAACAGGGATTGATTTGATAAATCTCAAATTTAGTAATCGTGAGATTGGAGAAGTCAAAAATAAACTGTATGAACTTGTGTTAGGGGATGAAATTGAGAATGAAAAGGAAGCGTTGCTAAAATATATTGTAAAGCATTATAACCTGAATGATAAATTTGAGTATGAAAATTCGTGTGGTGCAATTGTATTTAATGAAAAAACTGAAAAAATTTTGCTTGTGAAAATGCACAATGGTAACTGGGGATTTCCAAAAGGGCATATCGAAAATAATGAAACAAAGGAAGAAACAGCAATTCGTGAAGTTCACGAAGAAACAAATGTAAATATAAAAATTATTCCAAATTTTGAACGTGAAATAAAGTATATTCCAAATGAAAAAACTATTAAGAAAGTTACGATTTTTGCGGGAATCACACAAGATGAAGAAGTTACTATTGATACTTTTGAAATTGAGGATTTTCAGTGGTGTACTTATGAGGAAGCATTAAAGCTGGTTACTTATAAGCTTCAGAAGGATGTGCTGGAAAACGCAAGAAAGGTATTTATAAAATTGAAGACAGGTTAGACTTTCAGTAAAAATAAATGTAAGAGGAAAATAAAGTAAAAAAATGAAAACAGAGAAAATTTTAGGTTATGAAGTTCACAGAAAAAAAGTAAAAAATATAAATTTACGAATAAAGCCCAATATGGAAGTTTATATTTCTGTGCCAATGAATTTACATCGTGATTACATCGAAAATTTTATCCGTTCTAAAGAAGGATGGATAAAAAGTGTTTTGAAAAAAGTTGAAGATGTTAAGGAAAAACAGAAGGGCTTTGAGTACAAAACTGGTGAAATTCATAAATTTTTGGGAAAAGAATACTATTTAACTGTGAAACTAGGAAACTTTAATGGAGTGAATTTAATAAATAATGAAAAAAAGCCGAACATGATTTTAACAGTTAATGAAAATATTTTGGAAAATATTGACGAAAAGAAAAAAATTATGGAAAAATGGTATTTTGAAAATGCAAAAAAATTATTTCCGCAATTTATGGAAAAATGGCTGAAAATATTGGATGAGCATGTGGAGAAAGTGGCAATAAAGCCTATGAAGACTAGATGGGGTTCATGTAATTATGTAAAAAAGTATATAAATCTTAATACGGAGCTTATAAAAAGGACTCCTTTTGAGATAGAGTATGTGGTTTTACATGAATTGACCCATTTAAAGTATCCAAATCATGGGAAAGGTTTTTACAATTATATCGAACGATATATACCAAATTACAGGATTGCTGAAAAAATGCTAAATGCTAAACATTATTACTAATTTTAAAGCAAAAAAAAATGAGTAAAATTACAATATTTAAAAATATTCTTTACTAATTAAAAGAGGAACTATCACTTAAAGACAGTTCCTTTATTTTTTTATTGACTTAATTAGTATCTGTTATATCATAATCCGCTAAAATTTCAATTTCTCCATTTTCATAAACAAAAAGCCCAGTAACAGCTTCGTGAGGTAAGTCGCTATGCATTTTCTCGGCTGCTTTACGAATATATCCTTTTTGTGTTTCATCATCAGTAGGACAACCAGCACAGTCGCTATGTCCTGCCACAAAGATATGATCAGATTTATGTTTATTAACTGAAATTAAAACAACCTTATCTTCTATTTTTTTTAAATACTCCTCATCACTAACAATTTTATTTACCGCTCCTGCATCAGTAATGGTATCAACAAAAGTATATCTATAATTACTTCTGATATATTCATTCAAAATATGAATAAATCTCCCATCCATACAGCATACTAAAGTACAAAACATAATATCCTCCCTCATTCAAACAACTATAGATTTTAAATTGTTACAAATTTGAAGTTGCTTGAAAAATATCTTAAAGATGTTGAGATTATAGCATATTTATTGGTAAAAATCAAAAATTTTAACTTAATAAATTTTCTAGAAAATATTCAATCACATACTCTGCACATTTTATCCCATCAACTGCCGCTGACATAATTCCGCCTGCATATCCTGCACCTTCCCCACAAGGCATAAGACCTTCAATATTTGAGAAAAATCTTTCATTTCTAGGAATTTTCACTGGAGATGAACTACGGCTTTCAACACCTGACAGAATTGCATCATAATTAGCAAAACCTTTTATTTTTTTATCCATTAAGGTAATTCCTTCTTTTATGGAATCGTTTATAAATTGTGGAAAAATTTCATTTAAGTTTGCAAATTTGTAGCCTGCCAGATAGCTTGGCTTTACTTTTCCTAATTTTGTTGAGATTTTATTATTTACAAAATCGCCGAATAGCTGAATAGGGGCTTTGTAATCTTTTCCGCCAAGCTCAAATGCTTTTTCTTCCAATTTTCTTTGAAATTCTACTCCAGCTAGAACGCTTTCTCCTGGGAAATCTTCAGGAAATACATTTACCAAAATTGCAGAGTTTGCATTTTCCAAATCTCTCTGTGAATAGCTCATTCCATTTACGACAAGTCTGCCTTCTTCACTTGAAGATGGTACAACGACACCTCCAGGACACATACAGAAAGTATAAACTCCACGTCCATTGCTTGTCTTTACATTTAATTTGTATTCTGCGGCTGGCAATTTATCAGCGAATTTTCCATATTGCGAATAATTTATCATACTTTGAAGATGCTCAATTCTGACTCCTACCGAAAAAGTTTTCCGTTCCATTGCCACATTTTCTTCATTCAGCATAAAGAAAGTTTCTCTTGCGCTATGCCCTATTGCGAGAACAATAATATTTGTTGGGATTTCATAAATTTTATTTTCATCAGAATTTTCTACATTTTCAACTAAAATGCTTTTTATTTTGTTATTTTCAGAATCAGGTTTTTCATAGTTTACTTTTACAAGTTTTGTGCTAAAACGGTACTCTCCTCCAAGACTTTCGATTTTATGCCTGATTTTACGCATTATTTCAATTAATTTATCAGTTCCAATGTGGGGTTTGGACATATAATTTATTTTTGGATCAGCACCAGCGAGAATTAATTCATCATAAACCTTCTGAATCCGAAAATTATTTGTATTCGTATTTAGTTTCCCGTCTGAAAATGTTCCAGCTCCTCCTTCTCCAAACTGTACATTTGAATATTTATCAAGTTTTCCAGTTTTGAAAAAATTATAGACATCCTTTTCACGCTCATCTACATTTTTTCCCTGCTCAATGATAATTGGCTTTAATCCAGCTTCAGCAAGCACAAGTCCAGCAAAAATTCCAGCAGGTCCGCTTCCAACAATAATAGGACGTTTCGCATTTTCAGTTTCTGTAAAGTTCTCAATTTTTTCCGTAGAATAAGGTTTTTTCTCAATTTTTCGCACATTTTTTACACTTTCAAATCTTTTCTTTTCCGTTTCCTCATCAAAGTTAAAAGAAATATTCACCGCATAAACAAATACGACATTATCTTTTTTTCTAGCATCAATCGCCTGTCCTGCAATTTCAAAACTTTTTACTTCATTCTCATTGATTTTGTAAAGTTTGTAAACTGTTTTTTTTAAATCATTTTCGCTGTGTTTTACAGGCATTTTTATATTATTTATTCTAATCATTTTTCTCCTTAATTAGTTTAGTTGCTTTTAAAAGTTTGCAATATTATTTTTCATTTTAAATAGTAAATTTGCTATAAATCTATTTTAGCAAGAGAGTTAAATTTTCTTGTTATCAAGTAAATAAAATACTATTTTTATAAAATTTATATTTATAGTAACATTTTATACTATTCCCCGTTTAAATAGCGAATGTTTAATAAATTTTGAATTACATACTATTGTTAGTAAAGAATTAAAACTTTTTGTTCTTAGCATAGTTCCTATTTTATAATGGGATTTAGTATTAAATTATACCGTTTTTTTTAAAGATTTTTTCCTAAAAAATATCCAGAAGTCCACGCCCATTGCAGGTTAAATCCACCGCATTCACCATAAACATCCAGTATTTCTCCAGCGAAATACAGATTTTTAATTTTTTTTGATTCCAAATTTTCCAGATTTACTTCACTTAAAGGAATACCACCAGCAGTAACTTGAGCTGCTTTAAAGCCATTTGTATCAATAATTTTTATTCTATATTTTTTTAAAGTTGTACAAATTTTGCGAATTTCGTTGTCTGTAAGTTCATTTATACTTTTCGATAATTTTTCAATTCCTGCCGATTTTGTCAAAAATTGTCCCAATTTTTTATTGACAACTCCATTAAAAAATTGTTCCATTGTAAAATCCTTTAATATTGTCCGACGTTTTTTCAAAATTTCAAAAATTTCATTATAAGTAAATTTTGGCATAAAGTCAATTTCAAATTCCACATTTTTATAAATTGGAAAAACATACGAAATATTGAAAACCACATTTCCAGAAATTCCAAAATCTGTAAAAAGCAATTCTCCATCATAAGTACAAATTTTTATTTTCTCTCCACTTTCATTTTCTCCAAAAGCTGTAACTTCCACATCTGACTTAATTCCTTTTAAACCTTTAATTTTTTCTTTTTCTGCCTTTAGCTGTACAATAACAGGCGTTAATTCGGTAACAGTATGCCCAAAGCTTTTTGCCAGCTCATAGCCACTTCCGTTCGAACCAAGTTCAGGATACGATTTCCCACCAGTTGCAAGCACTATCTTTTTGGCAATTATCTGTTTTTTATCTTCAGACATTATCTTAAAATCGAACATTTCCTTTTCAATTTTTGTAACATAAAAGTCTGTAATTATCTCTATTCCAAGGCTTTGTGCATAAAATCTAAGTCCATCCACAATTGATGCGGCCTGTCCACTAAGTGGATAAACTTTTCCACGGTTTTCCTCATTACAAATAATCCCAACTTCATCTTCAAAAAATCTCATTGCATCTTGTGAAGTAAAACTCTCCAAAATTTTCTCAATAGGCTGTTTCATTTTTTCGATTCCAAAATAATTTCTATTGGAAGCATTTACATTTGTCAAGTTACAACGTCCATTTCCAGTTGTAAGCACTTTTTTCAGAACCCTGTCCTTTCTTTCCAGAATGACGACATCTTTCCCATTTTTCTTTGAAGTAATCGCTGTCAGAAAACCTGAAGCACCACCTCCAATTATCGCTATTTCTCTTTTCATCTTATGATTCCATTCTCCTAAATATTTATGATAAATTTTTTAAATTTTATTAATTTTTTGTTTAAATGCTAATTTATAAAATAAAAACGAGCCGTGTGCTCGTTTTTTTGTATGAAAGAAGTCTAAATGTAGAGATGGGGCGTCTCTATTAGACAGTTATTTATATCACATATATGTATATTTGTCAATATTCTAAAAAAATTCAAAATTAATTTTTTGTTGCAAATCTTTAAAATTTATACTTCCAATATTTACAAATATTGGAATTTACCTTGCTTTTTTATTTAGAATATGTTATTCTTTGCTTATGAAAATATTGAAATTTATGAAAAAAAATAGTATATTATAAAGTAGTTAAATTTTATGAAAAAATAGGAGGTAATATGGCTTTAATTATACAGAAATATGGCGGAACTTCCGTTGCAAATGCCGAGAGGGTAAAGGAAGTGGCTAAAAGAGTTGTAAAGTATAAAAAGGCTGGACATGATGTAATCGTTGTTGTTTCTGCACCGGCTGGGAGGACTGACGAACTGATAAAAAGAGCTTATGAGTTGTCAGATTCGCCAAATAAACGTGAATTTGATATGCTTTTGACTTCAGGAGAGCAGATTTCGATTGCATCACTTGCGATTGCTGTAGCTGATATGGGAGAAAAGGCTGTTTCGTTAAATGCTTTTCAAGTTAATTTTAAAACGACATCTGTGCATACAAAAGCTAAAATTATTGACATTGATACACAAATTATACAGGAAAAACTAAATGATGGAAATGTAGTGGTATTTGCTGGATTTCAAGGAATTACTGAAAATAATGAAATTACTACGCTTGGACGTGGTGGTTCTGATACAACCGCTGTTGCACTAGGAGCAGCTCTTAATGCTGATGAAGTGGAGATTTATACTGATGTTGACGGAGTTTATACAGCAGATCCGAGAATTGTAAAAAATGCAAAAAAATTAGAAACAATTTCCTATCAGGAAATGCTGGAACTGGCTGCCTCAGGAGCAAAAGTCCTACATCCAAGATCAGTTGAAATTGCAGCAAAATATGGTATAAAAATACATTTACGTTCATCATTTGACGATTCTGAAGGAACGATTGTGCAAAGGGAAGAAGGATTTGATGAAATAGGAAATCAAAATATTGACATAAAAGGAGAAGCTATGGAAAAAGTAAAAATCGCTGGTATTACCTCTTCTAAAAATGAAGGAAAAATAACACTTTTTGGAGTACCTGATAAGCCAGGAATTGCAGCAAAAGTATTTTCTAGACTTGCTAAGGAAAAAATTAATACAGACATAATCTTGCAAAGTTCAAGTGCTAACAAAGAATTAAATAATATATCATTTACTGTAAAAAGTGACGATCTGAATGAAGCCGTGGCTATTTCAGAGCAAATAAAAGAGGATATTGGAGCTGAAGGTGTTTCATATGAAGAAAAAATTGCAAAAGTTTCTGTTGTTGGAATAGGGCTAAAGAGCCACTATGAAACTACCGCAGAAATATTTGACACACTTGCTGAAAATAATATAAATATAGATATGATTTCCTGTTCAGAAATCAATGTTTCGTGTATTATTCATGAAAATGATGTAGACAAAGCAGTAAATGCGCTTCATAATAGATTTATTGAAATGGACAGTTAACAATACAAATATCAGAATAACCGAAAGAGAGGGCTTTAAAAAGTATGAAAATAGGAATTATTGGATTAGGAACTGTAGGCGAAGGAGTTTTTAAGGTATTAACAAATGAAAAGGAAAGCATTTTTGAAAAGTCAAGAGCTGACATTGAAGTAAAATATGCTTGTGATTTAAATATTGAACGTGAATTTTCTTTTGATTTTGATAAATCAGTTCTTACAGATGATTATAAAAAAATATTAAATGATCCTGAAATTAAGATTGTTGTAGAGTTAATCGGTGGAGAAACTATTGCAAAACAGATAATTATTGAAGCATTTCAAGCTAAGAAAAGTGTCGTTACAGCAAACAAGGCACTAATTGCAAAATATGGAGTAGAATTATTTCAATTAGCAAAGGAAAATGGAGTTTCATTCCTGTTTGAAGCTGCTGTTGGCGGAGGGATTCCTATTGTAACCCCTTTGATGGAAAGTCTAGTTGCAAATACAGTTACTGAAATTCGTGGAATTATGAATGGTACTTCAAATTATATTTTGACAAAAATGAAAGAAGATAATTTATCATTTGATGAAGCACTAAAAATTGCCTCTGAAAAAGGGTATGCGGAAGCTGATCCTACTTATGATGTAGATGGAATTGATGCAGGACATAAAATAAATATTCTTGCCTCACTAGCCTATGGAGGTTCAATCAAGTTCAAAGATATGCAATTGTCAGGAATAAGAGAAATCAGCACAGTTGATATCTTCTCAGCAAACCAACTAAACTCAACTATAAAATTAATTGCAAGCTCAAAACTTTTATCCGATAAATCAGTACAAATTTCAGTAGAGCCAACATTAATTCCAAATAGTGAAATTTTAGCAAAAGTTGACGATGTTTACAATGCGATTGAAACAACAGGTTCTTATACAGACAAAACTTTATTTTATGGAAAAGGTGCAGGAATGGATCCAACTGCATCAGCTGTAGTTGCAGACATCGTAAAAATTGTAACAAGAAATCATATTGAATCAGATTATTTCTTTAATTCTACAAAAGTATTTGAAATTGTGGACTCAAACACAGTGAAAGATTCTTACTATATAAGAGTTTCAGATGATTTTGATATAGAAAATTCGCCATTTGAACTAATAAATCAAATTGAAAATTACTATATCATCTTAGCAAATAATATTTCAAAAAATGAAATTAATGAGATCTTAAAGGATGCAAAAGAGAAGCTAATATTGAGAGTTATGAAATAATATATTTTTATAATTTACATAATTAAAGGGGCATTTTTATGCCCCGTTTTTTGTATTTTTATTATTTTGTTTCTTTTTCTTTAAATGAATTTATAAAATCAATTTTTTCTTCACATTTTTTAGCAACAAACTTTATAGAATCAGTCCAGTCACCTGTTAGTGAACCTTTTTCCAGACTTTCAAAATAAATTGCTCTTTCTGACTTTTCAATAATTATAGGAGGATAGCCATTTTTCATAAGTTCAAAATTTAGAATCAGTCTAGAAGTTCTTCCATTTCCATCTAAAAATGGATGTATTTTGACAAATTCACCATGTAAAATAGTCGCTCTTTCTATCGGATGCAACTCATTTGCCGCATTTCTATACCATAACATTAATTTTTCCATTTCAGGAAATATCATGTAAGGCTGTGGTGGAATATGCTCTGCACCGCTTATATAGACTGGGACTGTTCGATACTGTCCTGGATTTATATTTTCAATACCTTTTGTCACTAAACTATGAATATTTCTTATCTCTTTTTCTGATAGTTCCGTATCATCTTTTATAATTTCTTCCAAATAATAAATGGCTTCAGCATGCCCTATTATTTCAAGATGTTCTCTCATAGTCTTCCCGCCAACAGTTATCCCTTCTTCCAGCAGAACTTTTGTTTCCATCAATGTAAAAGTGCTTCCTTCAATTGCGTTGCTGTTGTATGTCCATTTTATTATTAGATCCTCTCTTAATTGTTTTAATAAATGTTCATTAAGTTTTATTTCTTTGTATTTATTTAATTTTTTATCTATTTCTTCAAAATTTATTTCATATTTTTTTATTTTCATATTATTCCTCGCTTTATTATTTTAAAAATAAACTTGAAAATTATAACTATTTTCTCGAAACTTTTGTTTTATTTAACTTTTATAAACTTAATTTTATAAAACAAGTATATCAAATTTTTTTTTGAAATACAATTTTGATTTTTAAGAAAAAAATATAAAAAATCAGAAAATCCCTCGATTATTAAGTTCATTCCTGATTTCATTTTACATAAATTCTGAATTAATTATTTTACAATTTTTAAAATATCTTCCACAATTTGCTCTTTCGTTAATCTATTATTTTTAAACGTCACATCTGGAGCCACTCTATCAGTAAATTCTTTCTTAATACCATAATTTAAGACTTTCATATCAGAAGTCCCGTAGAATCTCGCAATTTTTTCTCCAAATCCGCCATCTATTACACCATCTTCTAATGTGATAACTAATTTATGTTCAGCCTTTAATCCGTTTAGCAATATTTCATCAAGTCCTGAGGCGTATCTTGGATTAATTAATGTTGCATCAATTCCATTTTCTTTTAAAAGTTCTTTTACTTCTTTTCCTAATTTGTAAAAGTTACCTAGCCCTAAGATTGCTACGTCTTTTCCTTTTTCAGTAACAAGATATTTGTTTAAGTCGCTAAAATCTTTTTGTACATTTCCTGTATCTTCTGACAATTGAGAAGGCACTCTTATTGCAACTGGATGCCCTTTGTATTCAATTGACCATTCTAGCATTGCGAAATATTCTTCCTTGCTTGTTGGAGCTAGAAATACGATATTTGGAATATTTGACACTAATGAGATATCAAACCAGCATAAATGGGTAACATCACTCATTCCACCTAGTCCCCCACCGAAAATAAGAATGGTAGCTGGATTATTATTTATTGCCAAATCTTGAGAAAGCTGATCGTAAGTTCTTTGAATAAATGTGCTAAAGACTCCGTATATTGGTTTTCCTCCATTTTTAGCCATTCCAGAAATCATTGCTACAGCCTGTTCCTCTGCAATTCCGACATCAATAAACTGTTTTGCAAATTTTTCTCTTCTATCCCTTGTAAATCCTAAAACAGTTGGTGTTCCGGAAGTTACAACAGCTACTGTCGAATCTTTTTCCATTTTATCCATCAAAAATTCAGCAGTATCATTACTCAATCCACCAGAATAAGAATTACGTTTTTCTCCTGTTTCTGGATCAAAAGGCATTACATAGTGCCAAGTTTCCTTATCTTTTTCAGCGTAAGGCAGTCCTTTTCCTTTTTGAGTATGCACATGAACAACTATTGGATGATCAATATCTTTTACTTTCTCAAAAACTTCTATCAAAGCTTCCAAGTCATTTCCTTTATCCACATAAATATAGTCAAGTCCTAATGATTTAAAATAATTATTTTGAGCCTGTCCGTTACTTTCTCTTAATTCTCTTAAATTTTTGTAAAGTCCTCCGTGATTTTCAGCAATCGACATATCATTGTCATTTGCAATAATAATCATATTCGTATTAAGTTCAGAAGCTACATTAAGCCCTTCAAATGCTTCTCCGCCACTAAGAGAACCATCTCCGATAATTGCAATTATATTTTCTTTTACACCACGTAAATCTCTCGCTTTAGCAAGTCCAGTAGCTAAACTCACAGATGTCGAGGTATGCCCGATTTTAAAGAAATCATGCTCGCTTTCATCTTGATTGGTATACCCCGAAACTTCCGAATATCTATCCAAATCTAAAAATCCAAATTTTCTCCCAGTAATAATTTTATGCGGATAACATTGGTGTGAAACGTCAAATACAAATTTATCAACAGGTGAATTAAACACTTTGTGTAATGCAATTATTAGTTCAACTGCTCCAAAGTCAGGTCCCACATGTCCCCCTTTATTGCTAACTCTGTGAAGCATTGCATCCCTAATATCCTGTGCCAATACAGTCAACTCTTCTTTACTTAGTATTTTCAAGTCTTCTGGTGAATTTACCTTTTCTAATGCCATCTTTTTCCTCCTAAAGTTATTATTGGTTATTTCATTAAACCGATACTCAATTGTAACAAATATTACTTAAAATCTCAAATGCTTTTTTCTTATAATCACTATGTCTTTTAGCAATAGTTAAATCTAAATTTTTAAATTTTGATATTTTTTTGAAAATTAAAAAGACAGTATTTTTTAATAATAGATCAACTAATAATGAGTTAATATTAAAAAGCCTGTGCTTGTATTTATTTTTTATTTACATTATCTGCTTCTATTGGGTATATGTCTTCAATATAAAATCTATCTTTGGTTACTTCTTCTGTATCGCTTCGTGAGGCTCCCTCATCTGGCCACTTATTACCAGTAAATGGAACATTTATAATTTCTGCATTTTTTTCATATTCTAAAGTGATTCCTGATTTTAAAACAGAGACATCATTCTTTTCTAATTTTGTATTTAAAAATTTTTTTACATTTGAAACTATATTCTTTTGCTCAATTTTAGTTTCTCTATAAATTGCCATATTAGCTCCGTATTCTAAAGCTACATTTTTATAAGTTATTCCATTAATAACACAAGTGTCGTAAAATCTGGTAAAAGTTCCTGAACCGCTTCCGCTATCTGCAGATTTTCCTGAAATTCCTTTACAGTAACTTCCCTTCTGTACTTTTATGTTTTGCGAAAAACTTAACATCCCAAATGATAATAATGCTCCTAAAACTAATTTTTTCATCATAAGTCATTCCTTTCTAAATATTTATTTTATAGAATATTTTTTTATAAAATTTCTAAGTATTACATTAAATTTTTAATAATTGTTGTTTTTTCAAATTCAAAATATACTACACTAAAAAAATATTTCTTATTATTGAAAAAATAAATGTATAAATATAATCTAATAAATTATATCATAAAAATCTGAGAATATTCTTTTTCTTAAATAGAAAATTAAAAAATGTTTTTAATGGTTTAAATTATAATAAATTAACTTTGAGATTAATCAAAAAAATATATTGACAATAAATATTAAATATAGTAAACTATATATGAATAGATGTTCATATATTAAAATAATATAAAATTTATAAATAAAAAACTTTTGGAGGTTAGGCTCATGAAAACTAATGAATGCACATTGTTTATTGAAGGGGTAGATTGCCCAAATTGTGCTGCTAAGATTGAACGTAAATTAAATACACTTAAGAGAATTAAGGAGGCTACTGTTGATTTTCTTGGAAAAAGGGTTATTATCGAGTCTGAAGAAGTTTCTCAAGATAAATTGGCAGAGATTATTCAGGGCGAGGTAAACAAAATTAAGGATGGAATTAAGATTTCTACTAAAAAACTTCACTCTCATAACCACAATCATCATCACAGCCATGGTCATTCTCACGAACACTCTCATTCCCATGATCACAGCCACTCTCACGCTCATGGAGAAGAGGATACTGATAAAATAAAGAAAAAATTATTAATTGGCGGAATTTTATTTAGTTTAGGAATTTTTATTCCAAAAACTTTATTTATTCCGAAATTAGCTGTATTTCTAATAAGTTACTTCATAATAGGCGGTGATGTGCTGCTGTCTGCTGTAAAAAATATTTTGAAGGGTCAAGTCTTTGACGAAAACTTTTTGATGGCTATTGCTACAGTTGGTGCATTTGCTATTGGAGAATATCCTGAAGGTGTGGCTGTTATGCTATTCTATCAGCTTGGAGAACTGTTTCAAGGCATTGCAGTTAATAATTCAAGAAAATCTATTATAGCGTTAATGGATATTCGTCCTGATTATGCAAATCTTAAAACTGATAATGGAATAAAAAAAGTAAATCCCGAAGAAATAAAAGTTGCTGATATTATTGTAGTAAAACCAGGAGAAAAAGTACCTTTGGATGGAAAAATTATAAATGGAAATTCAACTTTTGACACTTCTGCACTAACAGGAGAATCACTTCCTCGTGAAGCAAAAACAGGGGATAATGTTCTAAGTGGATTTATAAATAAAACAGGGCTTGTAGAAATTGAAGTTGCAAAAGTGTTTTCGGAATCAACTGTTTCCAAAATACTTAACTTGGTGGAAAATGCCAGCAGTAAAAAATCAAAAACAGAAAACTTTATTACAAAATTTGCAAAATATTATACTCCAGCAATTGTAATAACAGCTTTAATTATGGCAATTTTCCCTCCATTGTTAATTTCAGGCGCAACATTTACAGACTGGATTTATCGTGCTTTAATTTTCCTTGTTGTATCTTGTCCATGTGCTTTGATTATCTCTATTCCATTAGGGTTTTTCGGTGGAATTGGCGGTGCTTCAAAACACGGGATTCTGGTAAAAGGTGCAAATTATCTCGAAGCATTGAATGATGTGGAAAGTGTCGTTATGGACAAGACTGGAACTTTGACAAAAGGTATCTTCAAAGTTACTGAAATAAACGTTGAAAATAATGTAAAAATAAATGACTTTGAAAATAATAAAACTGATTTGACACAATCTTTATTATTAAAATACGCTGCACATATTGAAAAATTTTCAAACCATCCTATTGCACAGTCAATAGTTTCTGAATATGAAAATACTGCTACAAAAATTGATGAAAGCGTTATAAAAGATTTTGAAGAAATTTCAGGATTTGGAATAAAAGCTAACATAAATAACCATCAAATTTTGGCTGGAAATTCTAAACTGATGAACTTGGAAAATATTAAATTTACTGAAAAAGAGAATTTAGGAACTGTAATTTACATTGCATTTGATGGGCAATATATCGGAAATATCCTAATTTCTGATGAAATAAAAGCAGATTCTCCAAAAACAATCAAGGGAATGAAGGCAAACGGAATCAAGGAAATTGTAATGCTTACTGGCGATAACAATGCAATTGGTAAAAATATTGCTCAAAAGCTTGGTATTGATAAAGTTTTTGCTGAGCTGCTTCCAAATGAGAAAGTTGAAAAATTGGAAGAAATTTACAAGACTAAAAGTGAAAAAGGGAAAGTTGTATTTGTAGGAGATGGAATAAACGATGCTCCTGTACTTGCCAGAGCCGATATTGGAATCGCAATGGGAGGTGTTGGAAGTGATGCCGCCATCGAAGCTGCCGATGTTGTAATAATGAATGACGAACCTTCAAAAATAGTAACCGCTATGAAAATAGCCAAAAAAACTAAAACAATTGTATGGCAGAACATTACTTTAGCATTTGCTGTAAAATTAATCGTTCTAGTTCTAGGGCTTTTTGGGGATGCAACAATGTGGGAAGCTGTATTTGCAGATGTTGGTGTTGCCTTGCTTGCTGTATTGAATGCAACTAGAGTTTTGAAATATAAAGTTGATGAAAATTAAAATGTAAATAAAAAATCGGAAGAAAATATCTGACAAATTAGATTAACTTCTGATTTTTTTTATAACAAAGAAAAGTTTGCAAATAATAATAAAATTTGCTATCATAAATTTGAGAAAATTATTTGAAAATATTTAATTGCGAGGAGAGATGGCTGTGGGAAATATTATTTCTATGAATGATATGAAAAAAAAGGAAATTCTTGATATTTTAGAGCTGGCAAGAAAGATTGAGGGCTGTTCAGAAGAGGAGAAATTAAAATTTTTACAAGCGAAAATAATTGCAACATTGTTTTTTGAACCAAGTACACGAACAAAAATGTCCTTTGAATCAGCAGCAATGCGGCTGGGAGCCAATATTTTATCATTACCGCCTGTAGAACAATCATCTGTTCAGAAGGGAGAATCGTTTGCTGATACAATCAAGATGGTGGAAAGTTATTCAGATTTAATAGTTGTAAGGCATCCGCTTGATGGAGCGGCAAAACTTGCCTCAGAAATTTCAAAAAAGCCTGTGATTAATGCAGGAGACGGCTCAAATCAGCACCCTAGCCAGACTTTACTTGATTTATATACAATTCTTGATGAAAAAGGAACACTTGAAAATTTAAAAATAGCATTTGTTGGAGATTTGAAATATGGAAGAACAGTTCACTCGCTTGCAAAAGCACTTACACACTTTAATCCATCAGTAATGTATTTTGTAGCGCCACAGTCATTACAAATGCCTAAATATTTACTGGAAGATTTGAAAAAAAATGGTATAAAATATGAGATTTTAGAAGATTTTAGGGACTGTCTTGATAAAATTGATGTTTTTTATATGACCAGAATTCAGAAAGAACGATTTTCAGATATTAAGGATTACGAGAAAGTAAAAGGAATTTATGTTATAAATCGTGAAAATATAGTTGGAAAATGTAAAGAAAATATGATAATTCTTCATCCCTTACCAAGAGTAGATGAGATTGAAATAAATTTAGATGATACAAAATACGCACTATATTTTAAGCAGGCCAAAAATGGTATTCCAGTAAGGCAGGCTATGATGATGACAGTGTTAGGTAAAAATAAAGAGTTTTTCAATCAAGATACAGAATATAAAAATTCCCAAAATATTAATTATATAAAAAATATGAAATGCAATAATTCAAAATGTATTTCAAATCACGAAAATATTGAAGCAAAGTTTATTCATACAAAAGAAAATTCTGAAAATTTAAATAAAAACAATTTGAAAAAAAAATCAAAATATAAATGTTTTTATTGTGAAAAGGTAATTTTAGAAGAGGAAATAAAAATTCAATAGTTAATTTAACAATAGTTTATTAAAGAAAGGAAAAGCTGATGCCTAAAATAATTATAGAATCAAAAATATCTTCTAATGGTGCAGGAGATAGGTTTAAATTAAAAATAAATGATGAAAAAATTGTAGAAGTAAAATTTAATGAAAAAACAGAAATTGATGTAGATTATGGAGAACAAATGCTTCAAGTATACAATAATTTTTTAATAAAAACTCCTAAAAAAGTTATAAATGTGGAATCAGATAATCAAAACTACAGAATAACACTTCATTTTAAAGCATGGGGAATTACTTTTGTCTTTCAGATTCTAATGGCAATGTTAATTATGAATTTACATCAAATAGCTGTTTTTATTGCAATTCCAATATTTATTTTAGAAATTTTGATTCTAATTTTTATGGGAATGTTTGAAATAAAAGAAGTTAAAAGGAAGGAAGATTAGAATGGCTAGAATTGATGAGAGAGCAAAAGATAGAATATTTGTTGCACTAGATTATGATAATATGGAAGATGCAAAAAGACTTGTAGAGAAACTTGGAGATAATATTTCAATGTATAAAGTCGGGCTTGAGAGCTATCTTAATACAGACGGGAAATTAATAGATTATTTGCACGAAAAGGGGAAAAAGGTATTTTTGGATTTAAAATTTCACGATATTACGAATACTGTGAAAATGGCTTGTACGAATGCTATAAAAAAAAATGTATTTATGTTTAATATTCATTGTTCAAATGGAAGCAAAACTATGAGAGAAGTTGCTGAATTGGTAAAAGAAAGTAAATCAGAAAGCCTTTTAATTGGAGTAACAATTTTGACAAACTTGGGTGAAAATGATATTTTTGAAATGTTCAAAAGTGACTTAAAATTGCAGGAAATTGTTTTAAATCTTGCAACACTTGCTAGAAATAATGGAATGCACGGAATTGTGTGTTCACCACAGGAGGCAAAGTATGTAAAGGAAAAGTTAGGAGAGAATTTTGTAACAGTCTGTCCTGGAGTACGTCCTAAATTTACATTAAATGCTGATGGGAAAAGTAATGATGACCAGACACGAATTATGACGCCAGCAGATGCGATAAAACAGGGGGTAGATTTTCTTGTAGTTGGACGCCCAATAACTAAGGCTGAAAATCCTTTAGAAACTGCAAAATTGATTTTAGAAGAAATTTCGGAAGCATTGTAAAATACAAAAGACTAAAAATTTGAAATAATAAAAAACTTTAAATTTTGAAGCAGAATAAATACAATTCAAAGATAGCTGTATTAAAATATAGTGTATCAAATTTATAAAAAAGGAGAAAATTTATGAAAAAAAGTTTATTACTATTAACATTGGGGATTTTGGGAATATGTCAACTAGGACATAGTGAAAATATGGATGTAAAGGTTGAAAAAACTCAAAATACAGAGGTAAAACAAATTCAGGAGGAAGTAACTTCAAACGAAACAGAAAATATAGAAAATGCAGGAACAGAATTAAATCAAAAACAAGAGGAAGAAGAAATATCTCAAACAACAAAACAAACTAAAAAAGAAACTTCAAAAGCAAAAAAACTTACACCAGAACAAGAAAGAAGGCTGGAAGCAAAAGCTAGAAGAAATAAAGAAAAAAATATGACATTGGACGAAAAATTGGATTTCCAAATTTTAAAGATGGAAAGAATGTTAAAAAATCTGGAAGGAAGATAAAAAAATTTAACATGAGCTGATTTAAGTATATTTTAGTTTAATATAGGAGTAAAAATGGACGATAATAAAATTGTCATTCTAAAAAATGGAATAGATGTTTTTGGGAAAAAAATTGAAATTTTGATAGATGGCGAAATTATTGAGAAAATTTCTGAAAATATTGATGAAAGCAAATTTGAAAATAATCAAAATACAAGAATTATTGATATTGAAGAAAAATTAGTAATGCCAGGAGTTATTGATGTACATACACACATGAGAGAACCGGGAATTACATACAAAGAGGATTTTGCAACAGGTTCACATGCTTGTGCCAAAGCTGGTATTACGACTTTTTATGATATGCCAAATACAGTACCTACAACTACAACATTGGAAAATTTACTGGAAAAGAAAAAATTAGCGAATGAGAAGTCAATTGTGAATTTTGGATTTCATTTTGGTGGAAGCAAAAATGATAATGTTGAAGAAATAAAAAAGGTTCTAAATAGTGGTGAAACAAATACAGTAAAAATTTTTATGAATGTAACAACAGGAGAAATGCTTATTGAAGATGATGACATATTAAAAAAAGTATTTAAAAACTCAAAACTGGTGCTAGTTCACGCTGAGAATGAAATGATTGACAAGGCAATAGAGTTAAATAAAAATTATGGAAAAGGGCTTTATGTTTGTCATATTCCATCAGAAAATGAATTGAAAAAAGTTATAAACGCCAAAAAAAATAATGAATTGAATACAAAAGAGCATCCAATCTATGCTGAAGTTACTCCCCATCATTTATTTTTAAATACTCAAACTCGTGAAAGTACAGAGCAAAACAAAATGCTTTTGAGAATGAAACCTGAACTAAGGGAAAAATCTGACAATCAATTTTTATGGGAAGCAATAAATCGTGGAGAAATTGACACAATCGGAACAGATCACGCTCCACATTTGATAAGCGAAAAGCTGGAAAAAATTACATTTGGAATGCCAGGAGTGGAAACTTCGCTCGCACTTATGATTAACGCTTTTAATGAAGGAAAAATATCACTTGAAACAATACAAAAGTTAATGTGTGAAAATCCTGCAAAAATAATGAAAATCGAAAAAAGAGGAAAGTTGCAGGAAGGTTTTTTTGCCGATATAATTGTAGTTGATACTCAAAAAGAATGGATTGTTGCTGTAGATGATACAATTGAGTCAAAATGTGGATGGACTCCTTATGAAAATTGGAAATTGAAAGGGAAAAACATAATGACGATTGTAAATGGAAAAATCATTTATGAAAATGGAAAAATTAATGATATTCATAAAGGGAAAAATATTGATTTTTTAAAGTAAATAATTTACCTGTATTTGAATAACTGTTAAATAGTGTAGAAATAAAATAAAAAAATCAAAATTTGAAAGGAAATGAGAAAATGGCTAATTTAACATTGGAAGAAAAAGTGGCAAAGGCATTATTCGATGTAAAGGCAGTAAAAATAAATGTAGGAGAGCCTTTTACGTTTGCGTCTGGAATAAAAAGTCCCATTTATTGTGATAACCGTTATGTATTAGGATTCTCAGATGAGAGAGACACGATTGTAGAAGCGTTTGTTGAAAGAATTGAAAAAAATGTGGATGTGATTGTAGGAGTTGCAACTGCTGGAATACCTTGGGCTGCATTTATTGCTGACAGAATGAAAAAACCGCTTGCATATGTGAGAAACAAACCAAAGGATCACGGTGCAGGAAAACAGATTGAAGGTGCAGAAGTTAAAGGGAAAAAAGTTGTTGTAATTGAAGATTTGATTACAACAGGTAAAAGCAGCCTTATTGCAGTTGACGTGCTTCAAAAGGAAGAAGTGAAGGAGCTGGAAGTAAAATCAATTTTTTCTTACGGCTTTGAAAGTGCAAATGAAAATTATGCAAAATACAATTGTAAATTCAGTTCACTTTCAAATTTTGATGTTTTAATAAAATTATTGGCTCAAACTGATTATTTGAAGCAGGAAGAAGCAAAAATTGCTTTGGAATGGAGTAAAAATCCTGAAAAATGGGGAAGATAAAAAACTGAAAATAAAAAAGATGAATTAATTGATATAAAAAAATAGTATCAATATCAATTATTATAGGGGTAGTTTTTATCAATTAGAAAGTGATAATCTCTAATTTAACAAAGTAATGTCGTATAATTGAAAAATATAGAAGCAATTATTTAAATTTATATAATTAAAATCAATTATAATTATTACAGTAAAAAAAAATCTGTTAAAATTGCTTGAAATTATAAAATTATTATGGTATAATATTTACTGTAAAAGATAAATATTATTTTTTAGGAGGAATATATTATGGATAATAATAATTTTAATGAACAATCAAAAGAGCAATTAGAAAAAGAAATTCAGGAATTGAAACGTCAGAAAGAAATACGTGAACTCCAAAAACAAAAGGAAGATCTTGAAAAAACCATGTTTGATAGTATAGGAGGAAATGCATCTGAAAAAAAAGAAGAAGTTAATGAGGAAGTAAAAAGAATTGAGAAAAATTTAAAAGAAGATGAGAATTTCTTTTCAAATAAAAAGATTACTATTTTATCAGGTGTAGCGGCATTATTAATTGTTATTCTAGGTTCAGGAATTTTTTATTTAAATGCAAAAAATAAAAGAAAAGAAAATAGTTTAAAAAAATCAGTGTTATCGTCAACTTTTCAAAGCCAAAATATGGCAAGTATAACAACTCCACAAGCAAATACAAATGGAGGAAGTGGAAAGGAAGCGGCAGAAAATACATTAAAAGAAGTGATTAATATTTTACAAAAAGGTGAATATTCATCAATAACAACAGATAAAAATGAACTTGAGTCAATGAATTTATTTAAGGAAGCTTATAAAAAAATTACTTATAAAGTAAATAATGCAACTGAAACTCAAAATAAAGTTATTTTAAATGTAACAATGAAATATCCAGATTTATCAGAAATAAAGTCGCTTGTTAATAAAAAAGTTACAGATAATGCACAACAGCTGAAAGGAAGTTCAGAAGCGGTTATAGAAGAGAAAACAATGAAATGGATGAAAGAGTTTATTGACCAAAAATTAAATGATTCTAATTTAAAATATTCTGAAAAAACATTTGATATAATATATACAAATGTAAATGGTGAATGGATTCAATCAGATGAAACAAGTTCAGATTTTAATAAAGTGATGACATTTAATATGGATATGTAGAAAATAATTTTGATTATTACAGTATAGGGAATACTGTTACTAAATATTGCTAATTTTTTAGGAGGATACTATGGATAATAACGAATTTGGCGAAAGTGCAAAAGAGCGGCTAGAAAAAGAGATAGAAGAATTAAAGCGCCAAAAGGAAATTCAGGATTTGCAAAAACAAAAGGAAGAGCTTGAAAAAACAATTTATGGAAGTGATGCAGGAAGCAGTACTCAAAATACTGATAGAATGAAAAATTCTGCTAGAAAAACAAATATTCCAAAAGAAACAGAACAAGAGAATGATGAAGAAATTGAAGAAAAATATATTTCTAACAGGATGACAACAATTTTAGCTGCTGTTGCTGCGATATTTATTGTTGTCATTGGATCTGGAATTTTTTATCTGAGAAGCCAGAATAAAAAGAAAAAAGAAAATCTAAAAAAAGAAATGGCGGCAGTATCGCAAAATCAGAATATACCAACTGTAACAGCTCCTCAAACTTCTGAAACTGTACAGCAAGAACAAAAAAAAGAAGAAAAGCCAAAAACTGAAGAGAAAAAAGAAACTCCTAAGGAAAGCAATGAAAAATTAGTTGTAAAAAGTCCAGTAGGTGTAAAAAAAGGAAGTTATTGTGTAAATCCAAGTCCTAGTGAATCAGCGTTTGATACTGATACAGTGGAAGATTCGTATGCAGAGCATGGATATATGGCGGATATTTCTTTTCAGGACTGCGTAATTAACAATGGAAGTTCTATAAGACATACAGGACCGGTAACAGTAACTGTGAATCTTGCTGAGGAAAAAAATTATGACGCTGTTATGAATAGAAACAAATGGTATTTGGAAAATGGACAAATTAGAAGAGTAAGTGGAAGTGACAGCACATCTTTATATTTTAATGGATGGCTAATGTACAAGCAAAGTAACTAATTAAAAAAATAAATACAAGGGTAAAAGTTCTTACCCTTGTTTTGTTATACTAAAGGATTTATAATTTTTTAGTAAAAAATTTGGATATATAATTGACTTTTTTTTGAAAATAATCTATAATTTGATAGAACTTTTGCATATTTAACTTATCATAATTTTTAATATTAAATGGTTAAATTGAATAGATTTAAGCAGAAAATTTTAAATGTTAAGTATTATTTTTGGTAACTCAAATATATATGGCAGGATTTAAAGTTCGGAAAAGGAGTAAAAATTGAAAAAAATACAATTTATAATAATTCCTACGATATTATCCTTTGGATTAATAATATCTGCGGCATTAATTTCAAATGCCATGAACAAAGCAAATAAAGATGAAAACAGAATTACAGTAAAAGGAGTTGCAGAACGTAGAATAAAAGCTGATAAGGCGCTTATAAACATTGTAATCTCTGAAAAAAGCGAAAATATTGATGAATTAAAAAAAATAATATCAGAAAAAGAAAAATTGGCAACTGATTTAATTAAAAATCTAAAAATTGATGGAAATGATTATAGTATTGGAAATCTAAGAATTCAGCCAAATTATATTGAAAGTTCATCAAATGTAAAACAGCAGGGAACAATAAATTCAGGAACAGTTCCGCAGAGTGTTAAAATTTCTGATTATGAGGGAGTTGAAACAATTTCTATTGTAACAAAGAATATTGATAAAGTTGAAGAGTTTTTTGAAAAATTGTTAGAATTAAAATTGCAAAGTAACAACATTCAAATAAATGAACCAGAGTTCTTTATAACAAATATTGAAAGATATAAAAAAGATATGATTGTAGATGCTTCTCGGAATGCTGAAATAAGAGCTGTTGAGATGCTAAAGGTAAATAATAATGAAATTGGCGGATTAAAAAATATCAGTCAGGGTCAGTTTGAAATACTTGAAGATACAGAAGATGTTAAAAGAATCAATGAAAAAGAAGTTAATCAGATTTATAAAAAAATGCGAGTAGTAGTTACCGCAACTTATTTAATAAAATATTAGATAATTGAGTTTGATTAAGAATTAAAACAAATTGTGATTAAAATTTTGTATTATCTAATTTATTAGTTCTATAATCTTAGGAAAAATTTATATTGTTTTAAAAGTAATTTTTTATTTAATTATCAAATTAATAAGTTAACAAACAAATTATAAAATAAAGTAAAAATTTAGGAGGAAAAAATTAATGAAACCAGCAGCAGAATTAAGACAAGGAAGCACATATAGAAAGGACAACATTCCATATTTAATACTAAAAGCTGAAAGACATCAGTCAACATCAGGAAAAAGACAAAGAGCAGCAGAAGTTAAATTTAAGACAAAAGAGTTAATTTCAGGAAAAATTCAAGAAATTACAGTTTTGGCAACTGAACTTATGGATGATATTATTCTTGATAGAAATCAAATGCAATTTTTATATGAAACTGACGGAGAATATAATTTCATGGATCAGGAATCTTTTGAGCAAATTACTTTATCAGCTGAAGATTTAGGAGATGCAGTAAATTTCTTGGAAGAAGAAATGATTATCCAAGTATTGATGTATGAAGGAACTCCAGTTGGTGTAGAATTACCAAATACAGTAATTAGAGAAGTAACTTATACAGAACCAGGATTAAAGGGTGATACAATTGGACGTGCAACAAAACCAGCAACTGTATCTACAGGGTATGAATTGCAAGTGCCTTTATTCGTAGCAATTGGAGATAAAATCAAAATTGACACGAGAACTGGTGAATATATTGAAAGAGCAAATTAATAACAATTCAGAATTATAATAATAAAAAATGCAGCTATCGAGAAAACGGTAGCTTTTTTTGAAAAGACAAGAAAAAATTAATAAAAAATTAAAATATAAAAAAGAGGTAAACTTTATGAAAAATGATAAAATAAAAAGAGTTGAGGAAATGGAAAAAATTATGGATAAATCAGCGGATATTTTTAGAGAGTTAAATGAAGCATTGGATAAACTGGAAGAAAATTTACCAGATTATAAAAAGTTGGATGAATATTATAGCAGTGAAAACTGGTTTTTAGATGTGGAAGATTATAATAATGGTATTTTACCACAAGATTTGAAATGTGGAGTTTTGAGTGAAGACGGAGCTTATAACTTATTTGGGGAAAATCATGAGCTGGCAATTAGGATGGTAGAAATTGCAGCTAAGATGTTGAGAAGATAACAAACTCTGAATTTATGAAGGTTTGAATGAATATAATTTAGAATATTTTTAAATTTAAATAGGAGTTTAAAAAAATATGGAAAAAACATATCAAATAAAAATATGGAAAATTATTCAAATAATATTTTATAATCTTTTGGTAGCTTTTATACCGTTTGTAATTATTGGAGAGTTTTTATTGCAGATTTCTCAAATTTTTCCTGTTACATTTTTAGCTATAATTTTTTATACTTCGATAAGTTGTTTTAGAAAAGAAATTATCGTAAAGCGCAATAAAATTAGTTATTTTAATTTTGCCGGAGAAGAAAAAGTTTTAGATATTATAAAAAATGATGTGCGGATAGTGGAAAGTGTAGAAAGTCATATAAAAAGTTTAAGAATAAAAGTAAAGAGATATTTGAAATTTACAGAAAATGGAAAAAGAAATTTGAAAAATATTTCGTGGATAACTTTAAAAGAAGGAAATGAATTAAAGATATATATTTGGAAATATAAGCATTTATTTAAAAGAAAAGTTGGAAAATATGAAAATGATATTTTGGAAGAGAAACATTTTAATATTCCGAGAGAAAAACTTTCAATTTTAAAGGAAATGGATATAAAAATAAAATTTTTAGTAATATCAATCATTAATTTTGTAATTCTTATATCTTTTTTAGAAAAAGGGACTGAAAAATTTATAATTCATTTGATTTATGCTATTATTGTAGAAACTATTTTAATAATCTTTTATATTGCGTATTATTCGAACATGAAGGAAAAAATTCAGAAAAAACTTCCTCAAAATATAACGATAGATAATTTAAAAATAATAATAGATAAAAAAGAATTTTATAAATCTGATGTAAAAAAAATAACTATGACAGGATTAAAAATTATGGAAAAATCATATTTTAAAATTTTAGATGTTCCAAAAGTATTGATAATAGAAAGTAGTATCAGGAAACAGAAATTTCTTATTGTGCCAAGTGGAGTAAATGCGAAATGGAAATATCCTGAATACGTATTGCTGTTTAAGGGTATTAGAAATTGGCGCTTTGAAAATGGGGTTGAATTTATAATAAATGGGTATTAAAATTTTTTTAAAATATAAATTTTGAAATTATGAAAGTTGAGACAAATGGATAAAAAAATAAGAAAAGAAAGGTAATAAAATTTATGGAAGAGAAAATTTTTGAATTAGGAGATTATTCATTTTTAAAAAAGAGTAAAATACAGAGGTCTAATTTAATAAAGGTTACAGTTTTTTATATAACATCAGGAATCATAATGGCTTTTATTACATTTTTTGGAGTAATTGCCTTAGCTTTTAAATTAACTTTACCAATTTCTGTTGCAGAATTTTTATTCTACAGTGTTCCGATTTCAACATTTTTATTCTTTGTATATCAAGGTTTTAAACATTGGAAAAGATATTTTCAGATAATAAATTCTCCGAGCAGATTAATTTTAAATGACTATGAAATTGTGATTGATAAAAAGAAATTTTCTTATGAAAATATAAATATAATAAAAATGACTCATCCAAAATCTTTAAATGATAAAAGAATAGTAATAATTCAAAAAAAAGGCAGTAAATATAAAAATTTTTTGTATTTTTTCATAAAAAAAGATTATTCTCAAAATTATTTAGCAATTTTTTTACAAATACGAAAAATATGTCAGGAAAAGAAAATAGAATTTGTTGTAGAAAGGGTATAATAACATTTTAGAAAATAAATAAAAAAATCAAGGGGATGATTGAGATGAAGAATAAAATAATTAGAGGGTTAGTTTTTGTAGTTTTAGTTTTTGGAATATTTTCTTGTTTTAGAAAAGAAAAGATAAATGAGACAATTGATGTAAATAGAGACGAGAATAAAATTTTGGTCGCATCATTTAATGCTATGCGTCTTGGTGAGAAACAAAAAGATTATCGGACACTTGCGAAAATTTTAGCAAAGTTTGATTTAATTGGGATGGAAGAAGTTATGAATGAGAAAGGAGTTAAGAAAGTTCAGGCATATTTAGAAAAGTTGACTAAAGAGAAATGGGACTATATTATTTCGGAAAATTCTGTAGGAAGTGAAAATTATCGTGAATATTTTGCATTTATTTATAGGAAAAGCAAATTTTCTGATGCAAGAGGGCTTGGATTTTATAAGGAAAAAGATGAGAATGAGTTTATGAGAGAGCCGTATGGTGGATATTTTAAAGCTGGAAACTTTGATTTTGTTTATGTTATTGCACATTCGGTTTTTGGTGATAAAGAAAAGCAGAGGCTACTGGAGGCGGCAAATTATGTCAATGTTTATGAATATTTTTATAAATTGACAGATGAAGATGATATAATTATCGCTGGGGATTTTAATACGCCTGCTGACAATATGGCTTTTAAAAATATGGATGCTAAATATAACGTCAAATATATTTTAAATCCTGAAGAAAATTTGACCACACTTTCGGATAGTAAACTTGTAAGTTCTTATGATAATTTTTTCATAAATTTTGAAAAAACAAAAGAATTTACTGGAAATTTTGGAGTTTATAACTTTATAAAAAATAATAACTATGCTATAATAAAGAAATATGTGTCAGATCATCTGTTGATATTCTCAGAATATTCAACATTGGAGGATTTAGATTAAATAGATTTATTAAAGTTAAAAATTTATTTTTGTTAAAGAAAAACTATAAGTAAACTGAAACTGTTGAGAAAATCTAAAAAAATCAATGAAAAAGAAAGGAAATAAATGAAAGAAAAAGTATTAAATAGAAAATTGGTTTATAAAAAGGTTATTAACATTGGATTGCCTGTGGCAATTGAAAATATGATTTACGCACTTATGAACTTTGTTGATATGTTTATGGTGGGGAAAGAGATTGTGGCGCTTGGGTTGGGGACAGTTGCTGTTGCAGGATTGGGGTTTGCAAATCAGATGTTTATGATTTTTATGACTTCACTTTTTGGAATGAATAGTGGTGGCGGAATTTTGGCGGCTCAGTATTTTGGGAACAAGGATTACAAAAATCTGAAGAAATGTCTTGGGATAACGATAATAGTTGGATTTTTATTTTCGCTGCTATTTCTTTTCGCAGGATTGTTTACCCCAAAACTTGTAATTTCAGTATTTACAAATGATAAAAAAGTTATAGAAATAGGGTCTTCATATTTACGTATAGTAGCGTGGACTTATCCACTTGTGGGAGTTGGTTTTGCCTTTAATATGCAGCTTCGTGCAATAGGAAAAACTAAATATTCATTTTACTCAAGTGTAATAGGGCTTTTGATAAATGTAGCCATAAACTATATGTTGATTTTTGGACATTTTGGATTTCCTGCGATGGGAGTACGTGGTGCTGCAGTTGCAACAGTTATTGCGAGAATTATAAGCACTTTTTATATAATTTATGTGATTTATAAGTTAAAATTGCCAATTGCAGGGAAAATAAATGAATTATTTGATTTATCGATGGAATTTTTTGTAAAAGTTATGAAAATATCACTTCCTGTTTTTATTCATGAAATATTGTGGGTAGTTGGTGCAAGTATGTATGTGATGATTTTTGGAAGAATGGGAACAAATTTTGCGGCTGCAGTTCAGGTTGTAAAATCAATTAGCAGTCTTGTATTGACATTGTTATTTGGACTTTCGAGTGCAACTTCAGCTATAATTGGTAACGAGATTGGTGCTGGAAGGGAAGAAAATGCTTACGACTATTCAATAATTTTATTAAAGGTGGCTGTTATTTCAGGAATTATTATTGGAGCAATTGTCTTTATTTTCAGTCCATTTATTCTACAACATGTAAATGAAAAAAGTTATCCGCTAGCAAAAGAGGTTGTGAAGGCAGAGGTATTTGTAATTTTTGTAAAAGCAATAAGTTTACAGCTATTAGTTGGAATTTTACGTTCAGGAGGAGATACGCTCTGGACAATGTTTGTGGACTTGATTCCGCTTTGGTTTGTTGCTATTCCAATAACATATTTTTCTGGATTACATTTAGGATTTCCAGTTGTAATTGTGTATTTACTTTCGTGCAGTGATGAAGTTATAAAAATATTTCCGTGTGTATGGAGATTAAAGAGCAAGAAGTGGATAAACAATCTAGTAGATTAGAAATTTCATAAAAATAAAAGAGAGTTATTAAATTGAGAATAAAAAAAGAAATTTAAGACAGTGAGGGAGAGAATAAATTAATGAATTCAAGAAGAAAAAAGTGTTTACTAATTGGTATTTTAACAGTCTTTACAATTTCATGTTCCACAATAAAAACTCCTCCACTTGGAGTAAATTATGAAGGTCCAGTGAGAGATAGCGATAACGTTGAGTTTCATTATGATTTGACTTATCTGGATAAGGATGGGAATATTCGGTATGACAGGCAGATTTGGGAAGCAACTTATAAGGTTGTGGATGAGGCGAAAGATTATCTGATTGTGGAGATGTTTTTGTTTAATGATATTTATAATAAGGATAAGGAGCATTTTCCAGAGTTTGCTAAGGAGTATACGAGAAGGCTTATTAAAAAGAAGATGGAAAATCCTGATTTGAAGGTATATGTGCTTTCAGATGAGAATAATAATTTGTACGGGGCTTTTGAGCATCCATTTATTACGGATATGAAAAATGCTGGGATTGACGTTATAATGGTGGATATTTTTAAGTTGAAAGACACGTTTCCCTGGTATTCGCCAATTTGGAGAACTTTGATAGAGCCTCACGGAAATCCGCAGGGGAAAGGATGGATTGGGAACTTTTACGGGCCTATGTGGCCTAAATTAACTTTGAGAAATTTATTGAGGGCATTGAATGTAAAGGCAGATCACAGAAAAATATTTTTAAATGAGGAAAATGTTGTAGTTTCGAGCGCTAACATTCACGATCCTAGTTATTTTCATGAAAATGTGGCAATATCAGCTAATGGCGAAATTACAAAAGATGTTCTGCATGGATTACAGCTTGTGGCTGAATTTTCAGATGGGAAAATCGATGTAACTGAGAAACAGGAAAATAAAATAAATAATAGACAAATTGGAAATTTAACGGATAGTCAGATAAGTGAGACAAATAATTTTTCTGAAAGTGAAACTGAAAAACAAGTTAAAGAAATTGAGAATAAGAAGAAAGAGTTTGTGGAAGAGGAAACAAGAAGATTTGCACAAACTGGAGAACTTCCTGAAAAAAGTCAAAATTCTGAAAATGAAAATCAGAAAAATGGAGATATGATTACCAGATTTGATGATGAAAATAATAAGTATCAGCTGCAGTTTGTGACAGAGGCAAAAATTGGGGAACATTTGGACAAAGATATTGAGGGTGCGAGAGCTGGGGATGAAATACTTATGGGAATGTATTTTCTTGCTGACAAGGGAGTCGTTGACAGGCTTATAAAGGCTGCAAATCGTGGAGTGAAAGTACGGATTATTTTTGACAGGAGCAGGGATGCTTTTGGAATGAGTACAAATGGACTGCCTAACAAACCTGTTTCTAAGAAATTGAAGAAAAAAACTAAAAATAAAATAGAAGTAAAATGGTATTTTACGAACAATGAGCAATATCACACAAAGATAACACTAATCAAAAAAACAGATGGCAATGTTATAATACACACAGGTTCGGCTAATTTAATCAAAAAAAATATACGTGGTTACATAATGGATGCTAATTTTAGAATTTTGACAAATAAAAATTCCAAGTTAACAAAGGATATTTATACATATTTTGATAGATTATGGGAAAATAAGGATGGCTTATTTACTATAAACTTTGATGATGAGCCAACTACTAAGGCGAGCACAGATTTTATGTATAAGATATTGGATGCGACACAATTAGGATCGTTTTAGATATAAAAATTGGTCAAAAAATTTTATTAAATTAAAAAATTATAAAATAAAAAGAATTTGAAAGAGAGGAATGAGCAGTAAATGAAAAGAAAAATAATTTTGGCAATGGTCATTTTAGATATTGGGATGATGTCGGTTTCTTGCTTTAAAAAGAAAAAGGATAAGAAGAAAGATAATCAGCAGACACAACAGCAGCAACAAAACAAGGATATCAATACTGATATATTTAACCTTGGAGGACAGGCACAAGGAAATCCTGACATAAAAAACTTAACTCCTGAGGAGCAGCAACATTTAATCGACAATCAAATTGATCCAGTAAAAGTTTCAGAAGCATTGACAAAAGCTCAAAATGGTGATAAAGAATCAATTATGTCACTTGCACAGCTTTATTACAATTTAAAAGATATGGATAAAGTGAAACAAATTTTACAATATGGTGTAGACAAAAACTATCCTGAAGCAATTTATAATTTAGCTGTACTTTATAAAGAAGAAGGAAATACTGCTGAAGCAAACAAATTGATTGCAAGACTTCCTAAAGGTTCAGGAACAAATGCTGGCGGACAGCAAATGCGTCAAATAAAAATGCGTCCTGGAGCAGAAGCATACAATAGAGGTGTTGATTTAATAAAAGCAAAAAGATATAAAGAGGCAAAGGTAGAGTTTGAAAAAGCGTATAATGCAGGAATAAAAGAGGCAGATATACGTGTAGCACTTTTAAATAAAGAACTTAAAAATGATTCAGAAGCAGTAAAATGGTTCCAAAAGGCTGCAAATCGTGGTGTAAAGGAAGCAAATTATGAAATTGGAGCAATTTTGTATGATGGTGGAAAACAGACTGAATCACGTCCATACCTTTTAAAAGCATATAATGCTGGAAATAAAGGGCTTGCTATGCCAATTGCGATGTCGTATCATCAACAAAATAATATGACAGAAGCTTTGAAATGGTATAAAATAGCTGCCAAAAATGGAGATAAAAATGCAGCTGCTACTGTTGAAAGAATCGAAAAGGGTGGAGTAGTTGAAGAAAAGAAAAATGACAAACAGACAAAAACATTCCTAGGAAATGGAAATACGTCTCAAAGTTTGACAGAAAGCACTCTTAATGACGTAAAAAGTAAAAGCAAGGCAGAAGAAGCTTCAAAAGTTGAAATTAAAGCTGAAAAACCAAGTACAACTAAACAGCAGCAACCTTCGCAAACAGTAAAACCTGCTGAAAAATCTTCAGATATAAATATTGATGAAATTATGAAGAAAAAAGCGGCGGAATATAATAAATAAAAATATGCAAAATAAAAATTTTTAAATATTGACATTTGTAAAAAAATAGTATATACTTGTTTTACAATAAAGTTATTTGAAAATCAAACAAAATTATAATACAATTTAATAAAACTTATCAAGAGAGATACTAGGGAACGGCCCGTTTGAGTATCCAGCAACCTGTAATTACAAGGTGCTAAGTCCGGCATATGAATGCGAAGATAAGAATTTTTTCTCTTCCTTTCTAGGAAGAGTTTTTTTTTAAAATTCAAAAATGTTTTATGCATTGAAATTGAAATTATAAGTTTTAAAATTGATTATTGTAAGTTAAGTTATGTTTGTAGAAATAAAAAATTAGGAGGAAAGAAAATGGCAAAAAAAATTTATTTTACATCGGAATTTGTATCACCAGGGCATCCAGATAAGATCTGTGATCAAATTTCAGATTCAATATTAGATGCTTGTCTTGCAGATGATGAAAGTTCAAGAGTGGCGTGTGAAACTTTTGCAACTACTGGACTTGTAGTTGTTGGGGGAGAAATTACTACTAAGACTTATGTGGATGTGCAGAAGATTGTCAGAGATAAAATTTATGAAATTGGATACCGTCCAGGAATGGGATTTGATTCTGACTGTGGTGTATTAAATACTATTCATTCCCAGTCGCCTGACATTTCGATGGGAGTCGATACAGGTGGAGCTGGAGATCAGGGGATTATGTTTGGAGGAGCAGTTAAAGAAACTGAAGAATTAATGCCTTTGGCACTTGTGTTATCACGTGGTATTATACAAAAATTAACTGAAATCACAAGAAATGGTACACTTGCCTGGGCAAGACCAGATGCAAAGGCACAAGTTACGTTAGCTTATGATGAAAATGGAAAATTGTTAAATGTTGATACAGTTGTATTATCAGTACAGCATAACGAAGATGTAACAAATGCACAAATTGAAAAGGATTTGAAAGAACTTGTTATAAAACCTGTGTTGGAAAAATATAATTTGAATATTGAAAATGTAAGAAAATTCCATATTAATCCGACTGGAAGATTTGTAATTGGAGGGCCTCACGGAGATTCTGGACTAACTGGAAGAAAAATTATAATTGATACTTATGGTGGATACTTTAGACATGGTGGAGGAGCATTTTCTGGAAAAGATCCATCAAAAGTTGACCGATCGGCAGCTTATGCGGCAAGATGGATTGCCAAAAATATTGTTGCGGCAGGTTTTGCTACAAAATGTGAAGTTCAGTTATCTTATGCGATAGGTGTCGTTGAACCTGTGTCAATTCGTGTAGAAACATTTGGAACTGGAACAGTTGAAGAAACAAGAATTGAAGAGGCTGTTGCAAAATTATTTGACTTAACACCAAATGGAATCCAAAAATCATTAAACTTGAGAAAGCCGTCATTTAGATACCAAGATTTAGCGGCATTTGGACATATTGGAAGAACTGATATTGATTTACCTTGGGAAAAGCTGGATAAAGTTGAAGGATTGAAACAAGAATTGGGAAAATAATTCAAAAATAGGGAGTGAATAAGTCACTCCCTTTAACTTTTTATTCATCGGAATATTTTTCAAAAGCCTTTTCAAATCCAATTGTATACATATCAAAAAAGAAATTTATATTTTTTTCAGGAATATCGCCTAACACTTTCATCACATCTTTTGCAAAATGAAGAGGACTGTCGCCTCTTGCAGTTACAATCTTTCCATCAATTACTGATTCTGCTTTCACAAAATTTTCAGAATTTGTATAATTTTCATTATCTTTTATTTCAGCAAGATTGTTTACAGTATGTTTGCAATCATTTAGGAGTCCATTAGTTGCAAGGAAATAAGCAGCATCACAAATTGCCCCAACAACTTTATTTGGATTATTCTTAAATTTTTTAACAAGTTCAATAATTGTGTAGTTTGTTTCAAAGTTCTGATTTCTCCAAGTTTTTCCTCCAATTAAAATCAATCCATCAGTATTGTCTTCTGTGATTTCTTCTAATGTCATGTCAGGCAGTATTTTTAAATTACCCATTGATATTTTAATATCCTTATCAGTTGAAGCATAACTGACTGAATAATTTTGAGTTATATTTTCTTCATTTAATGCCGAAGCCAGAAATGCAGTTTCCCAGTCTGCAAATTCATCTAAAATTAAAAAAACTATATTTTTCATTATCATTTTGTCCTTTCTTAGCTGCGATTAATTTTCTATTTTAAAACCAAATAAAATTATTTTGTTTTTAATAGTTTAATTTTAAAAAGTTTTAAAAGAATTGAAAATATTATAAATTATAATACAAAGAAAGTCAAATTTTTAATTTTTTCCATTTTCTTATTTTTGTCCTGAAAGTTTTAAAAGGAGCGACTGTATTTGTATGAATCCATTTCCAGATTGGCCAGTTGCTTGGTGTGGAAGAAGCCCATTGCCGCTGATTTTGCTCAAATAACTCCTTTTCTGTGTAAATTTCAATTAAATCAGTTATTTTTTTTACGGTTATATTAAATTCCGTAATTAATTTTTTTATTGAATAATTTTCATACTTTTTATAAAATGATTGATAAAGCCCGCCTAAATTATTCCATTTGTAATTTTCTGAAGGAGTAATAACTGTTTCATTATTTTTATTTTTTTCTTCCCATAAAAGTATTAAATTCATCCACCCCAGCTGGTAAGCAATCATCTGAGCAGGACTTTTGTCAACTCCATCTACAAAAGTATCTTTATTTTCATCAGTAATTTCTAAAAATTCATTAATAAATAATATAGCTCTTTTATTTATTTCATCTATCAATTCTTTTTTACTTGAATATCCTTGCATAATTTTCTCTCTATTCTTTGACAGGCTGTCTTATCACTGTCTTCAGTTTATTTATATCTGCCTTTCTTGGATCAC
>CAUQGN010000013.1:0-44687 GCA_963517565.1 uncultured Leptotrichia sp. | reverse complement strand
GAAACCTTTCTTTTTTTGTATATTCTTGTCACATATGTATTATCTCACAACAAAATTTCCAAAACGAAAATAAACATTGAATAAAATTGAAAAAAATGTTATAATATTTTCATATAAAAAACAATCTGTGTGGAATTTTTTATAAATTTGTGAAAAAAATCCTTGTTCTTAATTGAGCAGGGATTTTTTTTATGATATAATAAGCAAGTCAAAAAGGTTTCACAAGCCTTTTAGGCAGTTTCACACAGATTGGAGGTGGTAACGATGATTAATGACTGGGCTATTTTGCTGGTTATAATCGTTCTATTTTTGATTTTTAGCCATCAAAGATAGTCTGAACTTGATAATCTCCTTTCTGCCTTATACTCACTGGTTTATCTGTTAGCCAGTGGGTTTTATTATTTTTTGGATATTTTTATTAATAAAAAAGACATAATAATGAAATACTCTTCAAAATTATGTCTTTATATTATTTGGAATGAAGTCAACAATGACTTGAACTATTTTAATATTTTTTGCTCAAATTTTTTACCACCATAATAAATCATATATTTTTTATCCTGTAATGCTCCTGGATTTACATACATTACTCCACCTTTTTCTGAAATAAATTCTTTGTGTGTGTGTCCAAAAATACAAATTTCAGCTTTTTCTAAATGTACTTTTTTCTCTAATTCTTCAAGCGTAGCTTTTACGTTGTGTAGGTGTCCATGTGTTAATAACACCTTTTTTCCCATTAAATCAAATATTTTAGTTTCTCTGGATTCATAATCATCCATATCAGTATTACCCTTTACAATGGCAAAAAGTACATCTCTATAGACTAACGACATATCAATTGCGTCTGTGCTATGATCTCCTGCAAAAATTACAATTTCCGGCTCCTCCAGATCTATTACCCGCTGAAAATAATCAAGCCTCCCATGACTATCAGAACAAATCAATACTTTCATTAAATCTCCTCTCTCCATTTTGCTCTTTATTAATTGATTATCGAAAAACTTTTAAATTATACAGCCATATATAATATAAAAATCCTTCAAATAATTATTTCCCTAACAATTTTATTTATACTTTATAAGTTTAAAGTTTTAATTTAATGTTATAATTATTCTATCCAAATTAATGTTTATGTCATTTTGTCATGCAATCTTATAATAATCCAGATATATTATATCATATTTTTTAATTTTATACTAATTTTCTATGTTATATATAAGTATTAATTTTGTTAATAAAATCAGCCCATTTATTATAATCTAAAAAAATTTATAAAATATATTATTTTTATTATAATTATCTTTTATTTTAATAAATTATAAAAATTAAAGATTAAAACCAATACTATTAAATCACATTTATCATATTTTTTCAAATAATTCTTTTAGTAAAACATAAACACATAAAATTTTTTTTACTGTATTTTTTACAAAAATTTAAAATAGCTGGCTACAGCAAAATTTCTTTAAAAAATCAATTAAAACTGCTAAAGCTATTTTCAAGTTAACCAGCAGAATATTTCTATAGATACAGAAAATTAGCAAAAATTTATATAAGGTATTAGAGTTTATTATACTAATTAAATTCTATATTTATTTAATTTTTTAGTGCAATCTTAAAGGAATTCGAGTATATTTTCAAAATATAATTTCTAATATTTGTTAATATCACAAATAATAACTTGAAGATATACTTGAATAACTATTGTCTTTACAAAATAAAATAGACTTACCCAAACAGCTATTGTTACATAACTGTTTGAGTAGTATAATCATTTTCTTAATCTGAAATTTTTCTTAAATTATCAATTTAGTTTTAGGATTATGGATACTAGTTTTATACAATAAAGATTGGTTTTTGAAGGTTTTCAAGTATTCTAACTCCCAGTTTACCAGTAATTCTCTCTACCATTACCGTGTATCTCAAGTCTCCCATTAAGACTAAGTCATAATTTTGAGCTTCATTCATAATTATCTTGAAGGTATCCCCTTTTTTGTGGATAAGATTGTAATTATCCCCAAATCTTTCAGTTAAACTGTCTTCATCCTCTTCTTCAACATTCACACGCAGTACATCCACTTTTTGCTCACCAAATATATAGAAGAAAGTAAACAATGTCTTATTTGCATTATAAGCGCCGTCATCAAGCAGCATTAAATTGTCTAGTTTGAAATCCTTCACATTTGGCAATATAATTAATGGTTTGAAAATGCTTCTTAATATTTCCTTTAACACAGGAGTTACTTTTTCATTTTTCACAAGTACAAGTAAATCATATTTCTTTAGTTCTTCTAGAACAATTTCCGATGTTTCACCATCTTTTGTGTAAAAATTTGAAATATCATCAGTCATTTTTTCCTTTAATTTTTTTACAGTCTTTTCTTCCAGTTCCCTATATTCCTTAAAGGCATAGTTTGCTCCAATGTTCAGTCCCATTCCTTCAATACTTACTGGAAACACCTCATATTTTAGGATATCCTTAATATAAATAACGTCAGCATCAGCGTTATATTTTTGCTTGAAAACTCTTGCAAAATTAATCAATGGCTGTATTTCGTTTTCCGCCGTAACTAAAAATAATGCTTTTTTTTGTAACATTTTAACCACTTCCTTCTATATGATAATTTTTTTATCCTATTTATTGTTCATCTTCACTCAATTCAGGCTCTTCTGTAATTTTTACCACTGAAGCAATTTTTTCATTATTTCTAACTTTCATTATTCGTACACCAGATGCCGAACGCCCTATTACTGACACGTTATTAACACTCGTTCTAATCAATGTTCCTTCTGACGTAATAAGCATAATCTCATCATTTTCTGTGACAATTTTTACATCTACGATTTTCCCAGTTTTATCATTAAGTTTTGCATTGATAATTCCTTTTCCTCCTCTAGATGTAAGTCTGTATTCTGATAACTTAGTACGTTTTCCATATCCTTCCTCAGTAATTGTAAGAATTCTCATTTCATCATTATTCATTTCTGAATTAATAATTGCAGCACCTACAATTTTGTCCTTATCTCTAAGAGTTATACCTTTTACTCCTGCTGCTCCAGTTCCCATGCTTCTTACATCTTTTTCAGAGAATCTAATCGCAATACCGTTTCTTGTAGCCGCAAATACTTCGTCCTCGCCAGTTCCGCTTGTAAGCCCGATATACATGACTTCATCATCATCATTTAACTTAATTGCACGTTTTCCAGCTTTTTTAATATTATCAAACAATGTAAGTTCAGATTTTTTAACAACTCCGTTTCGTGTTACAAAGAATAAGTTTTTATTTTTTTCAAATTCCCGAACTCTTATTATTGTGCTGACTTTTTCATCAGTATCTAGATTTATAATATTTCCAATCAGTTTTCCACGTGCCTGTTTTCCAGTTTCAGGGATTTCGTAAACTTTTATGCTGAATACTTTTCCTTTCGTTGTGAAAATAAGCAATGTGTCAAGAGTTTTTGCTATGTACATATCTTTTACTACATCGTCTTCTATTGTATTTGTAGCATTTACTCCGATTCCACCACGTTTTTGAGAACGGTAAGTGTCGATTGCCACACGTTTTACGTAACCTTTTTCTGTAAGCGTTACAACAACTTCCTCGTCCTTAATTAAGTCTTCTATGCTAATTTCGGCTCTTGCATTTCTGATTTCAGTTCTACGTTCATCTCCGAAATCATCTTTTAACTTAAGTGCCTCCTCTTTAATTATACCATATATTTTTGAATCGTCAGATAAAATTCCAGTTAATTCTTCAATTAATAGCATAAGTTCGTTATATTCCTGATTAATTTTATCCCTTTCAAGTCCAGTAAGCCTTTGCAATCTCATATCCAGAATAGCTTTTGCCTGAATTTCTGAAAATCCAAATTTTGCAATTAATTCAGTCCGTGCAACATTTGCATCCTTTGAAGCACGTATAATTCTAATTACTTCCTCAATGTTATCAAGTGCAATTTTAAACCCTTCCAAGATGTGAGCTCTATTTTTAGCCTTTTTCAACTCAAATTCAGTTCTTCTTGTAATTACTTCAAATCTATGTTCCAGATATTTCTGAAGAACCTGCTTTAAATTCAACACTCTTGGTGCATTATCCACAAGTGCAAGCATAATTACACCAAATGTATTTTGCAAATCGGTAAATTTATAAAGGCTGTTCAGAATTAATTCACTTTCCTCACCTTTTTTCAGCTCAATTACAATTCTGATACCATCCCTGTCAGTTTCATCCCGCAAATCAGATATTCCAGTAATTTTCTTCTGTCTTACCAAATCTGCAATTTTTTCAATAAGTCTGGCTTTATTTACCTGATACGGTAATTCCGTAACAATAATCGACTCTTTCCCAGTTTTGGAAGTTTCAACTTCCACACGTCCTGCAACTCTCAGTTTTCCACGTCCAGTTCTATACGCATCATAAATTCCTTGTTTTCCGTTAATTATACCTCCAGTTGGAAAATCTGGACCTTTTATGTACGTAATCAGTTCATCAATTGAAATTTCAGGATTGTCAATCAATGCGATAATTCCATCAACTACTTCCTCTAAATTATGTGGAGGAATATTTGTAGCCATTCCAACGGCAATCCCGTTTGCTCCATTTAGTAGCAAATTAGGAAGTTTTGCAGGCAATACAACCGGCTCATCCAAACTTTCATCAAAGTTCTTTCTGTAATCAATCGTATCTTTTCCAATATCCGCAAGTAATTCTTCAGTAATTTTAGCCATTCTAGCTTCTGTATACCGCATTGCCGCCGCTTCATCCCCATCAATCGAACCAAAGTTCCCATGTCCGTCGATAAGTTCATATCTCATATTAAAGTCCTGTGCCATTCTAACCATAGCACCATAAACCGAAGAATCACCGTGTGGATGGTATTTCCCCAGTACATCCCCGACAATCCTTGCCGATTTTTTAAACGGAGTCTTGTGGCTCATCCCCATTTCACTCATGGAAAACAAAATTCTTCTATGTACAGGCTTTAATCCATCTCGCACATCTGGTAAAGCACGGCTCACAATTACACTCATCGAATAATCCAAATAAGCCGCCTTTATCTCATCCTCAATATAAACATTAGATTCATTTGATAAATCCGTAGCCTTAGGCAACCCCTCCACAATGATTTCCCTATCATCGTTCTCATCCATTTCCGTTATCTCTTCTTCTCTTTCATCGTCATCTCTAAAATCGTCTGACATCCTGCACCTCTTTTCTTTTCTTTTACTTTACAATCCACCTTCTCAAAATTCCACAACCTAACTTGTATATTTATCTATTAAACATCTTTTATAAAATAAATTTTTGCTAACAAATGTTATTCCTATAATTTCTATATCTTCTTCTTTTTTTTAGCAAGGGAAATCAATCGCCATTTCCCTTGCATCCCTGGCTCGTCTAAGCATTTTTTGAAAATAAAAATTAAACTCGCTTTGCTCAAACAGAAATTTTTATTTCCAAAAAATCACGACAATTTTAATCTAATTACAACAGTTGATTTAACTAAATCAAAATCAAACAAAATTTCGTTAGAAGAAAAATAGCTAAACACGAATGTGTTTCTTTCACCATAATTTTTACATTAAATACCATTTATTTGAATCATTTTAACTTTTTATTGTGAAAGTGAGCTTTTGGAATCTATTTATGAGTTAAGTAACTTCTATTTTTCTTTTATAAGAAAGTTTTGCGTCAAGCGGGTGTGCAGAGGTATGGCGTCTGATACCTCTGTGTTAAAAAAATTAATATAAATAAAATAAGAAAAATAATCATTAACCAAAATATCTTAAAATAAAAAATAAATTATATATCCAGATTTCTTACGTAGTTTGCATTATCCTCAATAAACTTCCTTCTCGGCTCAACTTTATCCCCCATCAGAATATTAAACATTTTATCGGCATAAGAAGCGTCTTCCATTGATACTTTTAATAACGTTCTTACTTCTGGATCAAGAGTTGTTTCCCAAAGCTGTTCTGGGTTCATTTCTCCAAGCCCTTTGTAACGCTGGATTGTATATTTTCGTCCTTCTCCTTCCAGTACTCTTGTCACTTGTTTCATCTGATCGTCTGAATAGGCGTATCTGATTGCTTTTCCAGCCTGAATTTTATATAAAGGCGGCTGTGCGATGTAGATGTAGCCTTCATTTATTAATTCTCTTAGATGTCTGTAGAAGAAAGTTAGCATTAATGTTCTAATGTGAGCTCCGTCAACATCGGCATCTGTCATAATTACGATTTTATGGTATCTTAGTTTTTTTAAGTCCATTTCTTCACCAAATCCAGCTCCAAAAGCTGTAATCATTGCTCTAATTTCTGCATTTTCAAGAGCTTTATGCACTCCTGATTTTTCTACGTTTAATATTTTTCCACGAAGTGGCAATATTGCCTGAAATCTTCTATCTCTTCCTTGTTTTGCAGAACCTCCTGCCGAGTTTCCTTCGACTATGAAAATTTCTGATTCAGCTGGATCTTTTGAAGAGCAGTCTGCAAGTTTACCAGGCAGTGATCCTACTTCCAATGTATTTTTTCTAAGTACAAGCTCTCTTGCTTTTTTCGCTGCTTCTCTTGCCCTTTTTGACATTGCCATTTTCTCAATAACTCTTTCAGCATCTTTGGGATGATCTTCAAGATAAAATTTTAGGTTGCTTCCAACAATATTTGAGACAATTCCTGTAACTTCACTGTTTCCAAGTTTTGTTTTTGTCTGCCCTTCAAATTGAGGCTCAGGTATCTTTACACTTATTACACAGACAAGACCTTCTCTTACGTCTGTTCCTTGAAATGTCCCATTTTTATCTTTAATTAAGTTCATCTGCTTTGCAATATCATTTATTGTTCTTGTAAGTGCTGTTCTAAATCCGCTAACGTGAGTCCCACCTTCGTGAGTATTTATATTATTTACAAATGAATAAACTGTTTCTCTTTGTGAAGTTGTGTAGTTCATCGCAATTTCTACTTCCACAAATTTTGCACCTCGTTGTTTTATCACCGTGTTTCCATCTTCATCCTCAGTTTCAACTTCCTTCGCTTCCTCAATTTGCATCGTATCAGCCATATAAATTACATCATCAATTATTTTTTCCTCATCTATAATTTCATTTAAGAAATCCTTTATTCCACCCTCAAATAAAAATTCTTCAGCTTTTACATTTTCAGCATTTCTTTCATCAGCCAGTTCAATTTTTAAGCCTTTATTCAAATATGCCAATTCTTTTAGACGTGATTCCAATACAGAATAATCGTAAACTGTTGTTTCAAATATTTCGTCATCAGCTTTAAATCTTACTACAGTCCCATGTGCATCATCGTCTGCCGCTCCAATTTCCTCCACAGGCGAAGTTGGCACACCACGTTCATAAGTTTGCCTAAAAATTTTCCCATCACGTGTTACAGTTGCCTCAAGCCATTCTGACAAAGCATTTACAACAGATACCCCAACTCCGTGAAGTCCACCTGACACTTTATAATTATCATTGTCAAATTTCCCTCCGGCGTGAAGTACAGTAAGTACAACTTCTAAAGTTGATTTTCCAGTTTTATGCATTCCCACGGGGATTCCACGTCCATTATCAGATACTTCAATAATATTTCCTTCCAGTATCTTTACTGTAATTTTATCACAAATTCCAGCAAGTGCCTCATCCACACTGTTATCCACAATTTCCCACACCAGATGGTGAAGTCCACGTGCCGAAGTTGATCCGATGTACATTCCTGGACGCTTCCTAACTGCTTCCAGCCCTTCCAGAACCGTAATCGCCTCTGCTCCATAATTATTATCCATTATTTATTTCCTCCATTTTATCCAAAACTTTTCATATTTTTTATAAAATATAATAAAATCTATTTTCCAACACAAAAATTCCCAAATACATGATCTAAAATATCCTCAGACGATATTTCTCCTGTAATTTCTGAAAGTGAATCTAGTGCTTCTTTCAAATCCACAGAAATCAAGTCCATCGGAAGTCCCATATCTATTGTTTCAAAAATATTTCTTATTGCGTCTTTTGTTTTTTCAAGTGCTGTTTTATGCCGAATATTTGTAATTATTAGTTTTTCTGATGAGTTTTCCACATCTTCTTCTACAATGTATGAATAGATTTTTTCCTGCATATCTTCAATTCCAATATTGTCCTTTGCCGAAATTTCAACAATATTTCCCAAGTTATGCCCCGCAAGATTAATTTTTTTATTTAAATCAATCTTATTCAATAATACTATAACTTTCTTTTTATTTTCTTTTATCTGATTTATAACTTCTATATCCTCATTTTCCAGCTCCTTCGAAGCATCCAGTACAAGAAGCACCAAATCAGCCTTTTCAATAAACTGCTTAGACTTTTCTACACCAATATTTTCCACAATGTCATCAGTTTTTCTAATTCCTGCTGTATCCACCAGAACTAATGGAATTCCTTTTATATTGATTATTTCCTCAATAACATCTCTCGTAGTCCCAGCAATATGTGTTACAATGGCACGTTCCTCATGAAGCAGGGCATTTAGCAATGTAGATTTCCCAACATTTGGTTTTCCCACAATAACTGTCTTTATTCCCTCTTTTATTTTTTTTCCTGTGTCATACGATTCAATTAGCCGATTTGCTTCTTCATATACTCTTTCAAGATTATCTCTAAGTTCTATTGGCAACGGATCGTCAATTCCTTCTTCAGGATAATCCAGCACTACATTTACATGTGCTGTAATATCTAGCAATGCCTTTTTAAATTCGTTTACTTTTTCACGCAAGTCTCCTCTTAACTGATCAAGCGACAGTGATACACTCTTTTCTGTTTTTCCCTGAATAATATCCATAACCGCCTCAGCCTGCGACAAGTCTATACGTCCATTCATAAATGCTCGCTTTGTAAATTCTCCACTTTCAGCGTGTCTTGCTCCATTTCTTAGCACAAGTTCCAGCACTTTTTCTGAAACAAGCGTTCCACCGTGGCAATTTATTTCCACAATATCTTCACAAGTATAGCTTTTTGGGGCTTTTAGCCTTACAGCCATTACTTCATCTACTGTTTTTTCTCCATCCCTGATAAATCCGTAATTTAATTTATAAAAACCCAAATCAGCATTTGGGTTTTTTTTAATAAATATTTTGTCCAGTATTTCAAATGATTTATCGCCGGATATTCTTATTATGGCAATTCCGCCTTCACCTTTTGGAGTGGAAATTGCCGCAATTGTATCAAACAACATTTTATCCCTCTATTTTCTAAAATCATTTTTCAATTTTATTTTTTTTTACCTTTAATTTTAAACACAATAGTTTAATTTTTTTCATCAAGTTTTCTAATAACTAAATATCTTTTTGGCTCTTCCCCAACACTCTCAGTTTTTAGCCCTTCCATAAATGAAATTTCTTCATGAATAATTTTACGTTCACGCGCAGCCATTGGGTTCAGCTTTACAGCATTTCCAGTTGCTAAAACTGCTTTTCCTTTTTTTCTTGCCAAATCTCTTAATGAATGTTCACGTTTTTCTTTGTAGTTGTTAGAATCTATTGAAATTTTTAGATTTTTAAATTTTTTAGTTGTACTGATTAAATATTCTAAACTGTTTAAGGCACTCCCTTTTTCACCAATTAAAAATCTCATGTCTTTTCCGTCAAGAATAACTAAATACTTCCCATTATTTTCTTTTTTGACATTTACAATTCTTATGTCTAATTTTGCATTTACTATAAATTCCTTGAAAAAACCTCTGATTTTATCTATATTTGTATCATCCTGACTATTTTGAATAACTTTTTCTTCATTCTCAGAAGTTTCGTTTCTGTTATTTTTTTTGTTGTTATTTTTTTTAGAATCATAATTATTTTGATTTTTTATATCTTTTTTTTCTTTTTTTATAAATTTATCTTCATTTTGTATTCTTGTTTTTTCTGATTTTGCATCACTTGATTTCAAATCAGATTTTTTAACAATTTCAATTTCATATTCACCTTTTATATTGATAAACAATATTTTTTTAGGATGTTTCAAAACTTTTACCTGATAAGTTTCATCTTCTTTTAAAGTCAATGAACGGCTTACCATATTTTTAAGTTCTTCCTCATTTTGTGCCTTTAATACTATCTTTTCCATCATCACTTCTTCCTTTCAAAATGAAATACTGCTGAACTAATGACAAAGCTCCCGAAACTAAGTAATACAAGGTTACCCCTGACGGCATATTATAAAATATGAACAGCATCATAAGAGGCATCATATAAAGCATTGTCTGCATCTGCTGATTGCTTTCCTGTCCACTAGTTGCACTTGTCATTATTTTCTGCTGAATATACGTCACTCCTACATTTAAAATTGGTAATAAATTAAATGCAAATTTCCCTATCATAAATAATCTGTCAGGCTGTTTTAATGTAAACCATAGGAATTTTGCATCTGCTGGAATTGCATTTCCGCTAAAAGCCCAGTATAATGCGACAAATATCGGCATCTGAATTAATAGAGGCAAACATCCTCCTAGTGGATTTACCCCACTTTCTCTATAAAGTTCTGCTGTTTTTTGCTGGTATTCCTTTGGATCATCTTTATATTTTTCTTTTATTTTTTCAAGTTCAGGCTGTAACTCCCTCATTTTTTTCATTGACTTTTCCTGTTTCAATGTCAATGGAAATACAATTATTCTCATTAAAATTGTAACAATTATTATTGCTATACCATAATTTCCCACAACACCATATATCGCATTTAAAACATGTACGACAAAATCAACAAGTGCCTGTATTTTAAACATATATTATTTCCTCCATTTTTTTATTTTAACGGATCATAGCCACCCTTGTGAAAAGGATGACATTTTAATAATCTTCTTATTGTCAGATAACTACCTTTTAATGCTCCATATTTTGTAATTGCCTGTCGTGAATATTCTGAGCAAGTTGGATAAAACCTGCATCTTCTTCCAAAATATGGCGAAATGCATTTTTGATAAAATTTTAACAAATATAGCAATATTTTTTTCATTATCTTACCACCTTTATAATATCTTTTTCAATATCCCCATATTTTAAATTTTTTAAGTTATCTTTCAAAATAGATTTGCCTACAAATATATAATCTGTATTTTTCTTAAATTTATCCTTATGTATTTTTACAAATTCCTTAAAAATTCTTTTTATTCTATTTCTTTGAACTGCATTTCCAGTCTTTTTGCTTGCCACAAAGCCAAATCGCTGGGTATTATTCTTATTTTCTTTTATAAAAATAATAGCATACTTTGTATGCATCTTTTTTGATCTGTTATATATTAATGAAAAATCTTTTGTTTTTTTTATTTTGTTAATAGACATCTTTCTCTTCTTATTAGTTAAAATGATTGAGAGCTTAATATATTAAACTTCTTTAAAATTAGACAAAAAAATTAACTAAACACGAATTTATGGATAGTTTTAACTTTTGTGCCCAGTTTTAAAGAGTTTTTAGTTATAAGAAAGCTCTCTTTTATTCTTAAAATATTAATTCTTTTAAAAACCCAGTGTTGAATTTAACACCGGGTTATGCTGACAATTTAGCTCTTCCTTTAGCTCTTCTTCTTTTCAAGACATTTCTTCCGCTTTTATCTTGCATTCTTTTTCTAAATCCATGATCTTTTTTTCTTTTTCTTTTATTTGGTTGATATGTTCTTTTAGTCATCCTTTTTCCTTTCTATATTAAATTTAAAAAAATTATTGTCTTTTACAGATATTATATACAATATTCAAAAAAAAGTCAAGTTTAATGCTTTATTTCATAAAGTATGATAAAACTCTTTTAATATCTAGTTGTAAAGTTAAGTTTAAAAAACAGTATTTATAATTTTATTATTTTCAATCTTTTTTTCTGTTATTTTTTATCCACATTTCTATAATATTTAATATTATATATATTATTTAAATATATTATTATTATGTACTGTGGAAATGTGGGAATATTGATAAATAGAGTTGTTGAAAGAAAATATCCTGTGGAAAATTTTTATGATTTTTGTTGAAAAAAATTATAAACAAAGTTTCTCACATAGTTGTTAACAGCTCTTGTGGGAAAAGGAAAAGTATGTGGATAAAATGTGGGAATACAATATAAATCAATATATATAATTATTGTGGAAAAAATTGTATTAAATTAGTAAAGTATTGTAAATAAAGGTAAAACAGTTATTATTTTTTGTGGAAAATCCTGTGGAAAACTTTTGTGGAAAATCTTGATTATTTATTTTATATATGTTATAGTTAAATCAAATAGAAAGGCTGGATTTGTTACAAAATATTAAAATTTGTATTTATAAGAAAATTGTTAAGCTAAGGAGAGAAAAAATAGATGGATGTTGTGAAATTGTGGGAAAAAATCAAGAAAATTATGAAAAAGAGAGTTAATGAAGGGGAGTTTGAACTTTTTTTTGAGAATGTGGAGGCAACTGCACTTGAGGGAGGCATTCTTACTCTTACTTGCACTTCCAATCTGATAAAGGAAAATGTTCAAAAATATAAAAGTCAAATGGAGGAAATTGTAGAAATTGTAACTGATGAGGAAGTTACGATAAATTTTGAAGTAAAAAGACAGGATGTAATGACATATAAAACTGAAACTCATACCTTTTCGAAGGATATGAAGGAAAAGGCGCCGTTCGTTCATACAGGTCTAAATCCAAAACATAGGCTTGATAATTTTGTCGTAGGTGAAAATAGTAAACTTGCATACAACGCATGTCTTGCAGTTGTAAAAAATCCAACTGTTTACAATCCCCTTTTCATTTTTGGAAGTTCAGGGCTTGGGAAAACCCATCTTATGCAGGCTGTAGGAAATGCAATTTTAGAAAATGATTCAAGTAAGCGTGTTTATTATTCTACTTCTGAAGAATTTGCAAATGAATTTTTTAAAGTTTTGAACAGCGGACGGATTCAGCATTTTCGTGACACATTTCGTGCTTTAGATGTACTTCTTCTAGATGATATACAGTTTTTTGAAAAGGTGTTTGGACGTGGGGAAGGAACTGTGGAGGAGGAGTTTTTCCACACATTTAACAAGTTGCAGGAACTGGGAAAACAGATAATAATGATAAGTGACAAATCTCCAAAGGAAATAAAAAATCTGTCAAAACGTCTCGAATCAAGATTTTTATCAGGTTTGACAGTAGAAATTCAAAGTCCAGGATATGAAACTCGTATGATGATTCTGAAAAACATGGCAAAAGCACAGGGAATCGAAATAGACGATAGCATTTTAGAATATATTTCAGACTCTCTTGATACAAACGTAAGAGAACTGGAAGGAACGCTCACAAATTTAAATGCCCGTGCAAAACTTTTAGATGAACAGATAACATTAGAACTTGTGCAGGAAATGCTTATGCATAACGTAAAACGAGAACAGTCTAAAGTAACAGCAAAAAAAGTAATAGAAATGATTTCTACACAATATGGTGTCAGCGTAACTGACATGAAATCCAAAAAACGTCAGAAGAAAATAGTAGAAACAAGACAAATTGCAATGTATCTGTTAAAGAATAATGATGAGCTGGATTTAAGCCTAACAGCAATTGGAGGACTTTTTGGAGGAAAAGATCACAGTACGGTTATAAGCAGCATTAGAAAAATTGATAAGAAAACAAAGGAAGATGCTATGTTCAAAAAAGAAATAGAGTCTTTGAACAAGAAGATTTTCAGAGCTTAGGAAATTGTGTAGAAAGTGTTGAGAACTTTGTGGAAAAAAATAATAGTATTTTAAAAATTATCCACAGGTAGAAAAAGTTTTCTACATAAATAATTTTTATAAAAAAACTTTATTAAAATAATTAAATTTTATTTAATAAAATAAAGTAGAAATTTTTGATGTGGAAAAAGAAAAATTAATTTCCACTATATGTTGAAAATTTCTCCACAAAAATTGTGGAAAAAAATAATTAAAAATATTATGTTAAAAGAAATTTTGTGTAAAACTAAAATTTTAATGTGTAAAACTAAAATCATAATATCCACAAAAGTAAACAAAATTTTCCACATTTGTGGATAACGTAAAAATTATTAATTTTAAATTAAACAATAATTATAATAAAAAAATAAAAATAAAAACATATAAATTTTATCAACATAAGTAAAAATTAACTTCACAATTCTATGTGGAAAAAAATTTACAAAAGAAATTACTAAAAATAAGAATATATTATAATTGTGGAAAAAATGTGGAAATATTTGTGGGAAAGGTTTTCCACGAGAAAATCAAATTTTCCACAGGGAAATTAATGATTAGTTTGGTTAATGATTGATTTTAATATTAGTTCAAATTTACTAAAAAAATATGAATATAAATTATGGAGGGAAATTAATGAAAAATATAGATAATGAAATTGAAGAAGTTGTTATAAATACTGAATTTATAAAATTGGATCAGCTTTTGAAGTGGGCAAATTTTACAGGTTCTGGAGTGGAAGCGAAAATGTTTATTTTGAATGGAGAAGTGAAAGTAAATGATGCTGTGGAAACTAGACGTGGGAAAAAAATTTATGATGGAGATGTTGTGGAGTTTGCTGGAGAAAAAGTTCTTGTAAGGGCAAAACATTAAATAGTTTGATGATTTATCTAGTTTATTGGGACAGGAGGAAATTTGGGAACTTCTTTTATTTAGCGAATATTTGACTATTAATGAAAAAATTTGGAAAGACTATGAGGACGTGTATTCCTTGAAACGTCCTAATAGGGAGGCAAGAGAGTTTTTTGGCAAGAAATTTATTGATGTAAATTTTGGGGAAAGCGGCAAAAGTCAGTTATAGATAGTTATAGTGTGAAAGGGAAGAAATAGCGATGTATTTGGAGCAGATTAGTTTTAATAACTTTCGCTGCCTTGTGGATGGGAAGTTGAAGTTCGACAGGTATTTTAATTTAATATATGGAAAAAATGGACAGGGGAAGACATCGCTTATTGAAGCTGTCCATTTTTTGGCTACGGGAAAAAGCTTTAGGACTAAGAATGTTAAGGAGATTCGCAAGTATAACTTGAACAGGCTGATTGTATTTGGGAAATATAGACATAAGGATTTGTCTGAAAATACTATTGCTATTGATGTTAATGAGGATAAGAAGGACTTTTATATTGATAGAGAAAAAGATAAATATATAAACTATGTGGGGCTGCTTAACATTATTTCGTTTATTCCTGAGGATATTGAACTGATTATTGGGAATCCTGGCATTAGGAGAAATTTTTTTAATTATGAGATTTCGCAGGCAAAAAAGGAGTATTTACAGTCGATTGTGAATTTTGAGAAAATATTGAAGGTGCGGAACAAACTTATAAAGGAAAAAAAGACTGGCGAGGAAATTTATAAAATCTATAATGAAAAATTTATTGAGGAAGGGCTGAATATTGTTTTAAATAGGCGGGAATTTATAAAAAAAATATCAATTCTATTAAACTTGAATTATCGTAAATTATTTGATGAAAATTCAGAATTAAAATTAAAATATGACTGTTTTCTTGGAGATGTGGAAAAGAAGACTAGGGAAGAACTGAAGGAAAAATTTGAAATGTTATGCAAAAGGAAAAGTGAGAGGGAAAAGTTTCTTGGATACAGCCTGCTTGGCCCTCAAAAAGATGACTTTATCTTTGAGCTGAATGGGAAAAATGCAAAGGCGTATTCTTCACAAGGGGAGAAAAAATCTATAATATTCTCGCTAAAAATTTCAGAAATTGATATTTTAATAAAGGAAAAAAACGAGTATCCGATATTTATAATGGATGACATTGCTTCATATTTTGATGAAGTGAGAAAAAAAAGTATTTTAAGTTATTTTGTAAATAAAAAAATCCAATGTTTTATAACTTCGACAGAGGATTTGGGAATAGAGGGGAAAAAATTTATTGTGGAAAAGGGGAAGATTATTAATGAGTAAAAAGGGGTTGAAAAATGGAAGGAATTAAGGATTTAAAGAATTTGGCACTGGAAGCGATTGAGAAAAGAAGTTCGCTTTTGAAAAATGAAAAATATATTTTGTGGAAAATCAAGAAAAATTGGAAGCAAATTGTAAGTGGGCCGATTGGCGAGAAAACTTATCCAAAAAGTCTATTTAATGGAAATCTTATTGTGGCTATCAATGATGGCGTTATTTACCACACGACGATAATGTATGCGGAAAATATAAAGGATAAGATAAATACATTTTTAAATGGGAAATTTTTGGAAAATATTGAGTTTTCGAAGGTAAATTACAAAATAAAGCGTGATTTGCTGGATGAACTTATTGAAAATGAGGAAAATAGAGGGACAATTCGGGCTGGGGAAATTTTAAGAGGAAATGTTAGAGAAAGAAATAGGAATATTGATTCTGAAAATAAAATTACGGAAAAAGTAAGGGATATTGTGCTTTTGCCTGAAGAAGTTGAGGAAATTCATGAGAATATTGATAAAATTGATAAAAAGTATGAAGATATTGCCAGAAGGCTCGAAAAAATTGCGATAAAACTGAAAAAAAGAGAAAAATATCTAAAAAATAATGGATATATTGAGTGTGAAAACTGTAAAATTTTATTTTTGCAGGAAAACAGCGAGAAAATGTGCTTTGAGTGTAGAATGAATGAAAAAAATCGAAAATTTCAGAAAATGGCTGATTTAATAAGAAATAAACCGTATATTTCAGAAAAACAGGCAGTCCGAATGACAAATACCGATAAATCTACATATTATAAAGCAAGAGATATATTGGCACAGCAGACTTACAATGATATGCTTTATTACTGCCTTGAAAAAAACAGAGAAATTTCTTTAAATGAGGATTATGAGTTTGAAATTCGGAGTGAGTCGAGAGAAGATGTGGAAAAATTTATAAAAAATTATGTTGACTATAAAATTGGGAGCGATAATGAGGAGGTTTTTAAGATTGAGAAAAAGTGGGCTTTGAGAAGGTTAAGAAAGGATATGAAATTTAGGATTGAGAATAATAGGAGATATTGAAAGTAGCAGAGTTTATATCTCATAATTTTAAGTAAAAAATTTTATTTATGGTTTTGGTTCAAAATATGGTAAAATAATATTTATAAAATTTGAGATAAACTTCAAATATCTCTAATATATAGTAATTTTGTAAATAATTTAAACTTAAAAAGTATAATTATTTTATTTAGATTAAAAATTTTGATAGTTTTATGAGTTGATTTAAAAAGAGTTGGAATATAAATGGAGAAAAGATGTATATAGAAGAATTATTAAAAGAAGCGGATAAATCAATGGAAAATTATAAGTATGAGGATGCACTTATGTATTTGAAGTCGGTACTTGAAATTGATGAGAGTAACTATTCGGCGCTTATGACACTTTCTAAGATTTATTCAGACTTTGGAATGTTTGAACAGGCGAAGGAATATGCGGAAAAATTGCAGAAAAAGTATCCTGATAGCAGGGATACGCTTTTTACATTGGGATTTGTCTATCAGTCGCTTGGACGATTGAAAAAGGCGATTTCACTTTATAAAAAATTTCTGGAAATAGAAAAAAATTATTTTGTGTATCTGAATATGGGAATGTCTTATGCTTTGCTAAAATACTATAGAAAGGCGATAGAAAATATTGACAAGGCGATAGAAATGGAGCCTGAAAGCTCAGAAGCGTATGTTGAGAAAGGCGACTGTCTTACAATGATGGGGAAATATGATGAGGCAATTTGTGAATATACAAGACTTTTAAATGCAAAATTTAACGAGGTGGAGGAATTTTCACTTTACGCACGGATGGGCGACACAATGGCTTATTCAAGCAATATAAAAGAAGTTGTGAAATATTATAATATCGCCATAAATTGTGATAATGTGGAAGATTACATATTTGAGGATTATTTTGAAATATTGTTCAGGGCAGAGGAGTTTGAGGAAATAAAACTTCTGCTTTTAAATTATGAGAATGCGACGAATGAGAATAAAGGGCTTTCGAGAATAAAAATGCTGAATTTGCAAGGAAGGTTTTTTGTGAAAACAGAAGATTATGAAAATGCACAGAAGGTTTGTGATAAAATGATTATTTTAGAACCTGAAAATATTCGCCATTACCTGAATTTGGTATATGTGCTGGAATTACAGCATAAATATGACGAAGCACTTGAATATGTGGCTAAAATGTCTAAATTTAAAGAAGATAAGGAATTTTTGAAGGAACTGAGAAAAAGATTGAGAAAAAATAAGAGAAAATTTGAAAAGGAAAATGAAAAAAGTTTAGAAAATAAAGAAAAGTAAAAAAATTAGAAATTATGAGGATTTTAAATGGAAGAAAAAAATTATGAAGTTAATAAGAAATATGATGAAAAAATATTAATAAATGTACTGAAAAATTTTGATAAAACTGGGGAATATGTTGTAGAGCCGGGAAGAAATGAAATAAAAAAGTTTGAGATATATATTGAAAATAATTTAAAAAAAGAGAATGAAAAAAAGAAAAAAAATAATAACATTGAAAATACTGAAACAAAAAAAATGATAAATGTAAAAAAATTTAAACAAAAAGATTTCATTACAAACTTTTTCTATAAATTTAAAGGCTCAAAAGCAAAACGTTCTTATGAATATGCAAAAAAATTACTGGAATGCAAAATAAAAACTCCAGAACCAATTGCATATTTTGATGATTTTGTAAACGAAAACAATAAAAAGAACAGTTATTATATAAGTGAGGAATTAAAATATGATTTTACCTGTCGGGAAGTTTTCTGGCCTGAGGATATTGAGCGGGACAAGGCTGAGCAGGGAGAAAAATACAAGATAAGCGAAGAAACCGAAAGAATGCTTGCAAAAGTAGAAAAAAATCGTGAAAAAATCATAAGGCAGTTCGCAAAATTTTCTTTTGACTTGCACGAAAATGGTGTAGAATTTGAGGATTATTCGCCGGGTAATGTGTTGATTAACGAGAAAAGTGGGAATTATGAATTTTATCTGGTTGATTTAAATAGAACGAAATTCGGAGTGAAATTGAATCTGGATAAAAGAATGAAAAATGTTTCACGGATGATGGAAGATGAAAAAATAGCCAGAATTTTTGCAAACGAATATGCGAAGTACTGCAAACAGAGGGAAGAGTTGGTTTTTAGATATTTAAGGTACTATATTAGAAAACATAAAAGTTATGTGTATTTTAAGGATATTACTCGTCCAGTAAGGAATGTTTTTAAAAAGAAAAAGTGAATTTGTTTAATAATTTTAAAAAGTAAAAGATTTTATCTTTAAAATTTATCACAAAGTATTTTTATAAATGATTTTTTATTACAGATATATTTTTTTTATAATTATTTTTTATTTCATTTTTATGTTTTTTCTATTTTTATAAAGCAAAGGGGAACAATCGCCATCCCCTTTGCAAACCCGGCTCGTCTAAGCATTTTTTTGAAATAAAATTGAAACTCGCTTTTTAACAAAAGTTATTATCAACTCTTTAAACTAATTAAAATTTGAAGAGTTTGAAAAAGCTCAGACAGTCAATTTCATTCCAAAAAAATCACGACAATTTTAGTTTAATTATAATAGATTAAAATATCAAGAAAAAATTCGTTAAAAAAGATTTAAGAAATATAAAAGGGAAAAAATTACTAATAAAATTAATAAATAAAAATTTAAGATTATAAAAAAGCCTTTTAGAATTAGAATTTAAATAAGTTTAGCAAAAAAACAATAAATTGAAAGGAAAAATTTAAAAAATGAAAAATTACGATATAATTGTTGTTGGAGCGGGGCATGCTGGGGTGGAAGCTGCACTTGCTGCGGCAAGACATGGACTGAAAACAGCGTTATTTACAATATATCTTGACAATATTGCAATGATGTCGTGCAATCCATCGGTTGGAGGTCCTGGAAAAAGCCATCTGGTATCGGAACTTGGAATGCTTGGCGGAGAAATGGCAAGGCATATTGACAATTACAATTTGCAGTTAAAGAATTTGAATCATACGAAGGGGCTGGCTTCACGGATTACAAGGGCTCAAGCCGATAAATACTGGTACAGGGTTAAGATGAGGGAAATTATTGAAAAGCAGGAAAATCTGGATTTGGTGCAGGGAATTGTTGTGGATTTGATTGTAGAAAATAAGAAAGTTATGGGAGTTGAAGACAATCTTGGGATAAAATATGGGGCAAAGGCTGTTGTTTTGTGTACAGGAACGTTCTTAGGCGGAGAATATGTGATGGGAGATGTAAAATATTCGTCGGGGCGGCAAGGAGAGCCTGCGAGCGTGGATTTGCCTGATAGACTAGTGGAATACGGCTTTGAGCTGGATAGATACCAGACTGCCACTCCTCCGAGAATTGCCAAATCTTCAATCGATTTTTCTAAAATGGAGGAATTAAAGGGAGAGGACAAGCCACGATATTTTTCTTACGAAACAAAAAAAGAATATAATTCGACTTTACCAACTTGGCTTACATTCACAACACCTGAAACAATACGAGTGGGACAGGAAATGTTAAAATATTCGCCAATTGTTACTGGAATTGTAAGTACGAAAGGTCCACGGCATTGCCCTTCTCTTGATAGAAAGATTATGAATTTTCCAGAAAAGACAAATCATCAGATATTTTTGGAGCAGGAATCTGTAGAATCTGACGAAATATACATAAACGGATTTACCACAGCAATGCCGCCATTTGCACAGGAAGCAATGTTAAAAACGATTAGTGGGCTAGAAAATGCTAAAATTGTGCGTTACGGGTATGCTGTGGAATATAACTTTGTACCTGCGTATCAATTAAAATTAACTCTTGAAACGAAAGTTCTGGATGGACTTTACACAGCGGGAACGATTAATGGAACGAGTGGATATGAAGAAGCAGCCTGTCAAGGATTTATAGCGGGAGTAAATGCTGCGAGAAAAATTTTAGGGAAAAAGGAAATTGTGATTGACAGAAGTGAAGGATATATTGGGGTTTTGATTGATGATATAATAAACAAAAAAACGCCAGAGCCTTATCGTGTATTGCCTTCAAGAGCTGAATACAGACTGACTTTGCGTCAAGACAACATTTTTATAAGGCTTTTGGAAAAAGCGAAGGAAATTGGGTTATTAAATGCTGAAAAATTGAGAGAACTTGAAAATACGTGTCAGGAAATTGAAAATGAAGTTGAAAGATTGAAAGGAATTACAGTTTATCCGACTAAGGAAAATAATGAAAAATTACTTGAAATTGTAGAAAAACAAAATCAATCTGAAAGTCCGGAAATGGAAAAAAATAGTATGAACAGCCCTGTTTCAGCCTTTGAATTTCTTGCGAGAAAAGAAATTAACTATGATAATTTAAGTGAATTTGTGGAAACTGTGGAATTATCCGATTTAGCGAAGGAACAAGTAGAAATAAATGCGAAATATAGTGTGTTTATTGAAAGGGAAAAGGCACAGATTGAGAAGTTTAAGAAACTGGAAAAAATGGTAATTCCAAAAGGATTTGACTATGAAAGTGTAAAAGGACTTAGTAATATCGCTATTTCTGGGCTTATGTATGGACAGCCTGAAACGATTGGGCAGGCTAGCAGAATCAGCGGAGTTACTTATAATGATATTTCGCTTTTAATTGCGATTTTGAAGAATTGATAAAATTAAATAATACTGGAGTTTAGATAGTATAGTTATGGCTTTTGAGTTCGGTTTTAATCAATTTTATTGAAATGTTTGAAAATTTAGGAAGGAAAAGGAATGGAAGAAAGTATAAAGATAAAAAACAGCTTGGTAGATAACAAAAAAATGAGATTTGGGACGGAATCAATTCCAAAATTGCTAGTTTCACTTGCAGTGCCAGCAATTATTGCTAATCTTGTAAATGCACTTTATAATATTGTGGATCAGATTTTTATTGGACAGAAAATTGGATTTTTGGGAAATGCGGCTACGAATGTGGCTTTCCCGCTTACGACGATTTGCCTTGCGATTGGACTTATGACGGGAGTTGGAGCGGCTACGAACTTTAATCTGGAACTGGGGAGAAAACGTCCCAAAAGAGCAAAAAGTGTGGCTGGAACGGCAGTAACAATGCTGCTTTTAGGCGGAATTATTTTGTGCATATTAATTAATATTTTTTTAAGACCTATGTTAACAGCATTTGGGGCGACAAATCAGATTTTTGACTATGCAATTGAATATACTCAAATTACATCTTTAGGGATACCATTTTTATTATTTTCAATAGGGGCAAACCCTTTGGTAAGAGCTGATGGAAATGCCTTTTATTCAATGCTTGCGATAGTTGCTGGATCGCTTGTAAATACTATATTAGATCCGTTATTTATGTTTGGATTTGATATGGGAATGGATGGTGCGGCTTGGGCAACTGTAATTGGGCAGTTTGTATCAGCAGTTATGCTAGCTTTGTATTTTTTCAGATTTAAAAGCGTAAAATTTGAATTAAAGGATTTTAAGATAAGAATACGGGAAATACGGATTTTATTTGCATTGGGAACATCGCCTTTTATTTTTCAATGTTCTGCTTTAATTATTCAAATTGTAACAAATAATCTATTGAAGATATACGGGGCAAAATCCATTTATGGAAGTGAAATTCCAATTGCTGTTGCTGGAATTGTTATGAAAATAAATGTTATATTTATAGCGATTATATTGGGACTGACTCAGGGAGCGCAGCCTATTGCAGGATACAACTATGGAGCAAGGAAATATACGAGAGTCCGTGAAATATTAAATTTGACATTAAAAGCCGCTTTTGTTATTTCAATAGTAGCATTTGCGATATTTCAAATTTTCCCTGTACAGATAATTTCTGTATTTGGAAATGGAAGCGAACTTTACTTTAAATACGGAACAAAATATATGAGAATATTTTTATTTTTCATATTTTTAAATGGTATTCAAGGTGCAATTACATTGTTCTTAACATCAATTGGAAGGGCATTCCAAGGGGCTGTTCTATCACTTATAAGACAGATTATATCATTATTGCCGCTACTTATAATTTTACCGTACTTTATAGGAGTTGATGGAATTATGTTCGCTTTTCCAATAGCGGATCTGGTAGCATTTATTGTATCGGTAATCATTTTGAAAAAGGAAATGAAAAGAATTCCTAAATTGGATGAAGACAATTAAAAAGATTGAAAAAGGAGAAAAATTTAATGAAATTAATAGTGGGGCTTGGAAATCCTGGAGAACAGTATAAATTGACAAGACATAATATCGGTTTTATATTTATTGATGAATATTTGAAGGAAAATAATATAAACGATGTGAGGGAAAAGTTTAAGTCGCTGTTTGTACAAACTAATTATAAGGGGGATAAAGTTTTTTACCAAAAGCCAACTACATTTATGAATTTGAGTGGAGAAGCAGTTGGAGAAGCTGTCAGATTTTTTAAGATTGATCCGAAAACGGAACTTTTTGTAATTTATGACGATATGGATATGCAGTTTGGAAAGCTGAAAATTAAGCAAAATGGAAGTGCAGGCGGACACAATGGGATAAAATCCATTATTTCCCATGTTGGAAATGAATTTGTGCGAATAAAATTTGGAATTGGAAAACCAAAGACGAAGGAAGAAACACTGGGATTTGTACTAGGAAAATTTTCGCCTGAGGAAAAGGAAGTTGTGAAAGATTCAAGAGAGAAAATATTTAACTTGATTGACGATATAAAAGATGATATGACAATTTCAAAGTTAATGAATAAATATAACACTAAATAAAAATGGAAAGGAATGGTTTAATGGGTAACGTTATTTTAAAATGTACTAATCTATCCAAAACTTATGATTTTGATAATGCATTAAATAATGTAAATTTATCAATAGAAACTGGTAAAATTATTGGATTGTTAGGACCAAATGGAAGTGGGAAAACAACTTTTATAAAGCTGTTAAATGGACTATTAAAGCCAACAGAAGGTGAAATTCTTATAAATGGACAAAATCCAGGTGTTGAAACAAAAAAAATTGTCTCATATTTGCCTGATAAGAATTATTTGGATAATTCTAAGACTGTAAACGCAATTTTGCAATTATTTGCTGATTTTTATGATGATTTTGACCGTGAAAAAGCACAAAATATGTTAAAGGATTTGGGAATTGATATAACAAGACGATTTAAGCTGCTATCAAAGGGAATGAAGGAAAAAGTTCAGTTAATACTTGTTATGTGCAGACGTGCTAAGTTATATCTGCTGGACGAGCCAATAGCAGGAGTTGATCCTGCGGCAAGGGATTATATTTTAAATACTGTTATAAAAAATTATAATAGGGAAGCAACAGTTATTATTTCTACGCATTTAATAGCGGATGTGGAAAAAGTACTGGATGAGGCAATTTTCATAAGTAAAGGTGAAATTTTGCTTTATCAGGATGTGAAAAGTATAATAAATGAGCATAATAAAACAGTTGATGAATACTTTAGGGAGGTGTTTAAATATTGAAAAATTTAGGGAAATTAATCAAATATGATTTTATGGATGTAAGTAAATTGATGCTTCCATTTTATATTGGAATGGGAGTAATGGGAATTGTTATAAGATTATTCTGGTTTGTTTTATTAAATGAAAAACTTGATGAAAGTGTAAGAATTTCTACGGGTGTTTTTCAGTTTATGTCGTATTTTGGCTATGTAATCGCAATTATTGGACTAATTTTGATGACTTATTATGCGGTAATAATCCGTTATTATCGTTCTATTTATGGGAATGAGGGATATTTGACAAATACTTTGCCTATTGAAACATATGAAATAATTTTAGCAAAATTAATAACATTTTTCGGATGGTTTGTTGTAAATGGAATTATAATATTTTTTACTTTTTGGTTTGTTATTCCTTTGGAAGAAGTATTTAAGGCAAATATATTTAGACCCGAAGTCTTCCGTGAAATAGAGATGTTTTTACGGCACTCTGTAAGTACTACTCTAATAATCAGCATTATTTCTATGTTAGTTATGACGATTGAAAAAATATTATTTTTATTTTTGTGCATAAGTATTGCAAATATGGTAAAATCTTACAGAATTTTGGCTGGAGTTGGTACATATATGATTCTTGGGGGAGTTATAAACTTGATAAAACGGTTTATATTAACTATTACATATTTTTTTGATTTTAAGAATTACAGTAATAGTTATAACAGTTCAGATATGGAAGCCTTGAAAACATTTGAGTATTTTTTTAATACCAATTTGGGACTCCTTTTTACAAGTATAATATTTTCGGTTATAATATTTTTGGTAGTAAATTATTTATTAAAAAACAGATTGAATTTGGAATAATTTAAGTAAGATAGATTGTATAATAAAATGCAACAAATTTAAAATAAAACTCTAAAGAAAACTAATGTGCAGTTCAATTTAGAGTTTTTTTTATCTTTTTATAGTGTATTCAGAAATTATCTGTTTAAAATTTTTTCAGTTTGCCTTAAATCTTTTTCTCTTGAAACAACACCGTACTTTTTCTTAATTTCTTCCAATTTATCAATAACCTTTTGATTTTCTTCCTTTGAAAAGTTTTTTACCGATAAAAAGAATTTCATTGAACCTTCAAAACTTCTAACAGATTTTGTTAAAAAAAGACGTTTTCTAAAAAAAGGTGGCTTTCTTACAATGTCATCAAAATCAATAAAAGCAATTTTTTCGCTATTTTTATCTATAAAAAAGTTTCCAAGACTGAAATCCATATGATAATATTCTTTTTTAAAAAATTTTGTTTCAAAATCAAGCCACAAATCAAGTGTTTTATAAGTAAGCTCGAAATCATTTTTTTCAACTAAGTAATTATAATATGATATAAAATTTCCAGTAAATGTTTGATTTATATTTTCTGAAACAGTTTCTATTTTTATGTGAAGAGGAGTATATTTTATAACCTTGTATTCTATAATTTTCATGAAATTTAGTTCTGGAAAATCTTTTTCCAGATGTTTCGCAATCTCAAAAGAATTTCTTCCCTTTTCCCTTGTAAATCCCAAAAATATTTTTAGTGCTTTCAAATTTCGATATTCATAAGTTTTATAAAAAACTTTCTTTTCTTTATCTATATTCAAATTTTTGTTTTCCTGCATTTTTCTTTGTCCTTTATCCTATTTTTATTCTCTTTTCCTTGTCATTCTAACATATTATATTTTTTATTTCAATATGCCTGTTAACCTATGTAAAAAAATACTAAAATATGGTATAATAACTCTGTATATAAAGATAAATGAAATATTTATGAAAAAGCTTTAAAAATAGGATGTTTTGGAAGGTTTGGATTAATGGGGTTTGAAAAAGGAGAGAAAATGAAAATTTTGATAATACATACGGCATTCATTGGGGATATTGTCTTGTCTACACCTTTGATACAAAAATTAAAGGACATATATCCTGAATCAGAAATTGATTATTTGACATTGCCGGCAAATGAGAGTGTTATAAGTAACAATCCCAATTTAAATGAAATAATTCTGTATGATAAAAAAGGGAAGGACAGAGGAATAAAAGGATTTTTGAGAGTTCTGAAAATTTTGAAGCAAAAAAAATATGACTATGCGGTGATTCCGCATAGATTTATAAAATCCATATTACTTGCAAAATTGGCAAAAATTTCTTATATCACAGGATTTGATGTAGCGACAGGCTCTTTTCTGCTAAATAAGAAAGTTCATTATGATATGAAAAAGCATGAAGTGGAAAGGTTACTTGATTTAGTGGAATATAAAGGAGAAAAAATCCCGATTAGAATTTATCCTGCAAATGAAAATTTTGCTAAAATTAATAAAATTCTGGAATATCATGGTTACTTTGGAAACGAGGGACAAAAACTGATATTAGTTGCACCAGGAAGTCAAAGACCTGAAAAAATATGGCCAATAGAAAAATATCGTGAAGTTATTGAAAGATTAAAAAGAAATAACAATTATTTTATTGCGATAACTGGCTCAAAATCTGAAAAGGAGCTGCCTTTAAATTTTGAAAATGATAAAAATGTTATTGACTTTCGAGGCGAAATTAGTCTTGTAGAATTTGGAGCCTTGATTTCAAAGGCTGATGTTGTTGTTGGAAATGACAGTTCTCCAATTCATATTGCGAGTGGATTTGAAAAGCCATTTGTGATTGGGATTTTTGGTCCAGGAAAACGAGATTTAGGTTTTTTCCCATATACTCAGAAAAGCAATGTTATTGAAGATAATGAATTTTACGAAAATAGCATTGTAAAAATACCTGAAAAAAGACATAAATATAGAAAAGACTATTACAAGGGCATCCCTTTAATAAGTGCAGATAGAGTTTTTAGAGAAATTATAAACCGTATTTAAGATAAGACTATTGTTTAAAAAATAAAAAAGAAAGAGAAATTACATATGAATAAAAAAATTAATTTAATTATAAATAAAACAGGATTTATTTTTTGCTTGTTAGCTGGAATCGCTTTATTTCTGTCAGAGAAATTTGAAAATAATGTTGTAATAAATGTACTGTTATTAGTGTTTGCAGTTTCTATGATTTTTAGGGAAAATCGAAAAAAATTTTTAAAAAATTTGGATATGGAATTTTCTATTGAGCTATTGCTATTTGTGTTTGTACCTTTTATAATAGCATATTTTGATGGAGGAATTGATACTCGCCTAGACAATTATATTTTAAAATATCTAATATTTTTTCCATTTATATTTTTTATGAGAAGTATGAAAAGAGTTATGCTTTTTTTAAAGGCAACTTTATTTGGGGCTATGATAGTTATGCTTATGGCAACTTATAACTTTATTAAGGATTATAAGGACTGGGCAACTCCTGTAGAATCTTATTATCCTAGAATCACTGCAATCTTAACAGTACAGGATTTTGCCAATATTATGTGCATAGTTTTGTTATTTTTACTCTCTTTTTTACTTTTTTACAAAAATGAAGATGAGAAGAAAAACAGGATAATAAAAATAAGTTTAACTATAATTGCGGCATTAACATTATTTCTAGTTATTGTGAACAGATCAAAAATGGTTTATATTTGTTTATTGCCAACGATTTTATATATTGTTCTAAAAAAAAGAAAAAGATACACTTTGGCGGTTTTTCTTATTTGCATAGGTGGATATTTTCTGCTGCCAAATTCAATTTCAGATAGATTACAATATATTGTAAACTATGAGAAAGATCCTTCAAGTAATTTAAGAGTAATTTTTTGGAAAACTGGCATGGAAGCGTTTAAGCAGAAGCCTGTGTTTGGATGGAAATGGGAAGAGAGAAAGGAATTTAATCTGAATTATTATGAAAAAATAGGAGTTAGTGAATATGTACATAAAAATTTTCTTGATAAATTAAGTGGCTGGTCAATTTACTATGTGCATACACACAGTACTTACCTTCAGTTCCTGCTGGATTTTGGAATTGTGGGAATTCTGTTCCTCGTAATATTCTTTGTAAGCACCTTCATGAAGGCAGTTGCTATAAAATTTTCCAAAAATAAGGAAAGTACTGACAGCAGGCTAGTTGCTTTGGAAATTGGTACAAAGGCCGCTCTTGCGGCATGGGCAATACAAGGGATTACTGATATCAACCTTAATAATAAATATATGATTATAACTTCAGTAATATTGCTGTTTTTACTGAATTATTTATGGAAAGAAAAAATAAAACTGGAAAAGGGACAAGATAAAAATGAATAATTATAAATTTAATATTTCAAAACTTGATAGGCTTAACAAAAAGTTAAGGCAAAAACCATATAAATATATATACAAGGAAATGATGCCAAAAAAATTATTTAATAAAATCCAAAATAGAGTTTACTTTATAACTCAAAAAATGGTTGGAGAAGACTGGAATGAGCTTTTAAATGAATATTTTACAAAAGGTATCAAAGTAGAACAGATTAAACCTAAAAAATCATTTGAGAATGAAAAAATTATATGGCAGTTCTGGGGTCAAGGATGGGATTTTGAAAAGTTGCCTGATGTAGTCAAGATAAGCTATAAATCTGTACAAAAATATAAAAAAGACTACACAGTAATACACTTGGATATGAATAATATAAACGATTATCTTGAAATACCAGAATATATTTTACAAAAGCTTGAAGCCAAAAAAATAAATTTTGCACATTTTACAGATATAATAAGACTTGCTTTACTAATTAACTATGGTGGAGTATGGATTGATGCGACAATCTTGCTTACAGACTATTTGCCGCAGGAATATTTTGAAATGGACTATTTTATGTTCCAAAGAGATGACAGCCTTAGTTTGGAAGAGAAAAAGGACTGGGAAGATTATGATGATTTTTATTTTTCGTGGAATGATGAAATGAAAGTCAGAGTATTAAATAGCGTAATTTTTGCAAAGAAAAACAATGAAGTGTTGAAGGTGTTACTAGATATGCTTCTAATCTTTTGGAAATATAATGATTTAGCACCAAATTACTTTTTCTTTCAAGTGCTGTATACTGAGTTAATTGAAAATTATTACAAGGATAAAAAATGTAAAGTTGTCTCAGATGCATTGACACACGAAATGATAAGGGTCTGGTTTGATAAATTTTCACAGGAAAAACTGGATGAAATAACTAAAAGAATCAATATTCACAAGCTTACATATAAAATTGACGCTGGAAAACGGAATACAGCAGGAAGTTTTCTAGAACATTTTAAAAAAATGTATGAAATAAAATAAAAAAGATTTAATATAATTAAGAATGGGGAAAAAATGAAAGTATTAGTATTGCACGGACATCTTAGTATGGGTGGCGAAGAAAGAGTTTTACTTAATGTCTTAAAAAATTTGGTGGAACTTAACTATGATGTTGATTTGCTCATAACTTGGAATCATAAGGAAAATAATTTATTTGAAAATGAAATTCCGAAAAAAATAAATTATGAATTTTTATTTGATAATTATAATGGTAAAAGTAAAATTATTAAAGAAATCTATAGATTACGGGCAAAATTGACTTATCTAAAAAAAGTTGAAAAAATAATAAAAGAAAAAAAATATGATATTGTTATAGATTATTCTTCAAATTTACTGAAATATAATAATCTTGATATAAAAGTGCCTGTATTTGCCTGGATTCATTTTTCTCTTACTTTTGGAGAACAGTTAAATACAGACAAAATAGAAAAATATAAAAAGCAATATAAAAAATATGAAAAAATATTGGCAATATGCGATACAATGAGAGATGAATTTGTAAAAATTCTAGGAATTGATGAAAAAAAGGTGGAACTTGTCTATAATCCAATAGATTTGGAAACTATCCGAAAAAAAGCAGAAAATATTGATAAAAAGTATGAAGACTATTTAAAAAAAGACTACTTCCTGCAAGTTTCACGTCTGACAGAGCAGAAGCAGCCTGAACATCTTGTTGACATTTATTATAAGTTAAAGCAGCAAGGTATAAAAGAAAAACTTTATTTCATTGGAAATGGGGAAAAAATCGAATTAATTAAACAAAAAATTAGAGAATATAATTTGGAAAATGATGTTGTATTATTGGGACAAATTGAAAATCCATATCCATTTTTTAAAAATGCAAAATTATTTGTTCATACTGCAAAATATGAAGGATTGCCGACTGTACTGCTGGAAAGCCTTACTTTGGGAACGCCTGTCGTGTCTTATGACTGTCCTACGGGACCAAAGGATATACTGGGGAAAAATAGTGAATATGGAAAATTGATTCCATTAAACGATAAAGATACATTCGTGAAAGAGGTCTACGAATTAATGAAAGATGATGAAAAATATGAAAATTATAGAAAAATATCATTAGTTAGAGCTGATGACTTTTCATTACAGAATAACAAAGCAAAATTACAAGCATTAATAGAAAATATTAAATAAAACTTTTAATATTCTACAATTTAAATGGCACAGTTAAAATACTGTAAAAAAGTTAAAATTTAAGTGATAGATTCTAATATAAGGAAAGGTTATATATGGATATAGTAAACAGTATAAAATCTAAGATAATAATATGGCTGTTTGGTACGAAAAAAAAGTATAAAGACATTGATTTAAAGAGTATAAATACGATATTACTTAATCCAAAGGATTCCATTGGAGATACTTTAATGTCTTTTTCTTATGCAAGGCAATTGAAAAAAATGTATCCTAACGCAAAATTAGGAATGGTAGTGACAGATAGGAATATGGAATTTACAAAATTATGCAATGAAAATGAAAAAATAATAGACAGTATTGTAAAACGTAAAGATGTAATTAAAAATCGTAAGAAGTGGGATCTGTTCTTGGATTTTTTGAGTAAGGAAAATACCAAGCGGATGATTTGGAAAAAGATATTAAGTCCTAAAATTACAATGATTTTTGGAGAAAGTGATGAAAAACATTATTATAACAGAAAAAATTTAAAAAATTATGATTTTGATTGTACACCTCCAATTGAGATTCATATTATTGATTATCTGGTGAATTCTGAATTTTCAAAATATTTTAAAATACAAAATGAGACCCCGCACATTCAACTTTTAGATTCAGATATTTGCAAAATGGAAAAATTTTGGAAATGCGATTCTCAAAAAACAGGTTCAAAAATAAAAATATTATTAGTACCGCAAGGTAGTGATAGAGAAATGAAAGTTAAAGAAATTGCCGAACTGTTAAATAGCATTGAACCAGAAAAAAGAAAAAGAGTAAAAATTGTTATGGGAAAAACTGAAGGAAGTGAAGAATATTACAAAAATTTAATGAATTGTGTAAATGCAGATTTGGATATTACTTTATCTGAAAAATTTAATATAAGAGAATATGTACTTTTTATGGCATCTGCTGATTTAGTAATAGGAGTTGATGGAGGAGGTCTTCATATAGCCTCTTCATTAAATAAGCCGCTATTAAGTTTTTATGCTAATAATAAATATAATCTTTTTAGATGGTCTCCCAAAACAACGAATGACAGTCTTCAAGTAATTTCAAAAAATATTGGAAATCACAACCAGACATACGATTTTCCCTTAACGGAGGCAACTAAATGGTTAAATTCCAAAATAAAAAACATACTGGAAAGACAATAACTGAAAAATAATTACAAATAAAGGATTATGCGTTATCCTCGAATTAACGTAAATAAATATATCTGTATAAGGAATAAAAAAAAATAATGAAGAAAATAAATTGGAAATTTTACAGACCGTACAGGGATAAGCTCATTGATAAAAAAAATGAAATGTTAAGCCGGATATTTGATAAAAATAAAAAAAATATTAATTTAATGCCTTCACAAATAAAACGGATTTTATTTTTAAGAACAGATGGTAAAATTGGAGATTATATAATAAGTTCATTTATTTTTAGAGAGATTAAGAAAAATTATCCTAATATACAAATTGATGTTGTTGCTGACAAATCTCTGGAAAATTTATTGAAATTAAATAAGAATATAGATAAATATTATATTCTTAACAGGAAAAAAATGAAGGAATGGAGAAATATAGTAAAAATACTAAGAAAAAATAAATACGACGTACTATTTGATTCAACAGAAGGATTAAAGTATAAGCAAGTTTATCTTTTAAATAGAGTAAATGCTGTTGTAAATGTTGGTTATAACAAAGATGACTATAATATATATAATAAAAATATAAGGCAGAACAATACTTTAAAAATGATTCAAATTTATAAGAAAATGGTGGAAAGTGTAAATATTGAAATAAAAGACACAAAATATGATGTTCCTGTTTCTGAAGAATCAGAAAAGAATGTAGGCAGATTTCTTAAAGAAAATAATGTGAAAGGAAAGATAATAGCATTAAACTTTTTTGGAGCTTCAAGAGGAAGAAAGATAAACGAGGAAAATGCACTTATTATACTAAGAAGGCTTAGAGAAATGTACAAGAATTATGCAATTATAATTCTAGATTCACCAAATGACAGGGAAACAATACAAAATATCCTAAAAAATACAGACAATGAGAATATTTTATTCTTTGAAAAATCCAGAACAATTTTAGACTCTATATCAATAATTAAGAATAGTGATTTAATTGTATCGCTTGATACTTCGATTTTACATATTGCTGAAGGGCTGGATAAGAAAATAATGGCTTTTTATGGTCCAAAAATTAATAAAAATAAATGGCGTATAAGGGAGGAAGGCAATGTATTAATTGATTATCCTGAAAATCGTATTAATGATGTAAATTTTGAGAAAATGTTTGATGAATTAAGTCACAAGAACACTTTGCCTGCTATTTAAAAATCAAAAAATATAAAATAGGAGAATGCTGATGAAATTATCCGTAGGAATAATAACTTTTAATGAGGAAAACAGAATAGGGAAAACTTTGGATTCGGTAAAGGGAATAGCTGATGAAATAATAGTTGTAGACAGCGGAAGTAATGATAGGACTGTGGAAATAGCGCTTGCAAAGGGAGCAAAGGTTTTTGTGGAAAAGTGGAAAGGATACGGACCGCAGAAAAATTCTGTTCTAAAAAAATGCAAGGGAGATTGGATTTTATTAATAGATGCTGATGAGGTAATCTCGCCACAGCTGAAAGCAAAAATAAAATCAATTATAAATAGCGAAAATCCATCAAGCGACGTTTACACAATAAAACTGCGAAATATAGCTTTTAAAAAAGAAATAAAATTTGGTGGATGGGATGACTATGTAATCAGGCTATGGAAAAATGGAAAAGTAAAAATAAATAGCCGTGAAGTTCATGAGCAGTATCAGACTGACAGTCAAATAAAAAAAATAAAGGAAATGATAATTCACTATACTTACGATAGTATAGAGGAGTTTCTTGAAAAATTAAATAGATATACTTCCCAAAGTGCGAAAGAATATATAAAAAAAGGTAAAAATCCAAGTTTTATAAAAATATATTCCAAGATGGTATTCAGGTTTTTAAGGATGTATATTTTCCAACTGGGGTTCATGGATGGCTATGAAGGCTATCTGCTTGCTAAGTACAGTTCCATCTATACAATGACAAAGTATACTAAACTGCGGGAAGAATATTATAATAACTTAGGAAACGGCACTTCTCTCGTTATTACTACATACAACTGGCCAAAAGCTTTGGAAGCCTGTCTAAATAGTGCATTAGAACAAACTGTCGCTCCAAAGGAGATTATAATTGCGGATGATGGTTCAAAGCAGGAAACAATAGATTTAGTAAAAAGATTTCAGCAAAGCTATCCTAAGAGCAATATTATTCACTCATGGCAGGAAGATAAGGGATTTCGGGCTGGAATGTCTAGAAATAGGGCAATAAGCAAGGCAACTGGAAACTACATAATAATAATAGACGGCGATTTGATATTAAATAGGCATTTTATTGAAGACCATATAAAAAATATGGAAAGAGGTTGTTTTATTCAAGGTTCACGAGTTATAACTTCACCAGCTGTGGCAAAGGAAATAATGGAAGGCAAAAAAATAAATCTTTTTACAAAAGGACTTAAAAACAATATGAATATGGTAAGAAGTAAACTTCTTTCAAAAATTTTTACAAAAGTAGATAGAAATTTACGTGGAGTAAGATCTTGCAACATGTCCTTCTTTAAAGATGATTTAATTAGAGTAAATGGCTTTGAGGAAGAGATAGAAGGGTGGGGAAGAGAAGACAGTGAACTCGCTGTAAGGCTATTTAATATTGGATGTAAAAAGAAAAAACTCAAGTTTGAGGCTTTGACTTGCCATTTATATCATAATGAAAATGATAGAAGCAGGTTGAAAAAAAATGATGAATATTTGGCAAATGCAATAGAAAATAAAAAAACAAAAGCTAAGAAAGGGCTTGATAGATATGAAAGAAGTAACGCTGGTAATAACTAGCTGCGGAAGGTTCGATTTGCTGGAAGAAACGCTTGACAGCTTTTTTGAATACAATACTTATCCAATTAAAAAGATAGTAATTACAGAAGACAGTACTGAAGGAAAAAAATTGGAGAGATTAATTTCAAAATATAACGATAAAAATAATAATTTCAAGCTTATAGTTAATGAAACACGATTGGGGCAGTTAAAGTCAATTGATAAGGCTTACCGTGAGGTTGATACTGAATATATTTTTCATTGTGAAGATGACTGGAAATTTCTTAAAAAAGGATTTATTGAAAAATCAATGGAACTAATGGAGGAAGATGAAAAAATTCTAGTTGTTGGACTACGTTCAAAAACTGACTTCAAGGAAGATTTTTTTTACGATGAAGACTATATTTCCAAAACAGGTAAGCACTACTACAATGTGAAAGGGGAAATATTTACTTATAATCCAGCTTTAAGAAGAAAAAAGGATATGGATTTATTTGGGCTTCATGAAAAACTTGAAAATCAAAGATATGAAGAGATTTTGTCTGATTTTTATAAAGAGCGGGGATTTAAAACAGTATTTTTTAAGGAACCTTATGTAACTCACATTGGAAATAAAAGGCATGTGCATTTTAGTAAAAATCGTAAAAATACTGTATTAAACTTTAAAATTGATAGATTGATAAAAAAAATCAGAGCAAAAATCTTAAAACTAAAAGGAAAATTATAATATTTTTTTAATAATTTTTTTTCTTATTTTTTAGTTGTTATTTTTTTATGTTTCGTATAAAATATAGGTAAAATATAGTTATAATAATTTCATTTTACCTTTAATATCAAACTTGAAGATTAAACAATCTTAGATTTGGATTAAATATTTATAATTCTTGAATTTGTTTCTTAAATAGTACAAAATCGAAAAGAATAAATGTTTAAACTTTTAATCTATATTAAAATATAAAATTAATATTTATTAAAATAAAAAACAATTTTTAAAATAAAAATTCTTCAGTATTTAAGATAATTTTACTACATGTAAATAAAGGATGGAAAAAATGATATATTTATTTTTGATAATAATTTTATTGTTTTTCGTATTTATCATTTATAATAAAACTAGAAAAAATTTTGTTTTATGTCTCATGTATCATGGTATTGACTGTGAAAAGGGAAAAGGTGGAATTTTTGCAGATGAATTTGAAGAACACATAAAATGGATAAAAGATAAAAAAACTTTTAAAATGGAAGAATTAAAGAATTTAGATTATACATTACCACAAAATTCAATATTAATAACTTTTGATGATGGATATAAAAATAATTACACTTTGGCTTTTCCGATTTTAAAAAAATACAATATGAAAGCAACAATATTTTTAAATACAAAGTTTATTGGAGAAGATGAGGCTTATCTCAATTGGGACGAGATTAAGGAAATGTATCAAAGCGGATTGATTGATTTTCAGCTTCATACACATTCGCATCAATTAACAATAAAGGACATTGAAGTGCTTGCTTTTTATGATAATGAAAGTTCGCCATACTTTAAAAGAGAAAGTCATAGTTTATTTTTTGAAGGAAATTATGATGAAAAAAAAGATATGGAAAAGTTAAATGGACTTCCAGTATTTAAATTAAGAAGTAAAATTTCAATTCCTGGATACAGACCAAAGAAGGATTTTGTACAAAAATATCGAAATATTGCACAACTTCAGGAAAATAATAAATCTGGAAGCGAAAAAAAGAAATTTTTGAATAAATTATTTAAAGAAAAACAAAATGAATTTTTTGACAAAATTAGTGAAGAAGAATTTAGAAAAAATGTAGAATTTGAAATTCTGGAAAATAAAAGAATTATTCAAGAAAAACTTGGAAAAACTCCAGATTGTCTGGCTTATCCTTGGGGACACCGATACAAAGGAAACCGTGAAGATATAAGAAAATTAGGAGTTGATGTATTTATTACTACAAGAAAAGGTGTAAACTCATTAAAACTTAATAAAAACTGGATTTATCGAGTAAGTGGAGATGATTTTGAAAGTTTTGATGAATTTAAAAAGGAATTGGCTGATGGTAGCGGTGTATATTATAGAAAATTGCGGAATATTTTTATAAAAAAACATTAATCAGTTAATGTATAAAAAGAGGGTTAAGATTTATTTGAGCCCAAAAATTGAGCTAAGTTAAGAAGAAAGCAATGACTTTGAAAAAAATAAACTATGAATTTTTATTCAATTTTATAAGGCTTAATGCATAAGTAAAGAACGAAAGGCAAATAAATATATGAAAAACATAAAATTAGATTTTGGAGGAATTCAAAAACTCAAAAAATATATAAAAAAATACTACATATTAATTATACTGAATATTCTGCTTGCAACGATGTCATCCTTTGTTTCATCTGCTCCAATATTACTTATACAAAGACTATTTGATAAAGGAATTACAGGAAGAAATGAAAAGGATATTCTGTATGCTGCGGGAGCAATGATATTACTTGCTGTTATTGGTGCAATGCTGATGTACTGGAATACTATATTTTCAACAGTAATTTCTGCATCAATTTATAAGGATATTGTTACTGATATTTATAATAAGATACAGACTTTGGATATGGAATATTTTGCAGGTAAAAAAGTAGGGGATATGATGACACGTGTAATGACAGATCCCAGCAATATAAATTCTATTATACTTGAAGTTTTTAATATGATACCTGAGATAATAAAAGTCATAGTGTGTATGGGAATAGCATTTTTTGTAGATTTTGACTTAACGCTTGGAGTGATGATAGTAACTCCAATTTTAATCGTAACAGTTAAAAGATATGCTAAAAGGCTAAAACGTTCTGGAAAAGACAGGCAGGAGGCAATAGATAACTTAAATTCCAAATTACAGGAAACGTTATCAGGTATTAGAATTATAAGAGCGTTTGCTACAGAAAAATCTGAAATAAAAGATTTTAATAAAAAAAATAAGAACCTTAAAAAGATTGCAATAAAAACAGCAAGATACAATGCAAAAGCCAATTCTATAATGGAAGCCTTAAATTATATAATTGTAGCGTTATTATTGCTATTTGGAGGCTATCGGGTATTGAGAGCACGTGATTTTACACCAGGAGAATTTATTACAATAGTAGGTGCCATTTCATCAATGTACACACCTGCAAGACGTGCTATAACTCGATTTAACGCAATAAGTGTAAACTTGTCTTCAATTACAAGAGTTTCAGAAATTCTTGAAGAAATGCCATCTATTGTAAATAATCCAAATTGCGTAAAATTTCAAAATTTTTCAAATGATATAAATTTTGAAAATGTTGATTTTAAATATAAAGACAATCCTGAAAAAATATTAAAGGATATTAACTTAACCGTTAAAAAAGGTGAAACAGTTGCCTTTGTCGGAAATTCCGGTGGGGGAAAATCTACACTTGTCAATTTGATTCCAAGATTTTTTGATGTATCTCATGGTTCTTTGAAAATTGACGGGACTGACATTAGAAATTATGATGTTAAAAGTTTACGAAAAGCAATAGGAATTGTACCACAGGAAACATTTTTATTTTCAGGAACAATACTTAGTAATATAAAATATAGCCGTCAGGATGCTACTTTTGAGGAAGTTGTAGAAGCAGCAAAACAAGCCAATGCACATGAATTTATAAAAAATCTTTCTGATGGATATGATACAGAAATTGGAGAACGGGGAGTAAAATTATCTGGTGGACAGAAACAGAGAATTGCAATTGCGCGTGCAATCTTAGAAAATCCTCAAATATTAATTTTGGATGAAGCGACTTCGGCTCTTGATAATGAGTCTGAAAAGCTGGTTCAGGACGCGCTTGAAAAACTTATGGAAGGAAAAACTACATTTATTATCGCTCATAGGTTGACAACTATCGAAAATAGTAATAAAATAGTAGTGATACAGAAAGGTGAAATAAAAGAAATAGGAAGTCATAATGAATTATTAAGTAAAGATGGAATTTACAAAGCATTATATAACAAAAACTTTGATAGTAACATCAAAAATTAATAAAAAGACAAAATTATGACATTTAAAATTATATTTTACTAAAAAAAATAAAAAAGTTAAGGAGAAGAAACATGAAACAGATAAGAAGTGTAATTTTGTTCTTGGTTTCAGTTGTATTAGTAGCATTTGGAAGTCAAGATTCAAAGAGTTCAGAAAATTTAGTAAAACAGCTGGAAGATGAAACTAAAAAAGTGGGGGATAGAATAAAGGAAGTTAAGGAAGTGAAAACGGCGAAAGTAGAAGATAAAAAAACAGAGAAAAAACCTGTACAGAAGCAATCAGTTCAACAACCTGTGGCATCTAATGTTCAGGCGCAGCCTCAACCTCAAGTGCAGCAACAAGCAGTAAATACATCTCCACAGCAACCTGTGGCATTAACCGAAGATTCTACAAATCAAGCGTTTGCTCTTAATGAAAGTAATAAGGTTAACAGTAAAAAAGAAAATAGAAAAAATAGAAGAAATAATAAAAATGGATTATCTAAAGCGCCAAAACATAGTCGTTTAAGAGATGATTCCTCAGCAGCGCCAAAAGAGACAGCAGTAAAAGTTAAATCTCAGGATTCTGCTCCAAAATCATCTGGAAGCAGCAGTAATAGTGGAAGCAGTAGCGGAAGCAGCAGTTCTGGATCGTCTTCGTCAGGTGGGGGAGATTCAGGTTCTTCGGAATAAAGGCGGTACATATTCAAATTTTTCAAAATATAACGAGCAAAAACTGAATCTAAGTTTAAGATTTGAATAGAAATTGTAAAAATTATGTTTATTAAATCAAGGAAATATCAAAATAGAAAAGAAAGGTAGTGAAATTTAGTATGTTTAGAAGTAAAAGAAGAGAATTACAGGAAAATTTAACAAAAACAAATATAGATATTATAGTATCTCTAATTCCCATGTTGCTTGTAGCATTTTTTGTGTATGAAATAACACCGGTTTTAGTGATATTATCAGCAGTTGCTGCTTCAGAACTGATAGAAATAATATTTTCATTATTAGTACAAAAGAACAGGGATACATTAACAGATTTTTCAGGAGTTGTAATAGGAGCTCTAACAGGATTTGTACTTGCTCCATTTACACCGCTTCATGTAGCGGCATTTGCTGGAGGGATGGCAACATTATTTGGAAAAGTTGTATATAGAGGAACAGATAAGAAAATTTTTAATCCTGTAATTTTGGGGAAATTATTTGTATTAACATTTTTCCCTGCAGTTCTTGCGTCTAATTCTACAGCCTGGACTAATTCAGAAATTTTGAATATTTCTAATGAGAAAATATCTGGATTGGCATCTTTGATTTTAATAAACAAGGGAATAATTGGTGAATTTTCGATAATTGCAATGGTTTTGGGGGCTATATATCTGATTTTTAGAACAAAGATAACTTGGCATGTATCAGTGGCATTTTTTGTTACAATTTTCTTTGGATATTATGTGTCTTCTAGTCATAATGTCAATGTAACTACTTCCCTTGGAGAAGTAATCTTTATGGGAATTTTCGTTTTGACGGATACTTTTACTACTCCTCAGCATGGACTTGGAAAAGTGTTTTTTGGATTTTTAGCAGGACTTTCTACGGTAATATTCTGGTTTCTGGGAATTCATACAGAAGCAATTATATATTCAGTATTAATTTTAAATCCTTTTACAAGACCGATAAATACAATATTTAAGCCAAATGTATTTGGTGTTGAATCAATTTCATTTGCTGAAATAATACAGGGAATTGGTTTTGCAATCATTATTGTGATACTTGTATTTGCTGTTTCGTATTTGCATACTTTTGGATTCGTGCCATATATTGTTTACATTTATGTAGTTTATGGAATATGGCGATTGTACAACAACAGATAAAAATAGGGAAGGCTTTTTATGAACTTTAACTTAAGTTTTTTAGATAAAATAGAAAAATTAAAAGATAAAAAAATAGATATTTTACAATCTGAAAATAATTTTTACCGCGGTGCAATTCCGTGGTTTTTATTATGTTCAGAAAAGAAAAAAATAATTTATATTTCCACATCCAACAGAAATTTGGAAAATTATCATGCAATGCTGGAAAATTACTATGAAATGTCAGAAAAACAAAAAGATATTTTAATGGAAACATCTAAAACTGGTAAAAAAAATAGTAAAGAGAATATAAATAAGCTAGAAGATAAAAAAATAATTGATATTTTTGAAAATATCTCACAAAATAAGGAAGATATTACAGGAATAAATATAAGACTGCTGGATATTTTAAAAAATCAGGAAAAATTTATTTTATTTGTGAATTTACAGATTACTTTGGATATATTTTTTGAAAAAGTTAAGTTTTTTTCCTTTGAAACTGGAAAAGAATATAGTTTTACGAAAATTGTGGAATTTCTTGTGGAAAATGGGTATGAAAATTCATATTTGATTGAAAAAAAGGGGCAGTACAGCAGACGTGGGGATATTCTTGATATTTTCCCGCCAGACTTGGAACATCCTGTTAGACTCGAGTTTTTTGGTGATGAACTGGAAAGTATAAGAGTTTTTGATATTGATAGCCAGATTTCTGTGGAAAAAATGAAAGAAATAAAGATTTTTGGAAATTTGCTTTCTGGAAATAATTATGAATTGATAGAACTTATTGACGAATTAAGGGCGGAAGATGTAACGATTGTTATTGAAAATGAAGAATTGCTGGACTATAAAATGGAAGAGTTTATCCTGCTTGACAGAAGCCGTGAGGAAACTTATCGAAAGAGATATGAAAACCTGAAGAAAAAAAGTATTTTTGTGCAGACTAAAAATTTTTCGCAGGAGCAGATTGAGACTTTTAGGGATAAAAATAGGCTTGAAAAATTGTCAAAAATTGAAGATGTTTATATTTTTACGAATAACTATGAGAAGAAAATGAGTGAATATGGGCAAATTCTGACTGAAAAGGAAAATAATCTTGAAATTGAAAAATATGAGCTGTTTGAAGGATTTGTCTTTAATGATAATTCAGAAAATCCAGATAATAAAAATAGGAAAAATAATTTTATTGTACTGACAGACAGGGAGCTTGACGGATATATTTACGAGCGAAAGAAAAAAACGGCAAAAGCTATAAAATATAAAAAAGTCAATCAGATTATAGAAGGTGACTATGTAATCCACGTTCAATATGGTGTTGGAATTTATAAGGGAATTCAGACAATGGAAGAGCGGGATTATTTGAAAATCAAGTATGCTGACGAGGATATTTTGTATATTCCTGTGGAAAAACTGGATAGACTTGAAAAATATGTGTCAAATGATACGGAACCGCAATTATTCAGGCTAGGAACACGTGGATTTAAACGAAAAAGGAAAAAACTCGAAGAAGATATTCAGAAATTTGCGGCAGAACTTATCAAAATACAGGCACGACGGCAAAGCCAGAACGGTTTTGTGTATCAGAAGGATACTGTGTGGCAGGAGGAATTTGAGGCGAATTTTCCATTTGAAGAAACAGAAGATCAGAGAAATGCCATAAATGATGTGAAAAAGGATATGGAAAGTCCGCAAATAATGGACAGGATTGTCTGTGGAGACGTTGGATATGGGAAAACGGAAGTTGCGATGAGAGCGGCATTCAAAGCGATTGACAATGGAAAGCAAGTTGTTATGGTGGCTCCGACTACGGTGCTTGCGGAACAGCATTTTGAACGGTTTAAAAGAAGATTTGAAAATTATCCGATTACAATTGAGAATTTATCACGGCTTACGAAAAGTAAATCAAAGGACATTTTAAAAAATCTGAAAAGTGGAATTATTGACTTAGTTATTGGAACTCACAGGCTTCTAAGTGATGACGTGCAGTTTAAGAACTTAGGGCTTTTAATTATTGATGAGGAGCAGAAATTTGGAGTTAAGGCTAAAGAAAAGTTAAAATCTCAAAGGGAAAAGCTGGATGTGCTGACATTAACTGCAACTCCGATTCCACGTACATTAAATCTTGCGATGCTTGGAATCAGAGAGATTTCCATAATTGACACACCTCCAACAAACAGGCTTCCCATTATAACAGAAATTCTCGATTGGGATGAGGAAACAATAAAAATGGCAATACTTCGTGAACTGTCACGTGATGGGCAAGTTTTCTATATTTATAACGATGTAAAAAATATGAAGGAAAAATTGAAGGAACTGAAGGAAATGCTTCCAGACTTTGTAAAAATAGAATTTATAAATGGACAGCTTCCGCCAAAGGAAATAAAGGATAAGTTGTTACGTTTTGAAAATGGGCAGTTTGACATTCTGATTGCTTCAACAATTATTGAAAATGGAATTGATGTGGGAAATGCCAATACCATTCTGATTGAAAACTTTACTGGTCTAGGATTATCGCAGGTGTATCAGCTAAAAGGGCGTGTAGGGCGTAGCAACAGGCAAGGATACTGTTATTTATTAAAAACGAGAAATATTACAAAGCAGGGACGTCAAAAGGAAGAAAGCATGCTAAAAGTGGAAGGAATAAAATCAGGAGGTTTTCAAATTTCGATGGAAGACTTGAAAATACGTGGCGCTGGGGAAATTTTGGGAGATAAGCAGCACGGAACGATTGAAACTTTTGGATATGATTTATATATAAAAATGCTAAATGAGGAAATTCGCAAGCAAAAGGGCGAGTTTGTTGAAAAAATTGAAAATGTGGAAATCATATTAAATAAAAGAGGATTTATTCCAGAAACATATATTGAAAAGGATGAAAGGCTAAATATCTATAAACGTTTTGCAATGCTGGAAACAGATAGTGAATTAACTGATTTGCTTGATGAAATTAGAGATAGGTTTGGAAAAATTCCAGAGCAGATGAAAAAATTTATTTTAAGCATTAAATTAAAATTATTTGCTGAAAAATATAAAATTCAGAGAATTTTTGAAATAAAAAATCATTTTGAGCTGTACTTTTTGGAAAATGCACAGAAAGAGCAGGCAGAATTAAATGAAAAATTTGAAATGAAGAAAGTTGTAAAAACTATTGATGCAGTAAGTCCGAAAAGGAAAAATAAAGAGGAGGATACAGTTGATAATCTTGTTGTAATGAAAGTAAGAAAATCAGATTTTTTAACTGTTGTGGGATGTGAGTAAAATTGTCAAAACTTTTAGATTTAGAATTAAAGAAGTTTTGTCATAAATGTATAAAAACTCTAGTCAGTTAAAGGCTAGAGCTTTTTTGTATTTTTTAAAATTAGTTATACAAAATTAAATATGAATTTAAAAATTTTTTTTCAAATGCTATTGACAAAATGAAAAATCATAGTATACTCAATATGGAAGTTGTATTACAATGGGGTATGCAAAACTTTTGAAAAGACTATTAAATAGTGAAAAAATCAACTAAACTAAACATATTTAAGAACAATAATATTTAAAGCAAAGGAGCTTGAGAAATTATTTATTTTTTTAGTTCCTTTTTTATTTTTGTCAATTAATAATTTTTTATATATAGATAAATTATTGATTTTTAGAAAAATTAAGGAGGTGAAAAATTCGAATATTTTGTTAATAAAACAATTTAGGAGGAAAAAACTATGGCAACATTAAATGCATTAGGTATGATTGAAACAAAAGGACTTGTAGCGGCAGTAGAAGCTGCAGACGCAATGGTAAAAGCTGCGAATGTTACTTTAATTGGAAAAGAGCACGTAGGTGGAGGACTAGTAACAGTGCTAGTAAGAGGAGACGTTGGAGCGGTTAAGGCTGCAACAGATGCAGGAGCTGCGGCTGCTGAAAGAGTAGGAGAATTGATTTCAATTCACGTAATCCCACGTCCACATGCTGAAGTAGAAACTATTTTGCCAAAAGGGCGAATATAGCGTTAAAGACTTGAAAAGAGCAGAGCATATAAACAATGTTTATAAATAAAATTTTTAGGAGGAAAAACTATGGCAACATTAAATGCACTAGGAATGATTGAAACAAAAGGACTTGTAGCGGCAGTAGAAGCTGCAGACGCAATGGTAA
>CAUQGN010000012.1:0-44827 GCA_963517565.1 uncultured Leptotrichia sp. | reverse complement strand
CTAATTCTGAATATGACAAACTTATAAAAATTGCCTCTGAAACAAAAGATATTAACGTCAAAACAGATGTTTTAGTCAAAGCCGAAAATATATATGAGAAAGAAAATCCGGCAGCAAAAATGGGCTATGGTGAAATTACTCGTGTTATTCTCGAAAGACCGGGAATAAAAGGACTGAAATTAGTTCCTTATGGCGGAATTTTATATTTAAGAAATGTTAATAAAGCTAAATAGAAGTTTAAAAAAGGCTCTTTGTCAAGTGTAAAAATATAATTTAATAAAATCGGACTGGTATACTCCAGTCTTTTTTGTTATAATAAATTTAGACATATTTTTTGAAATTTTAATGTTCAGAAAAAATTTATGTTAATAAATAAAAGGTGGAAGATCTTTGTGAAAAATATAAAAGGGATATTTTTATTACTGCTATTTTTTTTGTTTTCTAACAGGCTGTGGAAAGGAGACAGTGAGAGTAGCACTGAAAAAATTAGGATACACAAGAAAAAAAACAGACAAAATACAGGGAGCAGGACGAGAAAAAAGTAAATGTATATTTAAAAAAATTATCAGAAGCAGGTTCAGACAGGGAAATAATCTATATTGATGAAACAGGCTTTGACGAATATTACTACCGTGAATACGGCTGGAGTAAAAGGGGAATATGTATTGAAGGGAAGAAAAGAGGATTAAGATATTCAAGAATAAATCTGGTTGCTGGAAAAATAGGCAATGCACTGATAGGAAGTATGATATATAGGGAAACAATGGAAAGTGAATTTTTTGAAGAATGGTTCAGGGAAATACTTTTAAGAGATATTGAAAAATTAGAGAAGAGAACTCTAATAGTGATGGATAATGCCAGATTTCATAGAAAAAATATATTAGAAAAGATAATTAAGGAAACGGGGCATTATCTATTATTTCTTCCGCCATATTCGCCGGATTTAAATCCAAATAGAAAAATTATGGGCTAATATGAAGAAAAAATTAAAAGACACAGCCTATAATTTTAATACACTAGAAGAAGCAGGTACTTCTGTTTTATTTAATAAATTAGTTCAGTTTTAAATAGGTTTTACTATATTTAAAATTAATTTACAAAAAAAAGCCTATTTTCTATAAAAACTCAATGTTTTTTAAAATAGACTTTTGATATACAGTTTATCTTTATTTCAGAATTATTCTCCTTCAGGTAAAACAAATCCTGCTATTAAATATGCGATTGCTAATGATCCTCCTGTAAGAACTGCTAATACAACTGCTATTATTCTTATTAAGTTAGAATCTTTATCCATGTATTTTGCAAGTCCACCACATACACCCATTATTTTTTTATCAGATGCTGATTTCGTTAGTTTTTTTTCCATTTTTCCTCCTAAATATTTTTATAAATGAAATTTCAAATTTTTTATTTCACATACATTATATCATATCCCTTATATTATGTAAATTATTTTATGTTAAAATTATCCAAAAAATTATCTAAAATCAAATATAATTTTTCAGCTTGTTTTTCAAAAATAATATGCTATAATTAACGTAGTTATAAATCAAAAATAGAAAGCGAGAATTTTTATGAAAAATAAATTACTGATAGCTATTTTGACTTTTGCTATATCTTCATTCTTATTCAGTTATCCTGTTTTTCGCAGTGATAAAGTTAGCCTTAGTGAAAGTGAATTGAAAAAAAATAACGCTCAGATTGAAAAACTGCTAAATACACAAAATTTATTTCAAGTTACAGACGAAGAGGTTACCGCGTTTTTAGGCTTTACTTCTCCTAATGAAGTTAAAGTGATGCGAATTTTAATGGAAGAGCAGTTTAAAGATGCTTCTTTTATAATTACGAAAATTGAATATCGTTCTAATACAGTTGCAGCCGTTTCTTATGAATCGAATGTAAAAAATCTTTCTGAAAAAGACTATAATACTATTATTAAAACTATTGGGTTTAAATTTAAACAAAAATATGGATTTAATATAAGTGAAATTTCAAAAAAATCTTCATCAAAAATTCAGGAACAATTGTACTTAAAAGATGTTTTTTCAATAACAGCAGATACCGCTCATACTGAAATTAAAAAAATTAAAACATATAAGAAAAGTTCAGGTTTTGTAATGTTAAGCAAGACTAATAATGGATGGGATATTTCAAACCAAGGTGTAGGAATGTCATTTGGTAAAGTGTATAAAATTAAATAATATAAAAAATTTGTGTAATTCTCTGATTATTCTTGATAAATAAATATCTTTTCAGAGTTTTACACAAATTTAAATTATTATTTCTTTGCAGTAATCACATAAATTGGATTTTCTGCCATCATCATATTAAAATCTTTAACTTTTCTATTTTTACTCACAATTAACTGACAAATATCCACATCTTTAAAGTCATATTTTTTCAATTCCTCAACAGCTGTAAAAATATTTTCCAGCACGATAAAGTTTAGTACTAAAATTCCATCGTCAACAAGATTATCATAAGAATATTTTATAATTTCCACCAGATTTCCAGCAGAACCTCCAATAAAAATTTTATTAAACTTTGTATTTACATCTTTTAGTCCATCTGGAGCCATTCCTTTAATTACAGTAATATTGTCCAATCCTAACTTTTCCTTGTTTTTATGAATTAACTCAACTGCCTCATCATTTCTCTCAATTACAAAAACTTTTCCATTTCGTGCAAATCTTGCCATTTCCATACTGACAGAACCAGTTCCGCCACCAATGTCAAGACAAATATCATCATCTTTCATCTCCATTTTCCCAAGACTTACAAAACGGATTTCCTCTTTTGTCATAGGAACTTTTCCTCTTAAAAATTCTTCATCTTTTATATGATACATTTTATTACTCCTTATTTTAAATTATAGTTTAAAAAGAAAGCCAAGAGTAAATCCTAACTTTCTATTTTTTATTTGTTGTATTTTTAAATTAATTTTTTAATGCCTGAATTGGAGGAGCCACTTTTCCACCACGATTAATTAACACAGAACAGTCTAAATTATTTATATTTATAATATCTGCTTCTCCTAGAAGTCCACCAAACACTACTCTATCGCCAGCTTTTTTTCCAGGAACTGGGATTATTCGGACTGCAGTAGTTTTGCTGTTTACCATTCCAATTGCCATTTCATCTGCTATTATTCCAGAAATTACAACTTCAGAGGTATCACCTGGAATGGCTATCATATCAAGTCCGACAGAACATACACAAGTCATTGCTTCCAGTTTTTCAAGTGTCAAATATCCTTTGCTTGTAGCTTCTATCATTCCCTGATCTTCACTTACCGGTATAAATGCCCCTGTTAAGCCTCCGACACGAGTCGCAGCCATTGCTCCGCCTTTTTTTACAGCGTCATTCAATATTGCAAGTGCAAGCGTTGTTCCATAAGCTCCGACTGCTTCCAGTCCAAATTCTTCCAGTACATTTCCAACACTATCGCCCACTGCTGGAGTTGGTGCAAGTGACAAGTCAATTATTCCAAATTCAACCCCAAGTCTTTCAGCAACTTCTTTTCCAATTAATTCTCCCATTCTTGTGATTTTAAAACTTACTTTTTTTATTGCTTCTGTTATTTCATCAATTTTTGCCGTTTTTGAAATGTTAGCAAGTGTGTGTCTTACAACCCCTGGCCCACTAATTCCAACATTTAACACAACATCTGGATTTTCTACCCCATGAAATGCACCTGCCATAAACGGATTATCAGGTACAGCATTTGTAAATACGACAAATTTTGCAGCTGCCAGTCCGTCTTTATCTTTGGAAAGTTCAGCCAGTTCCTTTACAGTTTTCCCCATCATTTTTACAGCATCCAAGTTGATTCCTGACTTTGTAGAGCCTACATTTACAGAGGAGCAAACTCTGTCTGTTTCAGAAAGTGCTTTCGGAATACTGTTTATCAGCTTAACATCACCTTTTGTAAAACCTTTGTCCACAAGTGCCGAAAATCCTCCAATAAAGTCAATTCCGATTGTTTTCGCCGCTCTATCCAGTGCTTTTGCAAAAATTGTGTAATCTTTAGCGTTAGTTGCATTTCCAATTATTGAAATTGGAGTAACTGAAACTCTTTTATTAATAATTGGCATATTGTATTTGCTTGCCACTTCATCGGCAATTCTTACCAAATCTTTTCCATTTTCCGTAATTTTGTTATAAATATTTTCTGCTGTTTTTTCAGCATCTGCATCAATGCAGTCAAGTAGGCTTATCCCCATTGTGACGGTTCTCACATCAAGGTGCTGCATTTCTACCATATCTATAGTTTCCAGTATCTCATCAGGTAATAAATTCATTTTTCCCTCCTAAATTTCTTATAATAATTACTCTCGAAAAATTCTGAAAAATTATATTCTGTGCATCGCCTTAAAAATATTTTCATGCTGTAAGTAAACTCTTACTCCAATCTTTTCCTCAACCGCCTTAAACTCTTCCTGCAATCCTTTTATATCCGTATTTTTAGGAGCCTCCACAAGCATAATCATCGCAAAAATATCATTTTCAAAAACTTTTTGTGTTATATCTATAATATTCAAGCTAAGTTCACTTAACTTTGTCGATACATTCGCAACAATTCCCGATTTATCCGCTCCGATAACTGTAATAACTATTCTATCACTCATTCGGATACCTCCTTTTCATAAACTTAATATTTTAAATTATCGCATAAATTTAGGTATTTAGCAAGCGGAAAATTTAATTGATATTTATTACTTAAAGTGATATAATTTGTCATATTTATATAAAATATTTAAAAAACACAAAATATATAAGGAGGAAAATAAAAAATGAAATTTTGGAATTTTTTCAAAAGAGCTTTGATATACACATTAAAAGAAATATATTCATTTTTTCTGAAGCTTTCATTATTAATATTTATAACTATCATTATTGGAATTTCAGCTATTGCTATTTTTAATTCAAAAGCTAAAAAGGAAAACGCAAAAAAAAGTTATGAGTATATACTCTTTAATGTTTCTGATGCCAATGAAGACAAAATCATAGGTTCAGACATTTTTTCAGAAAGAGAGAATCTATCTTATATGGATATTCTCCAAAGTTTAGATGACATAAAAAACAATAGGCAAGTTAAAGGTGTTATTATTTCTCTAGACACAATAAATTTATCATCTTCAAAAATTGAGGAACTTTCAAAGAAATTTGAGGAATTAAAGGAAAATAATAAAAAAATATACGCTTTTGGAGCCTATATTACAAACGCTAACTACAAGCTGGCTGCCATTGCAAATGAAGTTATAATGGTTCCATCAACTTCAGCAAGTTTAGATTTAACAGGTTATCATTATTCAGATATTTACTATAAAGGCTTATTTGATAAATTAGGGGTAAATATGGAAGTTGTGCGTATTGGAAACTACAAGTCTTATGGTGAAAATTATACTGGAAATGAAATGACTCCTGAATTACGTTCAGAACTTACAAGAATACTGGAAAACAGATATGATAAGTTCATCACTGATATTTCCAAAAATCGTAAGATTGATAAAAATGCACTAAATAACGATATTGTAAATGGTACCGATACAGGCTTGACACCATTTGCAGCCCGTGATAAAAACTTAGTTGATAAACTAGAACATTTTTCTGATTTTACAAAACGTTTAAATATCCGTGAAGATAATGTAGCAGATATTACTGACTATTACGAAAAAAGAGTAAAAGATCAAGATGTTGGAAATCCTAGAAATGGAACTATTGCTGTAATTTATGCTGAAGGTTCAATTCTATACGATCCAAGTGGAGTTACAGAAGGAGTTATAACGCCTGATAATATTCTCGAAAAAGTTGAAAAAGCGATGAAGACTAAAAATTTAAGAGGAATTGTGCTTCGTGTAAATTCAGGCGGAGGTTCAGCTCTTGCTTCAGAAGTAATTTATCAGGAACTGACAAAACTGAATATTCCAATTTATGTTTCAATGTCTGATACTGCTGCTTCTGGAGGTTACTACATCTCAATGGCTGGAAATAAAGTGTTTGCAAATAATGCCACAATTACAGGCTCAATAGGAGTAGTTTCAATGCTTCCAAAACTTTACAATGCACAGAATAAATATGGAGTTCATTCAAATTCAGTCTCAAAAGGAAAATATTCCGATATTTATGACAGTTTTACCCCATTATCTGAAGAATCCCGTGCTAAAATTACTCAATCAATGGATGAGACATACAAGGAATTCAAGTCACGTGTTTCTAAAAATCGAAAAATTAACGAGAATACTCTTGAAAACTATGCACAAGGTAAAATATGGCTTGGAGATGAAGCAAAAAATATAAATTTAGTTGATGGCATTGCAAGTCTTGATGAAGTTATAAAAATAATGGCAAAAGATTTAGGGCTACGTAAAAATTACGCTGTAAAAAGTATCTATTTAGAAGAAGATTTTTCAAGAAAATTAAGATCTCTTACAAATATGATTACAGAAAAATTCAGTTTGTCAACACAACTTCAAAAAGATATGCCTCAAGTAAAAAAAGTATTTAATGAGTATGATTTTGCAGTAAAAAATCAAAATAAACCACTATACTATTTGACATACAAGCTGGATTTATATTAATAAATAATTTTAAGCGAAGTTAAAAAATAAGAACATTTATTAAATAAATGCTTTTTCAAAACTTCGCTTTTTATATCTAAAAAACAGGATTATGCGTTATCCTAAACTAACGTAAATACTTTTAACGAGGATTTTTATGAATAAAAAAACAATTTTGAAATTGATTAAAGAATATTTTTTAATTGGACTAGGCACTCTTATTCTTGCAATTGGACTCCAATTTTTCTTTTTCCCAAACAAAATAGCCAGCGGAGGAGTAACAGGATTAGCATTGGTTGTAAACAGCATATTTGGATTTTCTACAGGGCTTTTTGTAGCCATTAGCAATCTAATCCTATTTACGCTAGCCTTTATTGTAATTAGCGGGCACTTTGGATTTAAAAGTATTTATGCAACTGTACTTTTATCTGTTTTTCTTTCTCTTTTTGAAAAATTTTATCCAAATTACACTCTTACAAAGGATATATTTTTAGCTACTGTATTCGGAAGCACTATTTGTGCTTTGGGAGTAACTATCATCTACTTATATGAATCTTCTACTGGAGGTACTTCAATAATTGCCAGAATTGTTAACAAATATTGTCATATTGGCTATGGAATGTCCAGTTTCATTGTTGACGCAATTGTTACTCTGCTAGCAATTTTTGCATTTGGGATAGAACTTGGGCTTGTTGGGCTTTTAAGTGTCTACATAACTGGTTTTATCACCGACAAATTCATTGAAGGATTTAATTCACGTAAACAGATTATGATTATTACATCTAATAAAGATATTGTCCTAAACTATATTCTAAAGGACTTTGACAGAGGATGCACTGTTCTTAAAGGTGTTGGAGGATTTTCTGGAGCAGAAAAAGATATTTTGATAACAATTATTGAAAGAAGACAATTTATACAATTAAGAAAATTTTTAAAAGAACACGATCCTTCTGCTTTTGTTACTGTCACAGATACGACAAAAGTTTTTGGAGAAGGATTTGATCAGCTTCATTGATTTTTATAAAAATTTATTTGACAAAATATTTTTTTATGATATAATGTAATCAAGAAATATTTGTAATCATTTCAAATTCAAAATAATAATATTTATTAAATTAGGAGGAAATTATGTCTTTAATAGGAAAAAAGATTGAAAATTTTACAGCTCAAGCGTATCAAAACGAAGAATTTAGAGAAGTTAACTTTGAAAAGGACTTTTTAGGAAAATGGAATGTTGTAGTCTTCTATCCAGCTGATTTTACATTTGTATGTCCTACAGAATTGGAAGATTTAGAAGATCACAGGGAAAAATTGGAAAAATTAGGATTTAATGTTTATTCAGTAAGTACAGATACTCACTTTACTCACAAAGCATGGCACGATCACTCTGAAGCAATTGGAAAAGTAAAATATACAATGATTGGAGATCCTACAAAAGCAATTTCAAGAGAGTTTGAAGTTTTAAATGAAGAAACTGGATTGGCTTATAGAGGAACATTTGTTATAAATCCTGAAGGAAAAATTGTTGCTTATGAAGTAAATGACGAAGGAATCGGAAGAGATGCCTCAGAATTAGTAAGAAGAGCAAAAGCTGCAAAATTTGTTGCTGATAATCCAGGATTAGTTTGTCCTGCAAAATGGAAAGAAGGAGAAGCTACACTAAAACCAGGATTAGACTTAGTAGGTAAAATCTAGTAGTTTTTAGTTTTTTATAATTTATAAAGTTGAACTATTTAGAAAGGAGAAAAAATGGCTTTACTGGATAGCAATATTGTAGAACAATTAAAAGGTTATTTTGACAATATTAACGGAAATATTGAATTAGTATCATTTCTTGATGATAGCGAAAAATCAAATGAACTAGACAGTTTCTTAAAGGAAGTTGATGCAATTTCTGAAAAAGTAAATTATATAAAAAAATCATTTGAAAATGATAAGGCTGATTTAGAAAAAGCAAATATTACACGTCCAATATCTTTTACAATTTTAAAAGATGGAGAAAATACTGGGATTAATTTTTCAGGAATTCCTGGCGGACATGAATTTAACAGTTTTATTCTAGCAGTTTTAGGACTTGCAGGATTAGGTAAAAAGCTGGAAGGAGAGCAGCTTTCAAAAGTTGAATCAGTTAATAAACCTATAAATATCGAAACATTTATTTCATTATCTTGTACACATTGTCCAGATGTTGTTCAAGCTTTAAATTTAATTTCAACAAATAATAAAAACATTACAACAACTATGGTTGATAGTGCTGTATTCTTTGAAGAAGCAAAAGAAAAAGATATTCAGGCAGTGCCAGTTGTATTTATAAATGGAGAGCAAAAATCAGTTGGTGCAAAAACTATCGAAGAATTAATAAATCTTGTTGTTAATGCCTAATTAAATAAAAAGAAAATTGATTTATCTAAGAGATTAATGTTTTGAGAGAAAAAACTTGTGAAACCAAAAATATAATTTGTACTTCTAAACTTGTAAAGTAAAAAAGTTTAGAGGTACTTTTTTTAATTTATACTATACTCAAACCTATTTAAAATTAAACTACTAAAAATTATATAAATTTAGAGTTTGAATAAAATAATCATAACTTTTGAGTTTGTTTTTAAAGCAGTTTTACTATATATCCTCTTTGAAAAATAAAAATTTATTACTATTTTCAAACAGGGTTTAATACTAATAGCCAATAATACTTAAAATTATAATTTTTCTTTCATAAAAAAAAGAAACTTAATTCATTTTTATTTTGAAAAAAGTTTCTATTTTCCTATTTTGTTATTAATTTCCAGTTTCCTGATTAAAAAAAGAACCTGTATCATTTAAATTTGGAGTATCATCATTTGATAACCCAGTATTCTCACTATTGTTAGAATTTGTTGATGCTGGTGATGCATATTCTAATGCATGCAATCTGTCTTCAGGAATTTGATAATTATTTATCTTTTTTATAGTTACTAAGCCATTTTTATTGGAAATAGTCCCATTAACATTAAGAACAACAATATCTGTATCTGTAACTCCATATTTCTTTTCAATAAAACTATAAATTTGATCCAGTAATCCAGAATCATCTTTTACTGTGTAAGTAATTACTTTATTCGGAAATACTAAATTATCTTTTACATAGGTAAATGTATTTGTCGATTTTGTATATTGACCTTCAAAAGTTTTATTTACAGTTTTTTTTGCAGCTGTTCCAATTACAGATATTGTTAACATCATTACCATTAATAATATTTTTTTCATGAAAAGCCTCCTTCATTTAGTTTATTTATGGAAACCTAAATCAGCAGGATTGACATCCCCAGAGATTTTTTTCACGGCTCCACCTTGTTTTTCAAATTCATTTCTCATTAAAGTTACTTTCTTTATAAGCTCAATCGTGTCATTTTCGAGATTAGAACTATTATATCGCCCTTTTGACCAATATTCAATAATTAATGAACTATCTCCACAAATTATCTTTGTATCATATTTTTTGGCATAAACAAAAGCTGTATAAATACCGACTAATTCACCAAAGTTATTTGTTCTAGTATCAGCGACATAATAATTTCCAAATTCATTAATATTTTTTTCATTCATAATTTTGTAAAGCAGCGAATTACCGTCAAAATCAGTCAATCTGACTTCTACGCCGTTGCCACGACCTGTTCCTGCATCAAAATAAATTGCATCACGCTCTAGCTCAGAATACAGTTTCGTCAAATCACTTTTATCTTTTTTTTCATAATTTGCTCCAGAATTCAACCATTCTTGTGCTTCAGAAAAATTTTTAAATGATTTATAACGGGCTCTTTTACCACTTACTTTTTTTTGACAATCTGTCCAACTTTCAAGTATTCCATTTTCATTTGTATCTATAATGAAATAGGCATATAATTTTTTATTTTTTGCCATTTTTAAATGAATTTATTGAATTATAAATTCAATCCTCCATCAACTCTTAAAACTTGCCCTGTAACAAATTTAGACATATCACTTGCCAAGTATAATGCAGCATTTGCAACATCTTCAGCATCTCCCATCTTTCTAAGCGGAGTATTTGCAAGTACAGTTTCTATAAGTTTTTCAGGCAATACATGTGTCATATTTGTTTCGATGAATCCTGGTGCAATTGCATTTGATCTAAGGTTTTTTCTACCAAATTCTTTTGCCCAAGTTTTTGCCATAGCGATTACTCCACCTTTTGTAGCTGCGTAGTTAGTTTGTCCTGCATTTCCATCAACTCCTACAACAGAAGCCATATTTATTACACTTGAGGCTTTACTCTTTAATAATAAAGAAACAAAACCTTGCATCACATTGTAAACACCTTTTAAGTTAATATCAATTACCAAATCCCAGTCTGCTTCCTTCATTCTTTGAAGCAAAGAATCTCTTGTAATTCCTGCATTATTTACAAGAATATCCAATCTTCCATATTTTTCTTTAATTTCGTTTGCGATTTCTTTTATATTTTCTCTATCTGTAACATTCAATTTTACATGTGAAACATTTGCATGGCTATAATCAGGATCTATTAAATCTCCAGAAATTACTGTTGCTCCATTTTCTGCAAATTTTAGTGCGATTTCCTTACCAATTCCTCTTGAACCACCTGTAATTAATGCAATTTTACCGCTTAACAATGTATTTTCCACCTTTCCTCATTTTCTTTTAATTTAGAATTATATAAAAATTTTTTAATAGTAAGTAATTATTTTAAAACTTCAAGTTTTACTTTTGTAATTCCTTTTCCAGGATTTTCTATTTTTGAAAAAGCTCCATAACTTAAATCAATTACACGTCCCTTAATAAAAGGCCCTCTATCGTTTATTCTTACGACAACTTCTTTTCCGTTGCTCAAGTTTGTAACTTTTACCTTTGTACCAAATGGGAGAGATCTATGTGCTGCTACCATTTCATTTCTATTGTGTCTTTCTCCATTTGCTGTTCTGCTTCCATGCAATCCTTTACCATAATATGAAGCTACTCCACTTTGTGAATTTTTAGAACTTCCAGAATTTGAAGTTTTTTCTTTTGTAGAAGTGTTTGATTTTGCAGCGTATAAGTCAGTACCATTATCTACAGTTCTTATCGTTTCGTTCTTTATGTAAATTATATTGTTATTAGTATTTGTTTCTGCGATTATTGATAGTGATACTACTAAACCTGCAAAAATAGTAACTATTTTTTTCATTAATTTTCTCCTTAAATAATAAAATTTTATAACATAAATGTTATATTGCTTAACATTTAAAAGAATTAATTTTAAAGTTTAAACAACTTCTACATTATATCACATTTTTAATGTTTAATTACTTTTTTTTTACTTAGTTATTTCATTTCAGGCTGTTTAACGTGTTGAATCTTAGGGCTATTTACATTTAATGTTTCAAATGTATAACCTGCTTTTCTATATCCATCTATTATTTGTTGTAAAGCTTGAACTGTAGTTTTTTTAGCATTTGTATCGTGCATTAAAACATTAATATCAGGATGTGTTGTACATATACCATATTTAACAAGTTTTTCTACAGGAACATTATTTCCAGAAGCATCTGTTGAATCACAGTTCCAGTCAAAGTATACATACCCTTCTTTTGTCATTCTATTAATTATAGCTGTCTTTAAAGCTTTTGAAGCTTTTGCATTACTTGATCCACCTGGAAATCTTGTTATTTTAACATCTAAACCTGTTGTTGATTTTACAGCATCTCTTATTTTATAAAGATCTTTAAAGAAACTTTCTTCATTTGCGTAAACTTCTTTATATTCGTGTGAATAAGTATGTAATCCAAGTACATGCCCTTGATCAATTATTTTTTTATAGTCATTATAATTTTTCCCAATTCCAATTACAAAGAATGTTGCTTTTATATTATTCTTTTTCAAAATTTCAAGAACTTGGTCAGTATGAGCTGAAGGTCCATCATCAAATGTTAAATAAACTGTTTTTATTTTTTTGTCAGCTTTCAGTTTTTCGTATTGCGCTTTCACATCTGCGCTTTTTTTAGTGACTGCAGCTAATTCAGCAGTTTTTTTATCTTTTTCTTCTGATAATTTTTTTACATTTGATTTTAAACCACGATACTCCATGTACTTTCCAGTTGTTCCAAAAATATGCATTCCTGAATATAAAAATCCAGTAATGGCTAGTATTATACCTATAAATGAAAATATTTTTTTCATATTTCTTATCCCTCTCATTTCTTATTTATATTTATTAATTAATTCTTCAATTTTTTTAGAACTCTCTTCACTATGCTTTATATTACCATTAAGAGCCTCTACTTCTTTTTCCAATTTTTGTTTATCTTCCTTTAATACTGGAATTTCTTTTTCAAATTTTTCTTTTTGATTGATTAAAATAAAATGTGAAAATACAACTAGCAATATCGAAATAATAAACAAGACACTTGCTATTTTTACTAGTTTTTTATTGCCTTCACCATTATGGTCATTTCTATAATCATAAAGAAATTGTTGTTGTTGTTTTGCCATTTTTCTCCTCTTTTCTATAAATTTTTATTTATCAAATAATTTATTAATTCTTTTCGTAATAACCTATCATTTTAATTTGTTAGGCTATAGACGTTAAGAAATTAATTATAAATAAGTAAAAAAGACCTCTTAAAAAAGAGGTCTTATAAAAGGGGGGGTTAATTGAGGTTTCAGATCTTTTAATCGATCTGAGTATAGTATACACCATTATCATTAAACCACCATTAAATCAAAATTGTTTTTTGATTAATTTGTTCCTCTTTTTCAGTTAAGTAAACTTTCTATTTACTAATTTTTCAAAATTACAACTAAATTTACATTCTATCTACTGTACTTATTCCAAGAAGTCTAAGCCCTTCTTTCAAAATAAATGCAGTTTTTTTTGCCAGCAAAATTCGTGCATCCATAACTTTTTTATTCTCTTCCTTCAAAATAGAACTTGAATTGTAAAAATTATTAAATAATTTTGCTGTATCAAATAAATAGTCTGCTATTATATTTGGACGATAACTTTCGTAAGATTTTACTACTGCTTGCGGGAATCTCAACAGTTCGACTGCCAGTTCACGCTCAATACCATTGATATTTTCCAAAACAATATCTTCACTTTTCACATTAACATCTTCTTCTTTTAATTTTCTAAAAATAGACATAATTCGCACATAGGTATATTGTAAGTAAGGCCCTGTGTTACCTTCAAAACTTAGTACCTTGTCCCAAGTGAAAGTTATATCAGAAGTCCTATTTTGGCTTAAATCAAAGTATTTTATAGCTCCGCTTCCAACAATTTCAGCAATATTTTCTTTCTCATTTTCAGGAATATTCGGATTTTTTTCATCAATTATCTTTTTAACTTGAGTTTTTGCTTCATCCAACAAATCAACAAGCCTTATTATATTTCCACTTCTGGAAGAAAAAATCATTCCATCTCCAAATCTCATAATTCCAAATATAACGTGAGTCTTTTTGTAATTATAAGGTTCTCCTATCATTTCTCCAATCTCAAAAACCTGTTTAAAGTGATTTTGCTGTCTATCATCTGTCAAGTAAACTGCCTCATCCACATTTAGTTCATCTTTTCTAAATTTCATTGTAGCCAAATCAGAAGTTGTGTACAAGAAACTACCATCTTTTTTCTGCACAATTGCAGGTGGCAGCTTGTCATTTTCAAAAAATACAACCAATGCTCCCTGATCTTCACGCGCAATGCCTTTTTCCTTTAATTCTTCTAATATAGATGGCATCATATCATTGTAAAATGATTCGCCGTAGTAATAATCAAAGTTTACATCAAGCCTATCATAAATTTTATTATATTCCTTTAGCGAAATATCTATAAATTCTTTCCACAATTTCTGATTATCTACATCTCCAAGCTGCAGTTTTTTTAGTTCTTCACGAGCCTCATCCTCCAAAGCAGGATTTTTTTTAGCTTCATCAGAAAACTGTACATAAATTCTTTCCAATTCACCAATTGGATCTTCTTCATAAGCCTTTTTGTCAAGCCAATTCTTATAAGCTACAATAAGTTTTCCAAACTGTGTTCCCCAATCGCCAATATGATTGTCAGCAAGTGTATGAAATCCTAAAAATTGTAAAATTCTTTTTATAGAATCCCCAATAATCGTACTTCTCAAATGTCCAATGTGCATTCTTTTGGCAATATTAGGAGAAGAATAATCAATAATGACAGTTTTATCTGTATTTAAAAAGGAAAAATCATATTTTTCATTTTCCACTTTTTTAATCTCTTCATTTAAAAAGCTATTTTTCAAATAAATATTAATAAATCCTGGTCCTGCAATTTCCAACTTTTGAATAATATTATTTTCTGTAAAATTATCTACAAGCATATTTGCAATCTCTCGTGGATTTTTACCAATTAATTTTGAACTAACCATCGCAAAATTTGTCTGAAAATCACCAAATTCCTTTTTTGTGGAATTCTGAATATCTACTTTTTCTGCATAATCGGCGCCAAAAATATTATTTATATTTTCTGAAAATAATTTTTTTAATTTTATTGTCAACAATTCCATTGCCTTAAAAACTTTTTCTCTTCCTTTCATAGATTTACGTTAATTTTAGGATAACGCATACTCCTTTTATTATAAAAATATTTACTTGAATATTATATAACAAATTTAATAAAATTTGAAGTGTTTATTTTTATATTATTTTTACTTTTTTATTACATTTACTTAATTTACAGATTTAAAAAAATTAAAAAATAATTTAGTTGATTTAAAATAACTTATGTGATACAATTATTCCATAAAACTAACTAACATTTGGAGATTAAAAAAAGAGAGTGGTGCAACACTCTCTTTTCCTTTTACAGGAAATTTTCAATTAAGTATCTCAATACTTTCAGTAAAATTAGTAAAAGAATTTTGATAGTTTCTTTTACTCTTATCTTTATTCACCTCTTAACATTCGGAGTTAATATATTATAACATAAATTTTAATTGATTAATTTTTTTTAATAAATTTGGATGATTGTTAAAAATAAAACTATAAAAAATTAATATTTTATTTATTAATATAATTAAAATAAATAAATCCGTCATCCATAACAGTCATTTTTGTAATGCTTCCGTTATCCAGCTTGAATTGCCAATAGCCATCAAGATTATTGAATAAATAATAACTTATTAAGGATTGGATAACACCAGCATGAACTACGACAAGTATTTTTTTATTTTTATGTTCATTCTTTATTTTATTAATTTTTTCTACACTTCGTTTTTGCAAATCAGAAAGACTTTCTCCACCTTCTGCCTTAAAATTTCTCCAGTTATTTTTCATTTCATTTACATAATGTGGAAACTGGTTTTCAATCTCTTTGTAAGTTTTTCCTTCAAGTATCCCAAAATTCAGTTCTCGCAGGTTTTCAGAAAAATGCTGTTTTATATTTTTGTCAATTTCCAAAAGTTCCAGACTTTCTCGGCATCGTTTTAAGTCGCTTGAAAATATTATATCAATTTTTTCATTCATTTTTTCAAGTTTCTTTTTCGTATTTTTTAACTGGTTTATTCCTGTTTCATTCAAACTAGGGTTCAAATGCCCATAATATAAATGTTTTTTGTTGCAGTCTGTTTCCCCGTGCCTTATAAATAAAATTTCTGTCATTTCATTTATCCTTTCTTTTTTACTATATATTGCTTATCCCATTTTATTATCGAAAAATAATTCCTAGAAATAACACTAAAATCGAAGTCAACTCAAGAGAAGCCCCCATTGTGTCACCCGTTATCCCTCCAATTTTTTTCCGTACATTAAGCATAAATAAAATTATAAATAAAAGTGCAATAAATACAGTAACAGTACCTTTCGAACCAATTATAAAAAATACTAGGATATTGGTTAAAATAAGTGAAAAGATTACTTCAAAAATACCATTTTCAGAAATTATGGCGTTGCTCATTCCAGATTTTCTGGCGTAATCTGTAAGTCCAGTGTTTGTAGAGGTTGACAACCTTGCAATGATTGGAAAAATTATTAAATATTTAGGATTTATTGCTATAATTTCAGAGATAAGGGCTATTTTTGCAATGAAATATAAAATTAAAACTACAGCTCCATTTGTTCCAATTCTAGAATCTTTCATAATTTCCAGCATTCTTTCTCTCTTCGCATAACTAAAAAGTCCGTCAAAAGTATCGCCAAGCCCATCAATATGAATTATTCCAACAGTCATAATTTCTACAATTATTAAAATTACAGCAATTATTGTCTTGCTGTAAAGAATGTTTTTTAAATAGGTTGCAATTAAAAAGTGTGTACAATATAGAATTAATCCGATAATTAATCCAACTAAAGGGAAAAATTTGATTGATTTTCCCAGCTTTTTTTCGCTGTAATCTACTTTTATCGGAATAGGAATACGAGTCATAAATTGAATTAAAATAATAAATTGTTCAAAAAAATTTTTTATGTATTTCATAAGTTTCTCCATTTTTATTTTTTAGATTTTTTATATTTTAGCATTTTTATTGAAAAAAATCACGTTATTTATATATTTTTCGTGAAAAAAATATTATGTTATAAATTGCTTGTTTTTCTACTTATAATATGTTATCCTATTGTCATCAGATAAAAAGTGAAAGGAGCATTAAAATATGTGGTTTCCATTATTTATAAACTTGGAAAATAAAAAAATTCTAGTTATTGGAGGAGGAAAAGTTGCATCAAAAAAAATCAGCAAAGTTCTAGAATACGGAGCTGATGTTACAGTTATTACTGATAATATTAAGGAGGAAAAGATATTAGAACTCAAAAATGTAAAAATACAGGATAACAAAAAAATTGAAAATAATAAAGATGATATAGAAAAGGCTATAAAAGGTTATTTTCTAGTCATTGCTGCTACAGATGACGAGCACTTAAATGAGAATATTGCACAAATCTGTGATGCCAAAGGAATATTGATTAACAATGTGTCTTCAAAAACTAAAATGAATGCAATGTTTGGAGGAATTGTGAAAAATGATGAGTTTCAAATTGCAATTTCTACAAGCGGAAAGAACTGCAAGCGTTCACGTGCTATGAAAAGTGAAATTCAAAAGGTTCTTGATAAAATAGAAAAATAAATATTTTAAATTTTAGAAATAGTAAAATGAAAAAAGGTGAATCAAAAATGTTTAAAAGACATAGAAAGTTACGAAAAAATGAAGTAATAAGAAATCTTGTAAAAGATGTATATGTTGCAAAGGATGATTTAATATATCCAATTTTTATTGAAGAAGGAGAAAATATCAAAAGTGAAATTCCTTCAATGCCAGGGATTTTTAGATATTCTATTGACAGACTTTCGGAAGAACTGGATGAATTAGTAAAATTGGGGATAAATTCGATTTTGCTTTTTGGAATTCCGAAAAATAAAGATGCTTGTGCAACAGAAGCATATAATGAAAATGGAATTGTTCAGAATGCAGTTAGATTTATAAAGGAAAAATATGATAATTTTCTTGTAATCTGTGATATTTGCTGCTGTGAGTACACGAGTCACGGACATTGTGGAATACTTGACGAAAATGGCTACGTAAAAAATGATGAAACTTTGGAAGTTCTTGCAAAAACAGCACTTTCGTATGCAAAAGCAGGAGCAGATATTATGGCACCTTCAGACATGATGGATGGACGTGTGGAAAAAATTTCTGAAGTTTTGGCTAAAAATAATTTTAAAAATATTCCGATAATGGCATATTCAGTAAAATATTCATCAGCATTTTATGGACCTTTTAGAGATGCTGCAGATTCAGCGCCTCAGTTTGGAGATAGAAAGTCTTATCAAATGAACTTTCAATATTCAAAGGATTCAATAGATGAAGTCAATGAAGACTTGCGGCAGGGAGCAGACATTATAATCGTAAAGCCTGCAATGGCATATCTTGATATAATAAAAAAAGTAAGTGATACTTTTGAAGTGCCGATTGTGGCTTATAGTGTTTCTGGAGAGTATTCGATGGTAAAGGCGGCGGCTCAAAATGGCTGGATTGACGAAATGAAAATAGTAATGGAGCAGATGTATGCGATGAAAAGAGCTGGAGCAAATGCCATTATTACATATTATGCAAAGGAAATTGCAAAATATTTGGAAAAATAAAAAATAAAAAAGAGAGAGTATAAAGTATGAAAATAGTTATAGCAGGAGCCGGTGTCGTTGGTGAATCACTTTGCAGCGAACTGTCAGAGGTGGGAAACGACGTAATCTTAATTGAAAAAGAGGAAAAAGTATTAAATAAACTTATGGAAAATTATGATATAACAGGAATGGTTGGAAATGGAGCTTCATACGAAACGCTGTTAGAAGCTGGTGCAAACAGTGCCGATATTTTTATTGCAGCAACAGAGTCTGATGAGTTAAATATAATTTCCTCAATTATTGCAAAAAAAATAGGAGCAAAATTTACGATAGCAAGGGTAAGAAATCCTGAGTACAGTTCTAATATGCAGTTTGTAAGAGAAAATTTGGGAATTTCACTTATGTTAAACCCTGAATTTGAATCAGCAAAAAATATTGCCAATAAGCTGATGTTTCCAGTAGCATTAAGTGTGGAGAATTTTTTTGGGCAAAAAGCAAATTTTATTTCAATAAAAGTTGAAAAACATAGCTTTTTGAACGGAACACAGTTAAAACATCTCGAATTTGATTCACAAGACAAGATAATAATCTGTACTGTTAAAAGAGGTAACGAAATATTTATACCAAGTGGAGATTTTACAATTCTTGAAGGCGATATTATTTATATTGCCGGGTCTACTGATGCAGTACGTAAATTTTATGATAAAATTGAACAAAGCAATTTAAAAATAAAGTCAACAATAGTTATTGGAGGCGGGACAATTTCTCATTATCTGATTAGAAAGCTGCTGGAAAATAAAAATAAAGTTAAGGTTATTGAAAACGACAAAGAACGTGCTGAAAAATTGAGTGAAGCATATTCAAAAGCTATTGTAATACGGGGAGATGAAGCAGATCAGGAATTTTTGATTCAGGAAGGTATAAAAAATTATGATGCTGTTGTAATCATTACTGACAGCGATGAGGAAAATGCAGTCATTTCAATGTTTGCAAATTCTATAACAGATGCCAAATTGATTACAAAAATGAACAGGACTTTATTGCTTCCAATATTGGAAAGCAGCACAGGGACTTCAACAGTCGTACCTAAAAAAGTTATTTCTGATATGATAATAAGTGTTGTAAGATCAAGAACCGATATGCGAAGTTCTACAATGAGCTTATTATACAGACTTGAAAATAAAGTGGAACTTATTACTTTTGAAATTAATGAAAATAGTGCCGCTATTGATATTCCGTTAAAAGACTTGAAAATAAAAAAAGGAACATTGGTTGCAAGCATATTGAGAAATGGAAAAATGATTTTTCCAGGTGGAAATGATATGATAAAAAGTAATGACAGCGTGATGATAGTTTCGACAATTCCTTCAATAGAAGATTTTGACGATATACTTGAGCGAGTTTAAGGAGTAAAAATGAATAAAAAAATGATAGGTTACATAATCGGAAAAATACTTATACTTGAAGCTGGATTAATGGTTTTACCTCTAATTATAAGTTTTTTGTACAATGAAAGCGCAAAATATAAAATTGCTTACGGCTCTGTAATACTTCTCCTTCTGGCAACTGGCTTTCTGCTTTCAGCAAAACTTCCTAAAGATGAGCGGATTCAGGGAAGAGAAGGCTATATAATCGTTTCACTTTCGTGGATTTTAATGTCTATGTTTGGAGCATTGCCGTTTGTATTCACAAAGGAAATACCGTCGTTTATAGATGCCTTTTTTGAAATTGTGAGCGGTTTTACAACGACTGGTTCAAGTATAATAACTGATCTTAGTAAAATTAGCCATTCCAATTTATTTTGGCGAAGTTTTACTCACTTTGTCGGAGGAATGGGAGTGCTAGTTCTGGCACTTGCAATTTTCCCCAGTTCTGCGACTTCAGTTCACGTAATGAAGGCAGAAGTTCCAGGTCCAACATTTGGAAAGTTGGTGTCCAAATTATCAACAACAGCCAGAATGCTTTATAAAATTTATATTGTAATGACAATTGCTGTAATAATTTTATTAATGTTTGGAGGGCTGGACTTATTTGAATCTTCGCTTCTTGCATTTGGTACGGCTGGAACAGGTGGTTTTGGGGTAAGAAATGGGAGCATTTTACCGTATAACAACCCTTATGTTGAAATTGTTTTAGGAATTGGAATGCTAGTTTTTGGAGTAAACTTCAATATTTATTATTTTATCTTAATTGGAAAAGTAAAAGATGTCTTTAAAAATGAAGAATTAAAATATTATTTGTTAATAGTTTTTGGAGCAATCGCACTAATAGTTTTTAATATATATCAAACATACGGCTCAATCTGGAAGTGCATAAGAGATGTATTCTTCTCTGTTTCCTCGGTTATTACAACAACAGGATATTCCACAGCCGATTTTGGAAAATGGCCATTATTCTCACAAGTTATACTTCTGATTCTAATGTTTTTTGGAGCATGTGCAGGCTCTACAGCCGGAGGTCTAAAAATATCAAGAGTCATACTTATGGTAAAAATCTATTTTGCTGAAATAATTCAAATGATAAGCCCTAACCGTGTAGTTACAGTAAAATATGATGACAAGGCAGTAAACTCAAATATGCAAAAAAGCATAGCAGTATACTTTCTGGTCTATTCACTTATTTTTGGAGGAATTCTCCTTATGATTTCCTATTCAACAGATGACTTCATAACAGCCTTTAGTGCAGTTGCCGCCACATTCAATAACATTGGACCTGGTCTAGGAAAAGTGGGACCTGCATTTAGTTTTGCTGAACTAAACAATTTTTCAAAAGTAATCCTTAGTTTTGGGATGCTTGCGGGAAGACTAGAAATTTTCCCAATGTTAATATTATTTTCACCAGCAGCATGGAAATTAAAATAAAAAATATTTTAAAGCAGTTCATTATTTTTAAAATGATATATATAAAAGATTGTCTTGCAAGAATATCTCTGTAAAACAGTCTTTTTTAATTTTCTAGAATGTTTTATTCTCAAAAAATGCTTTTCCTGCTCTTTAAATAATATAAAATTAATTTTGAAGTCATTACAAAATTTAAAAGTATTTTTTACAAAAGTATGATATAATTATAAAAGATATAAATTCAGAAAAAGGACAAAAAAATGAATAAGCTTAACTGGAAAAGAATTTATGAAAAATCTGAAATAACTGATGGTTTCAGAGTATTTGCAGATAGACTCTGGGCAAGGGGAATAAAAAAGGAAGATGCTAAAATTGATTACTGGGCAAAAGAGATTACACCTACAAAGGAACTTAGAGAAGATTACCATAAAGGAAGAATTAATTTTGAGACATTTGCAGCAGGATATCTGAATGAATTGGAAAAAAATCCTAATTTTGATAAATTTTTAAAAATAATAAAATCTGAACTGCTTTCAAAAAATGTTACAATGGTTTTTTCGAGCAAAACTCCTGAAATTAGTCATATTCCGATTTTGAAAAAATATTTGGAAAATAAATTATAAAAATAGGAGAAATATATGATTGCGACATTATGTTATCTTGAAAAGGATAATAAATATTTGATGTTATACAGAAATAAAAAAGAAATTGATATAAATAAGGGAAAGTGGATTGGTGTTGGCGGAAAACTGGAAAAGGGAGAAACACCTGAACAATGCTTAATACGTGAAATCCGGGAAGAAACAGGATATACGCTAAATCGTTATGAATATCGTGGAATTGTAATTTTTAATTACAATAAAGACGACCCTTTGTTTATGTATGTTTACACAAGTTCTAATTTTTCTGGTACAGAAAAGGAGTGTGATGAAGGCGATTTGAAATGGATTTCAAAAGATGAAATTTTAGATTTGAAATTGTGGGAAGGCGATAAAATATTCTTAAAATTATTGTTTGAAAATTCCCCGTTCTTTTATTTAACTCTAAATTATGAAAATGATGATGTTATTAGTTCAAATCTGCAATTTAAGGAAAAATATAGCTGTTTTGAAGTATTTGTACCAGAAAATTATGTGAAAAAAATTGTGGGAAACTTGCAAAAATATTCACTTTTGACAGAAGGATTCTATGCAGATGTCTATTCTACTGCTGATGCTGTTGGACATTGGAAAACGCTGGAAGGCGGGAGTCCTTTCGATGGGGAAATTGGAAAAGTGAGTGTTGCTAACGAAAAAATACTGCGATTTCGGGTAAAGAGAGATTTTGAAGAACTGGCGTATTATTTAGTAAAAGAATCTCATCCTTATGAAACTGCTGTAATTAATGTGTTTAGAATGGAAGTTTAAAAATTTTTTAGAAAAATAAAAAAAAAGGAAGGAAAATTGGTTATGAAAAAAATAATTTACGCAATTACAATTTTTTTAACAATAAATTTTGGCCTGAATGCGTATACTTTAAGGGAAAATGTTCAGGAAACACTTTCAAAAAGAGGAGTGAAACAAAGCATAATTAATGAAACATCAGATTTTCTGCTAGATTCAAGAGGTGAAATATCTATTATTCCACAGCAAGATGAAATTGACAGTTTGATTGACAGAGCAGAAATCTTACTGAAAAAAGATAAAAATAATATCATAATTAAGCAGTATTTATCAGCAATGTATTTGAAGAAAGGTGGAAGACAAAATATCTTAAAAGCTCAAAAAATAAATGAGGAGAACTTAGAAGATAAAGGAATTACTGACTTTCAAAAATGGAGTGCAACAGGACTGTATTATTATGAAATGGGGGAAAAGAAAAAATCTCAAGAATATTTTGATAAAATTAAAGAAAAATATAAGGATAAACCTGCTGTCTATAATTTAATTGAAATAATAATGATGGATATAGACCTGCTAAATAATAGCAAAAATTTTAACGATTTTATTTTAAATACAGTAAATAACGAAAAAAAAATGAAAGAAATAGAGAAAATTGCTAAAAACCAAGCCGAAAAAATGAAAATTGTTAAAGAGTTCTTTCAGTCAGAGGAAAATAAAAGAGAATTTGGTGTTGTAGATGAATTAGTTTATTCTTTTGACTTGTTATTAAACCTTTCAAAAATTAATGAAATAATGCAAAAAGATTTAAAGGAATCTTCAGGTTTTAAAACAAAAACTATAAGAGAAGCAACCAATTATTATTTAAACAATATTGCAAATAATGAAAAAATGACAGAAGATTCAATAAAATACAATATAATATTAGAAAATATGTATTTGAGAATAATGATGATATTAGTGTCAGATGATGAAAAAGAAAGTTCGGAGTTTTCAAAAAAATTAGAAAAAAGTAAACTTTATAAAATAATGGAAAAATTAGAAGAATAATTATAAAAATATATTTTAAAAACTAAATAAAAAAAGGAGAAGAAATGAGAGCAGCAATTTACTGTGTTAGTAAAAATGGATATAACACATGTCTAAAGATAAGGGATAACGTATATAAGGATTTACATATCTATGTTTCAGGAAGAGTAGCTAACTTGCTAAATCTTGAAAATAAAGATATTGAAAATTTATTTATAATAAATGAAAGAGTTCCGATTTTACTTGAAAAAACTTTTAATGAATATGATTTACATATATTTGTCGCAGCGACTGGAGCAGTTGTGAGAATTATTGATGGAAAATTTAGAAGTAAGGATACTGACCCTGCTGTAATTACTGTAGATGATCATGCGAATTTTGTAATTTCATTGCTTTCGGGACACCTTGGCGGCGCAAATGAAGAATGTGAGAGAATTGCAGACGGAATTGGAGCCATCCCTGTAATTACAACTGCTTCAGATGTAGGCGGAAAAATAGCTGTAGATATATTTTCACAAAAAATAAAGGCAAAATTAGAAGACTTAGAAGGAGCAAAAAGAGTAACTTCATTAATTGTAAACGGGGAAAAAGTTAGTCTACATTTACCTAAGAATATTGTAACTCACGATGAAAACAGTGCTGGAGCAATAGTTGTGTCAAATAGAAAAAATATTGAAATTTCAAAGATTATACCACAAAATATTTTTATTGGAATTGGCTGCAAAAGAGGAACTGCTAAGGAACACATTTTAGAAAAACTAAAATATGCAATGGACAAACAAAATTTGGAACTTTCATCTATAAAAATGGCAGCATCTGCTTGGGTAAAATCTGATGAAACAGGACTTCTTGAAGCAATGAGTGAACTTGGTATTCCAATTAAATTTTTTGATAAGGAAGAAATTTTAAAATATGAGAATTTAATTGAGGAAAAATCAGAATTTGTTAAGAAAACTATCGGAGTTTATGGTATTTCTGAGCCTTGCGCCTTCATGGCTTCAAGTGGAAAAGGAAAATTTTTAGTAAAAAAAATGAAATTAGATGGTATGACACTGTCTATTTTTGAAGATGATTTAAAGATTTTGTAAAATTATTATTTTGATTGTAAAATAATTTGATAAGATATGATAATTTTATAAAAAAATAAGGAATTACAAAGATAAATAATTTATAATTTAAGGAATTGAAGATACAATTAATAAAAACGAAAGGAAGAGAGAAAATGAACAAAAGTGGAAAAATTTATGTAGTAGGGATTGGGCCTGGAAAAAAAGCAGACATGACTTTCAAGGCCTATGAGGCAATGGAAAAAAGTGATATTATCGTAGGATATAAAACTTATACTGATTTAATTAAGGAATACTTCCCAAATACTGAAATAAAAAGTTCAAGTATGATGAAAGAGGTTGACAGATGTATAGAAGTTCTGGAACTTGCTAAATCTGGTAAAAATGTTGCTTTGATTAGTAGTGGAGATGCTGGAGTATATGGTATGGCTGGAATAATGTACGAAGTAATTGGTGAAAATGACGATGTGGAAATCGAAGTAATCGCAGGAGTTACAGCAACAAATGCTGCAGCTGCAATCGTAGGAGCTCCAATTATGCATGATTATGTAACAATTAGCCTAAGCAACCTTCTAACAGACTGGGAACTAATAAAAAAACGTCTAGAACTAGCTGCACAAGGTGATTTTATCATAAGTTTATACAATCCAAAAAGTAAAGGAAGAACAACACAAATTGTAGAAGCACAGGAAATTATGCTAAAACACAAATCAAAAGACACACCAGTTGCAATAGTAAGAAATGCAGGACGTGAAACTGAAGAGCATGAAATCACAACACTTGAAAAAATGCTTGATTCTGAAATAAATATGCTTACAATTGTATTAATCGGAAATTCAAATACATTTGTTAAAAAAGGAAAAATGGTTACACCTAGAGGTTACGATAAAAAATATGAATATTAATACTTTTTAAAAAGTTAGAAACAAAATTTGATAATATACTCGAATCCATTTAAAATTAAACTGCTAGAAATTATATAATTTAGGGTTTGAGTAAAATAGTCATAATTTTAGAGTTCTGTTTTAAACTAGTTTTACTATATTTATAAAATAAAAAAATTGGACTATCATATAAAGTTAGTCCATTTTTATTTTCAAATCTGTCATTTTTATTTCTTCTTAAACCATTCAAACACTTTTTTCAGCGACAATACAGGTTTATTTCTTACAATTTTTTCATTTCCAAGAAAATCACGCATTGTCTTTAGTGTTTTTCCAGCGTTTTTTACAACAAAGTTATACGATCCTGCATTTTTTGTATCTATAAAAAATCCACGAATATACTTATCTTTAAAAAAGATTTGTGCTCTCACTCTCACAATTTCTCCCCAAGGAATCTGAATATAGTCTTCGGGATTACGGTTATTATAAAATTCAAAGGCTTTATCACCTACAAGTATATTTCCATTTTTATTTCCAATCATTCCCGATAAAGAATTTGCCTTTGTAGTGAACAACACTTTTGTATTCATTGAAATAGCCACTTTTATTCCTCATTTCTATAGTTTATTTACTATTAAAACTTATGCAATCAAGCAATAACTATAAATAAACAATCTGTTTTAAAAAATTTTTAAGTGTAAAATTAGAAAAAAGTTGGCTTTTTAGTTCCAACTTCCTTCTTTTGAATAGATTTTCCAATTATCTAAAATTGAATTTTTAGTAGTCATTCTTTATTTTTAGAAAATTCCAACTAAGTGTCCTAAAATTCCTACTGCAAATAGTCCAAAGATAATTAAAATTGGACTAACTTTTTTCTTAAGAAGCCACATACATAAGAATGTTAATAATAAAGCTGCTAATCCTGGTACTAATTGATTTAAGTTATCTTGTAATGTTGTTACTTTTTCTGGTGTAAGAGAAACTCCACTTGCAAGATCTCCTAATATTTTTTGTAACTGTTCACCATTTACAGCCTCTTTCGGAAATTCAACATAAGCACCCTTTGATAAAGGAACTTTTGATACAATCATTGGGAAATTAATTGAAGTCCAACGTTGAACCAAAATTCCCATAACGAACATTCCTAAAATAGATGCTCCTTTTGTAATGGTTTGTAATAAACCACCTGATAAATCTTTTGTAATTTCAGCACCTTTTTGGTAACCAAATTCTTGAGTATACCATAAAAATGCTATACGAATTAGATTCCAAAAAATGAAGAAGAACAACGGTGCAATAACTGAACCACTTGTTGCAAGTGATGCTGCAATTGCTCCTAAAATTGGACGTACTGTGAACCAGAATACTGGATCTCCGATTCCTGCAAGTGGTCCCATCATTCCAACTTTTACCCCTTGAATAGCTGCATCATCAATTTTTGCTCCATTTGCTCTTTCTTCTTCAAGAGCAAGAGTTACTCCTAAAATTGGTGCAGCAATATATGGGTGAGTATTAAAAAATTCCATATGTCTTTTTAAAGCTGCCGAAGCATCATCTTTATTTGGATATAATTTTTTCAATGCTGGGATTAAAGAATAAGCCCAACCTCCATTTTGCATACGTTCGTAGTTCCAAGAACCTTGAAGAAATTGAGAACGTAACATTACACTACGACGATCTGATTTTGATAATTTTATTTTATTTTCTGCCATTTCCTATTCCTCCCTTATTAATAATCATTTAAAATGTCACCTAACGGATCTCCAGAAGAAGTTGAACCTCCATCTCCACCACCGTTACCTTTATTATTAGTAACATTCAAGTAAATAATAGCTGCACAGACACCGATAATTCCTGTTGCAATTAATGTAAGCTGACTTACTGGCGCTAATGCAAAACCTAGGAAGAAGAATGGCCATACTTCTTTATTTGCCATTAAGTTAATAACCATTGCATATCCTACTGCTACAACGAATCCACCACCAATTGTCATTCCTTCAGTAAACCATGCTGGTAATGAACCTAATGCCCTTTGAATAATTTCAGAAGGTATAAATAAAAGTAACCCTGCTGGAATAGCAATACGTAAACCTTGACAAGCAAGAGCTATCATATGCCATAATTCTACACCTTTGAAATTTCCTTTTTCTGCTTCTCTATCAGCCTGGTGAACAATAACTACTGATAAAGTACGAACAACCATAGTTAAAACTAAACCAACTGTAGCTAGTGTAATTGCTGCCGCAATTGCAACATTACGTCCATCAGGAGTAAAATTACCTGCTTTAACGAAAATAATAGCTGAAGCTACAGAGGCAAGAGCTGCATCTGGAGCAACTGCTGCTCCTATGTTAGCCCAACCTAGAGCAATTAACTGTAATGCTCCTCCTAAAATAATACATTCTCCGATACGTCCCGTAGCAAGTCCAACTAATGAACATGCAATAATTGGCTGATGGAATTGGAACTGATCAAGGATTCCTTCCATTCCTGCTAGAAATGCGACGATTAATATTAAAATAATTGATAAAATATTAAAATCCATAATAACCTCCTAAAATTAAAGTTTTAATCCTTCGTTTTGTTTTTCTGAAATTAGTTTAAACAAATCTGCTCTCTTATCAGCAGCAACTTTTCTTACATCAAATTGAACGCCTAAATCTCTAAGTTTCTTGTAAGTGTCAACATCATTCTGATCCATTGAAAGTACGTTGTTTACCATAATTTTTCCAACAGTATGTGCCATTGAACCTACATTTAACTCTTTAATATCCACACCTTTTTCAATTACATAAAGTGCGTCCTGAGGATTTTCAAATAGCAATAATGCCTTTGTATTTCCAAATCTTGGGTCTTTTGAAACTTCCACTAATTTGTCTAATGGTATGACATGTGCACGTACACCTGGAGGCGCTGCCTGTTCGATTAATTTTTTACGTAGTTCATCTTTTGAAACTGTGTCTGAAACTACAATTATTCTATTTGGATTTGTTGCTTTTGTCCAGCTTGTTGCAACTTGTCCGTGTAACAGACGTGTATCAATACGAGCTAGAACAAATTTTATTTTCCCATCTCCGATAACCGTTCCTTCTGGAATTGCTCCTTTAGGTGCGTTATCTTGAACGGCTGCTTTAGCTACTGCCTCTTTAGGCTGTAATTCTTCAGGACGAACCTTAACTTGATCTCTTCCTTCTGGAACAATAGCTTTTGCTACTTCATGAGCTGTATTTAAATCTTCTCTTTCTGATAATGCTGCTAAAAGCATTGGCAAGTTAAGTCCTGCAACAATTGCTCTTTTTTCAGGCGCTTCTTCAAAGAAACGATTTGATTGGTTAAAAGGACTTCCTCCCCATAAGTCAACTAAAAATAGAACTTCTTCAGTTCCTAATTTGGTAATGGCATCTTGAATTTTTTTATATAAGTCATCTGGTCCTTCACTTGGCATAAACACAACTGACTCCAATAATTCTGCTTCACCTAGAATCATTGAAGCTGACTGCTTTATACCAGCCGCAAATTCACCATGACTTGCAACGATAATTCCTAACATTTTGAACCTCCTTTTAAATAAAATTTATTTTTTATGTTTTCACTTTACAAAATTTTAACATCTTTGATTATTTATAAAAATTTCTTTACTAAAATTAAAAGTGAATAACCTCATACTATGAGTGTACCACATTTTTCAAAAATTGCAAGTATTTTATAAGAAATTTATATAAAAAAATTAATAGATATTGATTTTTAGTACTTTTTTTATATTTTATAATATTGATGTAAATATAATTTTACATTAGCAACAAATTTTGTTAGTAGGAAGGAAGAACTTAAAATACGAAATTTAATTTTGTTAAAAAGATAATTTTTATAGCATCAATAAGTTTAACTGGAGTATCAGTCATGGAGATAAAATATCACTTATTATCCAAAAGATGGAAAAATAACAGCTTGGCAAAATTCATTATTAATTACATCGTTAAAAAACGGTGCTTTATATAGAATTCCATTAAATACCGATGGTAAAAATATTCAAGGAAATGTAATAAAATACTTTAAAACAAATAACCGTTACCGTGTATTACTTGTTAGCCCTGACACAAAAAAAATCTACATTACAACAGATACTAAAGGAAATGTAATAGGAACTGATGGGAAACCAAATACTGAAACGGAAAATAAAGGCGCAATTTTAGTTTTTGAATACAAAGAATAATAAATTAATTTATTAGATATTTTTGATTTTATAAAGAGCTGTCATCAGATATAATTTGAAACAGCTCTTTTAATTATATATTTTATATATTTTAGTAAAACAAATTTTCAATTAAAAAATTTTAATTAAACTTAAACTAGATTAAATTCGATTCTTTAATAATTTGCTATTTCTTTGGTATATACTCAAATCTATTTAAAATTAAACTACTAAAAATTATATAAATTTAGGATTTGAGTAAAATAGTCATAACTTTTGAGTTTAGTTTTAAAGTAGTTTTACTATAAAATAAATTTTCTTTCATTTTTTTAGTTTCTTCTAAATTATCAGAATTAAACAAGATTACTCCTCTCAATTCAGGAAAACTTTTCTTCCCAGTACATATAAATTTCTTTTTTTTAATATTTATCAAAATATTCTAAATGAGAAGAAACCTCGTAGACACTAAAATACGAAAAAAATAGTTGACAAATTATTGAAATGTATGCTATACTAACTGAGTAACGTATGGGTGGATGTCCGAACGGCTAAGGGACCGGTCTTGAAAACCGGCGAAATCGCAAGATGTCTGGGTTCGAATCCCAGTTCACCCGCCATTTAAAATTTATACTTTTGGAGAAGTGGCAGAGAGGCCGAATGCGCTCCCCTGCTAAGGGAGTATCCGAGCTAAAACTTGGATCGAGGGTTCAAATCCCTCCTTCTCCGCCATTTTTTTTTAATAAACTAATTAAAATGCATCTGTAGCTCAATTGGATAGAGCGTCTGACTACGGATCAGAAGGTTATGGGTTCAACTCCTGTCAGGTGCGCCATTTTTGTATAAAAATATTGATTTTAAAGTATTTGTGTCTATTTATAAAAAAGTTTGGCGACAAATTGGCGACATTTATTTGAGATTACTATTAAATATTTATAATTAAATTTCTCGTACTTGAAGTACGATTTTTTTTTGGCTTATATCTAAAAAAGTTGATTTGTACAAATTATTTTCGTGAGAAATTTTATAAAACACTTGAAACATTAGGGATAGAAAAACACGAAACTCACGATTGCCGAAAAACATTGGCAACTTTTATGAGTAAATATTAATTAAATGAAGTTCAAATAACAGATATATTAGGACACGAAAATATAAACACAACAAATGATTATTATATTAAAGTAGATGAACAGGAATTAAAAAAATCCATTAACAAAATAGATTTTTTAAAGGATGTAGTATAAAAATATTATTTAAAAGTCTAAAAATCATACTTTGAATATATCAAAAAAGGTAACCAACAGGTAACCAACGCATAAGGTAAATGGTTATTTTCCCAAACTTTTAAAAAAATATAACAAAATATGGTAATGTTTAGCAGTTCAAAAAAAATTATCTCAAAATACCGTATTATTTGTCTTAGTAGGAAGAATAGCTATAAAAAAATATGCTACCCTTGTGATAGCATATTTAAAAAGGAGTTTTGAAGAAAAAACTTCTTTTTTAAGAGAAAGCCAGTAAAAATGGGTATAAAATTTAATTTGGAGACCAACAGGAGACCAACCTCAAAAAGTAAAAAAATGAAGTCGCTATTTATGGGGGTTTGCGAGTACCAATAAAAATACCACTACTTTTGCAATTTTAAAACAAAAAAATCTAGCTAATAAAAAAAGGATTATTCAAATTTGAGTAGTCCTTTTTTGATGTAAATTATTTTCCAGCTGATTCAAATTCTATGCAAAATATGGTATAATTATATTACCAATCCAAAGGCTAGTAGTGTATTTCATAATGGTACTACTCCATAAAAATTTAATAATGCAACCACTTAGAATTGGAAATGTAACCAAAAACACAACCAATTTTAATGGTTGCAAAATGCTAAAGAACACAGCAATAATAAGGGTTAAAGATAGTAACTAAAAATAAAATTAATGGCAAAAAGTGGCACTAAAACAACCGAAAGTAACCAAAAAAGTAACCAATTTTAATGGTTATAAAATATTAGAAAAGTCAATAAATATAGTAATTAGAAGTAACAACCGAAAATAAAATTTTGTGGAAAAACGTGGAAAAATTTGCACCAAATTCTAAAAAAATGCACCAAAAATAAAACTGGTGCAGACAGTAGACGAGAGCAATAATGATAAGTGGTTGAATAGGTAACAAGGAAACACAAGAGATTGCAAAAATTTGCAGTAAATACAGCCAAAAGCGAACGAACGTTGGAACGTTCAAATACATTGCAACATAGAGATTATAAAGGTTAAAAGATAGTATAAATAATGATTGGTTATGACAAAAAATGAGACAGCGAACGTTAAAAACGAGCGAACGTTGGAAATAAAATTATAATTGAACTTGAATAAATGGGCCTGATGTAAAGATTTGGCTTTTTTTATTGCTTTTTATATATTTTAAGTGTATAATATATATGTAATATAAATATTTAAGGAGTGATAAAGATGAGTGCAACGACTATAAATATTGACGAAGAAACAAAGAAAGAGGCCCAAGAGTTATTCAAGGACTTAGGAATGAACTTGACTACGGCAATAAATATATTTTTGAAACAGGCAATAAGAGAACAAGGAATACCATTTGAAATTGGAAAGCCAAGATTTGAGAATGAAACTGGAGAGTAATTTGCCTTGATACGAATGAAAGGAGAGTTATTTTATGGTTTATATCAATGACAAAGAGGTATCCAAAAAGGAACTGAACAGGATAAGTAAAAGAATAGTTGAAAATACTGAAACTATTGAGGATTTACAAAAGTTATCAGATTTTAGGGCTGAACATTCAAAAATAATAAAAAGTTTTGTATGGAGCTTGAGAAGTATTATAAACAATAAAAAAATAAAGTTGCCAAATAATAGAAATTCAATAATTATTTCCCAAAGATTAAAGAGATTGCCCTCAATAATAGGGAAACTTAAAAGATTTCCAGAACTACGATTGGGAAGAATGCAGGACTTGGCAGGAGCAAGAATAATATTGCCAAATATAAAAGATACTGAAGAAGTGGCAAATTACTTAAAAAATAAAGTTTACAAGCAAAAAGACAAGAATAATTTTTTATTTATTAGGGAAAAAAATTATATTTTAGAGCCAAAAGAGGACGGCTACAGGTCAATACATCAGATATTTAAGTATCAAGGGAAAAAGGAAAAGAAACTTGAGGGGTATCAGATTGAATTACAAATAAGGACTAAGCTGCAACATCAATGGGCTACTTCAGTTGAAATAATAGACAGCATAAAACAGCAATCTTTAAAGACAGGTGGGGGAGACATTTATTATAGGGAATTTTTTAAATTATCAAGTAAACTGATAGAATACATTGAATTGAACAAAGATATTTCAGAAATTTCAAAAGAGCTGGATAGGTTAAGAGAACTAAACAGGGAATTTAATATACTGAAAACTTTAAGCAGTTTACGAGTTATAACCAAACGGCTTGAAGAAATCACAGGAGAAGGCTATTTGATACTGATATTGGATTATAAGGGCAATAGCATAAGATATATTCAAGTACCTGAAGAAAATATAAGTCGAGATTATTTGATGTATGAACGTGAATACAAAGAAGACACAAATAACGTCGTATCAGTATCGGTTGAGAACTTAAAGAACTTACGAAAAGCGTACCCAAATTATTTCTTAGACGCAAGGGAATTTGTTACAACGATAGGTAAATATATAAATACAGAGGAATAAAAGAGCAGAACAGAATCACAGTTTATTAATTTAGCTGTGATTTTTTTATGCAAAAATGAAAAGGTACTTTGGAGAACTTAAAACAAAGCGAACGGGTTCGAAGCCCCAGAAAAAATATATACACTAATTTTTTCAAATTTCATTTCCGTTCTGTTTTTTTTAAAATTAAATAAATATCCAACATAGCTTATTTAGTAACTTGCAAGTAATTTTACCATTTAATAAAAACGGAAATAATTAATTATTAACAAATTTAAGGCGATTTGAGGGCACTTTACATCTTAGCCATAGTTTTATATCAAAAAGTTTGTAAACGAACGTGAGCGAAACGCTAGCCACCTTAAAATTGATTTTAAGAATAAGTATTAAAATGTAAATTATAAAAGCTGATACGAAAAATTTCCGTACCAGGTAAAAGCTCCCCTAATATTTCAGGAGGGGTATTTTTGTGTAGTAATTTGTAGTAATTTTTATGAAACCTTAAATTTAAGTTATTGTATTGGGGTTGGCTGAAATTTCCGCAGACCTATTCAAAAATGATGTGAGTAAAATGTTTTACCTACATACTTCACAAAGAATAATGCTGAAGCTACTACTTAAATTTAAGTAACAGCTAATAACAAATGGGCCTATTATTAGAATAGCCTATAAAAACGCAAATAGCACGTTATAATTAAAAAATAAAAATAGTTTTTTAATGAAAATTAAGCGATTTAAGATAGATTTATACCCTAGCCATAGATTAATACCAAAATTTAATTTAGCGAACGTGATACCCCCTTTACGTTCGTCTGTGAACGTCTTATGAATAAATTGAGAAATAGAAAATATAAATTACTAAAAAATACTAAAATTTGAAATAATCTTAACTTGCTGATTTGTTGTAAAAATAATTCTAGGAAACACTAAATTTGAATTAGGGTATAAAAAAAACTCCCTAAGTTAGATTTATGCAGTAAGGATATAAAAACTTAACAAAAGCCAACACAGTAGATTTTATCTATTCACTTCAAAGGGTGTCGCTTTTAACTACTCCCCTAACATTTTAATTAATAGGGGTAGACAATTCGCCTAGTCCTTTAACTATGGGTAGGCGATTTACCCAGTCGTTTTGAGATGGCAGAAGTTTTGCCGTCTGATTAATCGGTGTCTTTTTCTTCTTCGCTGTTATACTCTTCAAACCCTAACAAGTAAAAATATTTTTCAATATTAAAAATAATATCTTTTTCCAATAATTTTATAAATTTAACCATATTCTTATTAAAAATTTCAATTTTTCTATTTTCATAATTAAAAATAAAACTATCGTATTTATATTCTATTTTGAAGTTAAAGTATTCTTCTAAAAAATCTAGTAATTTCAATTCATTTAATTGTTCTATCTCATCATCACTTTCTTCGTTTTTAAAATCTTTCATCATATCTGATAAGCTGGCATTTATAAGTTCAATATCGGTATTACTATCTTTTAAAACAAATTCGTTTGCGGAAATATCAAAAAAGTTAATCAGCCTCAGCAAAGTAACCTCGCTAGGATAATTTAAACCTTGTTCATACTTTGAATACATTGAAATCGAAACGTCTATTTTTTCAGCCACTTCCCTTTGTGTTAATCTTTTTGCTTTTCGTAACTCTCTAAGTTTTTCACTAAAATTTTCTCTATATTTCATTGTTATACCACCATTTTAATATATTGTCTAATAAATTATAACACAGAATTTAACAAAAGTAAAAAAATAGTATTGACAATCATTGATTGTTATGGTATAAAATTATCAATCAATGATTGATATAATTTGGGAGGTAAAAAATGTTAAACAGAAGACTTTTAGATTCAAAAATGGCTTTAAAAGGCACTACTCAAAGGAGTTTAGCGAAATATTTAAAAAAGTCAGAAGTAGTAATTAATAAAAAATTTCAAGGGATTTTAAAATTTAGTGTAGATGACATCAGTAAAATTAAAGACTATTTGAACCTAACCAATGATGAAGTGGTAGAAATCTTTATAAACGAATAGGGTTGGGCTGAAATTTTAGCCGAGTAATATTAAGAAACAAGATAGGAGAGGTAAAGAATGAAAGAATTAGCAGTATTGACAGGAAACAACAAAATCTTAATCAATGGAGTTGAGATTGAAACTAAGGAATACAAAGGGCAAAGAGTAATAACGTCTTGGGATATATCAGACATTCATAAAAAAGATGTTGCACAAATAAACCGACAATTCAAGAGAAATAGAAAAAGATTTGTTGAAAATTCAGATTTTTTTGAAATAACGAAAGATGAATTTTTAAAATGCCAATTTGGCACTTTGAAAAAAATATCTAATAATCAGGATAATAATATACAGCTTTATACTGAAAGCGGATATTTAAAAATAGTGAGGACTTTTAGAGATAATTTTAGTTGGGATATATACGATATGCTTATCAAAAGTTACTTCATTGTGGTAACTGGACAGGTACAGCCTAAGCAACTAACCAAAATAGAAGCCTTGAAAATGGCACTTGAAAGCGAGCTTGAAAATGAAAGGTTAAGAATTGAGAACGAGGCACAAAAGGAAATAATCAAAGGACTTAATGGAGATTTACAGCCTTATCAGATAGAGGACATTATAAACAGGGTCGTAAGAGTTGGCGGGGGAAACTATGGGAGCAAATTCAATGAAATTTACAGGGTATTTAAGGAGCAGTATCACATTGATTTAAAGGCTAGAATGAATAACTATAACAAGACAGTAAGACCAAAGAACAGATTTAAGAGCGTCCTTAGTTATGCAATGGCGAATGATTATGACAAGGACTTATTGAAAGTAGTAACAAGGCTATACCCCGAAAGTGTAAGGGTTATAATGAACGGAATCAATCAGAATACAGGGCTAGGGAATAACGAAGTTTTGTTATTGAGCTGATATGAAAGCGAAAGTTTCCGCCGTCGTATTTTCCCCCATAAGTGGAGAAAAGGAAAATCAGAAACAATTGGGCCTGATGTAACAGCCAACTAACAAGGACAATCACAATCAAATAGCATACTTGAGAAGTTTGTAATGTAATTTATGAAAAAAATGTAAATTATAACTTGACAAGTTAGTACTAATATTATATAATATGTTTGTACTAACGGATAGGAGAGTTTTATGAAAGAGAAAAATGCAAAAATCACTTTTTATAAAGCTGGAAACGGAACAACGAACAAAGTAACAATACCAGCTGAATTTGCTAGATTTTTGGAATTGTCAAAAGAAAACAATGATATTAAAATCATTTTAGATGAAGAAAACAAGCAAATAATTATAAAAAGGAATTAAAAAAAACCCTATACAACTATTTAAGTTATATAAGGCAAACTCCGTATATCCTTAGATAAAAGAGTTGTAGTATAATAAATATACTGTAGCAAGTAAATTATACTACAAACTTCTTAAGAATGCAAAGGAATTTGTAGTATTTTTTTAATGCTTAAAAATAAATAAACCATACAAATCATATCAGAAAACATATAAAAAATCAAGTATAAAGCATATAAAATACATTTCTAGGCGATAAGAAAATACACAAATAAATTTGATTGTTAGGTTAAGCGTTGGCTTAATAATTTTTTGATACATCGAAAACGGAGATACACAGAAAATTTAATATTGAAATGGAGTGGTAAGGAATGAAACACAAATTTGAAGCTATAGGAATGGTAAACAAGAACAGCGACAAGGCAAGGGAAAAGGAACAAAAGAAAATTATTAACAGAATCAAGAAAATATTTAAATAGGAGAGTGGTGCAAATGGAAAAGAAAATAAGAGAAGAAATATTAGGCGACAAGGCAGACGAGATAAGGGAAGAAATATGGCAAAAAGAGAGGTATGCAGAACGCGAAAGCCTAAAACTTGCTAAGAATGAAAAAGTAAAAGAAAAATTAATTGAACTGTTTACAGCTATACAGGTAGCAAGGGAAGAAATAACAATCAATGAAGATCTACAAAAAGCATACAGGGAAAACATCAGTAATATGGATATTGAAAACGTTATACGTGAAAGCATAGTTGTAATTGATGTATTTACAGAGGAAGAAAAAACAATAAAAGAAATATTGAATAAATCAAATTAAGGAGCGTGGATTAAATGGAAGAAAAAAACAGAGAAATGGAAGAGGCTATAAAAGAGTGGACAGACTATAAAATGAATTTAAAAAACAAGGAAAAGCTGGATATTATTTTTGCAGGATTAGGAAACGATGTGAAAGCTAAAGATTTGGTTTCAGATTTAATTGTAGATATACAGGAAACTTTTTTTAAATTAGGAAAGCAAGTGGCAAGAATGGAAATGGAGCAGTAACAATGGAATTACTGGAAAAAGATTTATCCGAATTGGAAAAAATGGAGCTGGAAGAGATAGAAGAAATTGAATTGCTGGAAATAGAAGATATAGAATTGTTTGAAATACCAGAAATAGAATTATTTGAAACAGAAAATATAAAAGACGGAGGGAAAGAAAATGGAATTGACAGGAAACAACGAAATGATAACAAGTAGGGATTTATTAAAGAAAATCAATGAACTTAGAGAAAAGGAATATGAAGAAAAGGCAAAGGCTGGAACATTAACGGAATCAGAAATTAAAAGAGGGAAATTTATTGAATTAAGACACGATACATTAATTAATATAATAAAAAATGAATTTTCAGAAGAAATAACAGGGCTTAAAAATTACCTTAGCGAAAACTTAGGTGTCCAAAATATTTTGGAGACCTCACAGCAAAAATTATTACCATTAAATGAAAAAATAGGTAAAGGAAAAATTTCCTCGACCTCGATTATAGAAAGTGAATATATTGACCAATGGAATAGAAAGCAACTGATGTACGTACTCGGATTGCCACAAGCTAAACAAGTTTTAATGAGAGAAAGCAAATTTGTAAGAAAAGCGGTGATTGAGTATATAGACTATTTGGAAAACCAAAACAGGCAATTAGAGGAGCTTGCAAGGCTACAGGCAAGGGAATTAAGCAAAGTAACAAGGAACATTGAAACATTGAATCTAAAGGCATTGTTGGAGTATGGAAAAGTAAGAAAAGAGAAACAGAGAATATATTATATTCATTATTCAAACTTGGCACGGAATATTGCTGGAATACCTAAAGGAATTAAAAGAGACGAATTGACGCAAGGACAATTAGGAATATTACAGCAGGTAGAATTGATTATGGCGGCTGTTATAAACGAATGTATGGCAGAAAATATACCTTTTGTACTTATGTATCAGGAAGTAAAGGACAGGACGGAAATCAAGACTAAGGTGCTGTTAAAAGCATTGCAGAGAGTTGAAAACGTAGATAATGGGCCTGTGTGGAAAATAGGATATTAATTATAAAAAAATAGCCTAATTTTTCAAGATAATTATAATTTTAGGCTTTAAATTTGAAAAATAGGAGAAATTTAAAAATGGAGAAAGCAAATAGCAGTGAAAGAGCAAAGGCGATAATCAAAGCATTTGAACAATTAAGCGTGGAAGAAATGGAAAAATTATTAATTAAGTTAGGAATACCAACAGACAGAAAACTAGAGGAGAAAAATAATGGGAAAATACGAAAAGAAAATGCCTAATGTTAGAAAAAATATTCAAAAGATACAGAGACATAAAAATTATAACGAGGATATAGAAAGTGTACTAAAGAAATTAGATAAGGAAATAGATGATTATAAGCTATACAAACGACATTTAACATCAATATATGAATTAATGAATCTTGGTATAAAGATAACAGCGTTAGCATACAATTAAGGGGGGATAGAATGGATAAAATAGATATTAAGAAAAGTCTTAATAACAGCAAAAGGAGAAAATATGAAATCAGTATATTGTAAGCATTGCGGAACATTCTTATTTGGAATAGAAAACAGTTGTGTATATTATGTTACAAAATGCAAGAAATGTGGCAAAGTGAACTATGGGAACACTACCCAAGTTTTTAAGCCAAATAAAAAGAATAAGAAATAAAAAAATGCCTGTTATTTCACAAAAGGGGGAGTGTTATAACAAGCAATCATAATTATTTTGGTGTATTTTTATATATCAATTATACCATATCACAGCAGTTAAGACAATCAAAATTTTAGGCCCTAATCTTTAAATGATAAAAGAATAAAAATGTAATATTAAATACCATAACAAATTATACATTTTTGAAGTAAAAAACAGGAAATAGAAATGTAAAGTTAGATACCATAACAACCAAAAATGTAAGATTAATACAAGGTTAAAAAAATTACGTGATTTTGAATGAACAAAAAATTATTTTCTTTTCTTTATATAGTAATGTGGGATTGAATTTTACATTTTTTATCATTTTTCATTCAAAGATATAATCTAGATAGCATAAATAAAGTCTTAGAATATAAAATAACCTTAATAATTCTAAGAAAAAGACTAAAAAAGATGATGATGTTTTATTGATTATATACAGACATACACAAGGGAAAATAATTATAGAAAAAAGAGAGGGATAATGCACGCCGAATTTAACATTTGGGTAAGGAAGTGAAATTAATGGAGAAAAGGGGAAATTATCCTAAGCGATATAGATACACAGAAAAAGAAACAGATAGGATAATAGAGATATTGGAAATCATAGAGGAATATAGGAAAGCGAGTGAAATTGACGAAACGCTTGATTGCATAAACAATGAACTTCTATTTGGAGCAGGAGAAATAAACTATGTTACAAGGTGTAAACGTCAAACTTGTCCTTTATGTAGGGAAAATAGAAAATACAAGACATATCTAAAATTAAAGGAAAAAATCAATGAACAAAACGGAATCCGATATATCCTAATGACATTTAACGGCAGGGAAATAAGCGATTTATCTAAATTAAGCAAGGAAGTAGGAGAAAATAATGATATAGTGGCTAAAATCATAAGGAAAAGGAGCATACAGGCAATAATGCTGGGCTATGTAAAGATAGTTGAAATATCCTATAACAAGTATTCTAAAAGGCTTTTGCCACATATTCATTTGTTGCTGGGAGTTAGAGAGGACTTTAAGAAATATTGGATTAGAAAAAAAGAAATAGAAAAATTGGAAAAGACCTGGAAAAAATGGAAAAAAGAAGCAATCACAAATGCTATTGATGTAAAAATAATAAAAGATACAGATGAGGACATAGAAAAAGTATTAAGATACATCACAGTAGCAAGGAAAAAAAGAATAATGAAACTTGATGATATGGAAATTCGGGCCTTTTTTGAAATGATAAACGACAGGAAAAGGCTGTTTACTACTTCAGGAATATTCAAATAACAAAACGGGGTGATTTAATTGAACTTGAGAGCAAAGAGAATGGCATACAACGTATTAAAGCTCAAGATAAAGGATAAAAAATTGAATTACCAGAAATTAGCTAAGGAATTAAGAATATCGGAAAGTGGACTTAATAAAAAAATAAACGGTAAAAATTATTTTACACAGTCGGAAATATACAGAATAAAAGAGTTATTAGAACTAACGGACAATGAACTAATTAAAATATTTTTTTGACTATTGTAAAAAACGGTATTAAAATTATAGGGCAGAGTAGTGCCTATTAGCTAGATTTTTGGATTGGTGGAAGAAATGAAAAGAATAAAAAATGCAAATGGTACTGGAAGTGTAACAAAAACCACAAAGAGAAAGCCATACAGGGTAAGGGTTACAGACTGGAGGACAAAGAAAAGGGTATCACTGGGCTATTATGAAACAAGGAAACAGGCAATGGAAGTGCTGAATGAATATTTATACAATCCCTATGATAGAGAACAGCACAATGACATTTAAAGGGCTGTATAGATTATTTATTGAGAATCAGAAAGGGCTGGTTGCACAAAGCACGATAAAGGGTTATGAGAACAGCTATAAGAGATGTGAACCATTACACAATCTAGTGTTTAGGGAAATAAAAGGCCCGCAAATGCAAGACACTGTAAACAATCTTAATTGTAGTGTAGCAACAAAGAAAATCACAAAGAACTTTTTGACGGTATTATCCAACTATGCTATGGAACTTGAAATAATGACAGTGAACAGAGCGAAGTTTATAAGATTGCCAAAGGAAAGCAGTAAAAGGCAAAAGAATGTGTTTACAGGCTATGAAATTCAAAAGCTATGGAATAATATTGGCATACAGTGGGTGGACTATATTTTAATTATGATTTACACAGGTATGAGAATAGGCGAAATTACAGAACTGAAAAAAGAAAATGTTGACTTGTTGCGTAGAATTATAAACGGCGGAAACAAGACGGAAAAAGGGAGACATAGACAAATACCGATACACAAGGATATATTTCAGTTAGTAAAAGGACTATATGAGAGCAGTCCAACTGAATATTTGTTATATAATAAAAAATGGGTATTTGAGAAAAAGAAAAAAGAAAATAAGCCGATACGTACAAATTATTTTAGAGAAAAGTTTTATAATACGCTGGAAGAGTTAGAAATGAACCATAAGCCACACGATTGCCGAAAGACATTGGCAACCTTTATGAACAATCAGAAAATAAATAGCGTTGTAATAACCGATATACTAGGACACGAGGACATAAGCACTACAAACGAATACTATATTCAATCAGACATCGAGGAATTGACTGTATCAATGGATAACATCAAATTTTTGAATGATGTAAATTAAAAACATTAATTGAATCAATAAAACTGATAATTTGTAGGCAATGAATTTGGGGACCAACCGGGGACCAACAAGCAAGGTAAATGAGTACCTTTTTTGGAAAAATCACAAATAAATAAAAAATATTAAAAAATGAAAAAGATAACTGAATACCTTTTTGGTACTGTATTACCTCGCTTTGTAAAAAATTGGCAAAAAAAATACGCTACCCTTGTGATAGCGTATTTAAAAAGGAGTTTTGAAGAAAAAAGTTTTCACTTTTTCTATTGGTCAGATATAATTATACATTATAATCCTTATAATAAATATTGTTATTTCTTGGTTTTTGCTTTGCTTTTTTTGTAACTTTTTAACACTGCTCTTCTCAATCATTATTGAGAAAATAACTGTTCTAGATATTTGGTATTATCAAATTGGTTAACCTGCAACACATTAATTGAAGTATTTCTAATCTCTTATTATAAATTTTTCCTTTGCTTAAATAGAATATTTTATTAATATATTTTATTTTCTACTATTTTTACTTAAATAACTGGCTTGATTAAAAATATTTTTATACGTTTTAATATTAAACTTTATTTCATAGTACTACAAAAAGCTGGATATAAATCCAGCTCATTTATTTAGTTTTTGATATCTTTATATGAATTATTACTTTTTTGATTATTTAACTTCTAAACCAACTTTTAATCCAGCTCTTAATTCATTATATTCTCTTGTATATTTATCGTTGTTGAAGTAACGTCCATCGTTATAAACACCTTTAACAGTTTCTTTATGAACAACTCTGTATTTAACTTCAGGGTTTACAGTCAATGTTCCTACTGGTAAATCAATACCTTTTTTATATCCTAATCCAGTCCATACTGAGAATTGGTTTTGGAATCCGTGTCTAGCAGTTTGTCTTTCCCATTCATTTTCAGTATTAACTAATCCATAGAATCCTGCTAAATCAGGAGTTTTATAAGTTGCACCTACAACATAGTCTAAATATACAGTAGATTTTGCATCTTTTCCTGTTGCAGTTAATTTACCTTTAGCATCTCTTAATTTGTGAGTTAATCCAACGTTATAGTTTAAACTTCCAATTCCATTATCAAAGATTTGTCCACCATTTTCTAAAGCAACGTTAGCTCCCCATCCAGATACTTTTCCTTTTGTAAATTCGCTTCCGCTCCATGCGTTATCTGCACTTTTGTTTCCTGATTGATCAAAATAAACTAATTGAGTTGTTGCATTAAAGTTTTGTCCAAAGAAATTAATTCCAAATGTAGGTCCTACATAAATTTCATTTGATGTTCCTCTGTGTCCTGAGAATCTACCAGTACCACTTGTATTTTTATTTGTCCATCCTAAATTCCATTTAGAAGTCCAAGAACCTAATGTAATATCTCTATATAATGAAATATTATTTTCCCAAGTTTGAGATTTGTCATAAGTTCCTTTTGTACCTTTTTTAGTTTCATAATCAAAATCGTTTTTTACTCTGTCTTGATCATTTTGGAATTCAAATTTTAATCCTAAATTCCCTTCATCTACTAAATGTAAATCTCCACCAAACGCATTTCTCCATCTAGCTTTTTCTTTATTTTCTCCTTTGAATCCTGCGATTCCTAATCCATTTCCTGTATTTGCTTTTTTGTCTGTATACCCTTGTCTAAATTCTGTAGAGAAGTGGATTTCTTTTAGTGTATCTTGATCTTGATCAGCTAAAGCTAGACTAGATACGCTTAATACTAATGCTAATACTCCTAATACTTTTTTCATTGTTTTTCCTCCTAAAAATAATTTTAACAAATATATATCTTAACAATTCACAGTTAATTTTAGCATAATAATATGAATTTGTAAAGTCTTTTTTAAAAAAGGCATATCTAAGTAAAATTACATTAACAAATAAACTAAAAATTTGTTCTTTTAAAAACTTACTTTATATACCATAATATATTTAAAATAAAATATAAAACTATAATTTTTTACAACAAAATCAAAGATAAAAATTGAAATTTAGTAAAAAAAATTAATATAATTATACTTTTTAAATTTAAAGTTATACTTTTTTAATAAAATATTTTGAATGTAAGATATATAAATTATTAATATGAAATTTTATATTTATTTACAAAATCTCATCACGTGATTAATTCTATGTTAAGTATACCCTATAATTTTAAAAAAAACAATAGCACTATGATAAATTTATAAAAAACTTTTTACTTATCAAGTGCTATTTAATTATATTTTACTTAAATAACTATTTTAATTCCCTGTATAAATTATCAAAAAATCTAAATATTTATTTTTATTTTATCTCTTTAAGAAAGACCTTTACAGAAAACTATTTAGTAATAGTTGCTACTACTCCTGAAGCTACTGTTCTTCCACCTTCTCTTATCGCAAATCTTAATCCTTCTTCCATTGCGATTG
>CAUQGN010000011.1:0-46959 GCA_963517565.1 uncultured Leptotrichia sp. | reverse complement strand
TGCACATACGGAAAATGGTATAATGCTGTCAGAAGAAATTATGAATAGAGGTTTGGAGAATGTATGATTTAACCGCTTGTGTTGTTACGTATAATACGAAACATGAGGAATTAAGGAAGATTATTAGGTGTTTTCAAAAGATAGGAATTAGATTTAAGTTATGGATTTCTGATAATTCTGAAAAGGATGATTTGAGAGATTTTATAGAGGGATTTTTAGATGACAGGATTGAGTATATTTTTAATAATTCAAATAATGGCTTTGGGGCTGGTCATAATGTCGTAATTGAGAAGTTAGTTCAAGAGAGGATTGAGTCTGAATTTCATTTGATGGTAAATGCTGATGTATTTTTTGAGGAAAATACTATTGAGAAAATTGTTGAATATATGAGAAAAAATAGAGATATTGGACAGATTGGACCGAAAATATATGGACTTGATGGAGAAGTTACGAAATCTTGCAGATTATTCCCATCGCCTGTGAATTTGATATTTAGGAGATTTTTGCCAATTAAGTCAATTGTTGGGAAATTGGATTATGATTACGAGATGAAATGGTATGATTATAGCGAAATAATAGATGTTCCAATTTTATCAGGGTGTTTTATTTTTGTCCGTACAGATGCGCTAAAGGAGATTGGCGGGTTTGATAAGAGGTATTTTATGTATATGGAAGATTATGACTTGTGTAGACAGATTGGAAAGAAGTACAGAACAGTTTTTTATCCTGAAGTAAAAATAATACATGAACATGGGAAAGCATCTTATAAGTCACGGAAAATGATGCTATTGCATGTAAATTCGGCTATAAAATATTTTAATAAGTGGGGATGGTTTTTTGATAAAGAGAGAAGAGAGAAAAACAGGGAATGTATGAAAAAGTATAAAAAATAAGTTACTATAGAAAATATTTTATAAAAAAAATAGATTTGTTTGATATTATAACTTTAGTAAACTTTAAAATGTTGTAGTTAATAAAAGTTTTAGTATTAGTTGTTGCATTATATCTGATTGGAAGAAAAATATTGTTTTTCATGGTAAATAGCAGTCCTGTGTTAATTTTAGCAGGGCTTTTAGTTTATTTCTTTTATTTATGATAAAATATTTATGGCTCATGATGTATTTCCTTTCGTTAATGTTTTTGTCGATATTAACATTTTAGGATGAAATTATCATGAGTTTTTATATTTTTTTTTGTTTGTCGCAATATATTTTATACAATCTATAAAAATAAAAAAATTGGTTGATTTTATGTCAAAATTAGTATAAAATATTTGAGAGTGTATTGTAAATTATTTTTAACTTTTATAAATGAAAGGAATAAATTGAAAAAGGAGAAAAAAGTAAGTATGAAAAAGAGGATTTTTTTAGGAATGTTTTTATTTCTTATGGTTGGTAATGTGATATTTGCAGCAGGGGAAAATCAGAAGATAGGAACTGTTCAGCAAGTTGATATTACACCAAGTGAAGTGCAGCAAAAAATTGGAAATATAGAGGGAAAAGCTGAAGTTGAGGTGAAAAATTCTAGGAGAAGCAAGTTGAACAGATTTATTTCCAAAGTAACAGGAAAAAGCTGGAAAATGGTTTGGAATGATGAATTTAACGGAAATCAGCTAGATAGTATGAAATGGGCTTATTGGGAAAATGGGAATCCTTGGAATGCGGGGAACTATTTAGATGAAAATGGAAATTTGGTCAATCAATATGGATTTGATGCGAAACATTTTTATTTGAGAGACAATGTTAGAGTTGAAAATGGGAATATGATTATAACATTAAAGAAGGAAACTGATAAAAAGGTAAAAATAGATGGTGTAGACAGAAAAATATTATATAGTTCAGGTGCGATTCACACAAGAAATCTTTATAATGTGCAGTATGGTAAGATAGAAATGAGAGCGGCTATGCCTGAAGGAATTGGGACTTGGCCTGCATTTTGGTTATGGCCTGAAGGATATTCTCAAGCTACAGGAGCACCAGCAGTTGGTGAAATTGACATAGTGGAAACTTATGGGGATGATATGCGACGTGCGACAGGAACACTTCATGTTCTTAAAAGTGACAATACTTATGAAACGTTTGATGGAGATGATTATAAGTTAAATAAATGGCCTAGGGAAAAATTGACTAATTTTAATACTTATGCGGTAGAATGGGATGAAAAGGAAATAAAATGGCTATTTAACAATAAAGTATATAAAAAATTCTCTTACAAGGAACTGGAAAAAAGAGGTTTACAAAATCCATTTAACCAGCCATATTTCATAATGATAAATGTAGCTTTGAGCAAGAAAACAGGAGAAGACGGGGATGTGGATTTTCCGACAGAAATGAAAGTTGATTATGTAAGGGTTTATCAGAAAAAATAATGAAGAAATAATTTAGGCAGGAAAATTTTTGAAAAGAAGTGTTCCTGTCTTTTTTGTAAAAGAAAAAAGCTATCTCAATAAGAAATAGCTAATTTTAGATTGTTTTTTTATTATTCAAAATAATTTTTATTTTTATCAAATTTTTGTTGAACTTTATCCTTTTCAGAAATTGTCAGTTCATCGGGATTTATTCCAAATTTTTCAAATTTCCAGTCGATATTTAAAGTTTTGTCGCTCCATAAAAGCCCGCTGTCGTATTCTGGAGCATATAAATCTGTACATCTGTAAACAAATTCTGTTTCATCTTCAAGTGTTAGAAAACCATGTGCAAAGCCTTCTGGAACATAGAACATTAATTTGTTTTCAGCAGATAATTTTACTGCGTACCATTTTCCAAAAGTTTCACTTTCTTTTCTTAAATCAACTGCCACATCGTAGACACTTCCTTTTATTACTCGTACTAATTTTCCTTGAGTGTGCTTTGTCTGGAAATGAAGTCCACGTAAAACGCCTTTTTTGGATTTTGAGTGGTTGTCTTGGACGAAGTTCATTGTAAGTCCTAATTCCTCAAAGGATTTTTGGTTGTAAGTTTCCATAAAAAATCCTCTTTCATCTCCAAAAACTTTTGGTTCGATTATTACTAAATCTTTTATTGGGGTTTCTTTTATTGTAAAATTGTTCATTAATTTGCTCCTTTTTTTGTATAAATTTGATTATTTATTTCCGTACATTTCTTCGTAATATTTTTGATAATCTCCTGAGACTACTTCGTTTACCCAGTCCTGATGTTCCAAGTACCATTTTACAGTTTTTCTGATACCTGTTTCAAAGTCTGTTTCTGGATACCATCCTAGATCTCTTGCGATTTTTGAAGGATCGATGGCATATCTCATATCGTGTCCAAGTCTATCTTGAACATAAGTAATTAAATCATAATTTATATTTTGCAAGTCAGTTTTTAGAACTTTTTTATATTCGTCATTATTTTGAATTTCTTCTTTTAAAATGTCGATAACCAGTTTTACAATATTAATATTTTGTTCTTCGTTAAAACCACCAATATTGTAAATTTCATAAATATCAGCATTTCTTAAAACTAAGTCGATTCCTTTACAATGATCTTCCACATAAAGCCAATCTCTTACATTGTCACCTTTTCCGTAAACTGGCAGCTTTTTACCTTCCAGTACATTTTTAATCATAAGTGGAATTAATTTTTCTGGAAAATGGTAAGGTCCGTAGTTGTTTGAACATCTTGTAATATTTATTGGCATTTTGTAAGTTTCACCATAGGCAATTACGATGTGGTCGGCACTCGCTTTGGAAGCTGAATATGGGCTTCTTGGATCAAGTGAAGTTTTTTCTGTGAAGAAATTTTTTCCGTAAGTTTTTAAATTTGTTCTATTTTTTACAACTTTTTTTACTTCTTCATCGTCAATTACCAAGTCAATCGCCGTGTCATAATCTTTTGAAAGACTTCCGTAAACTTCATCTGTAGAAACTTGTAAATATTTTACGCCTTCTCTGTAAACTGGATATCCATTTCCATCTTTTGAAACAGTCCATGCTTTTTTAGCATTTTCCAAAAGATTTTGAGTACCAAGAATGTTTGTTTCTAAAAATATTTGTGGATTTTCAATAGAACGGTCAACGTGTGATTCGGCTGCAAAGTTTACAACAAAATCAATTTCATTTTCAGAAAAAATTCTCGCAATTTCCTTTTGATTACGAATATCAACTTTTTCAAATTTTACTCTTTCATCTTTAATTTCTTCAGCAATCGTACCTAAATTACCAGCATAAGTTAGCACGTCTACGACAATTACCTTAATTTCATCATTTTTATATTTATTTAAAATATACTTTAAATAATTGGCACCTATAAAGCCTGCGGCACCTGTCACTAGATATGTTTTCATATTTCCTCCTAATTAATTTACTGTAATTTACAGTTTTTTTATTTATCATCACCAATTAAATTATACAATTTTTTTTGATTTTTTCCAAATAAAAATTGCTGTAATAAAGTTATTTTAAAATTACGATTATTTTATAAAAGTCTGTTAGATTTTTTTATTAGTTTTTTTTGGAATATGAATACATTTATTTGTTTTTTTAGGGTTGTATATCATAATTCTAGAATAAGATTTTTTTTTATTTTTTTTGAAGGAAGTCTTTTCTGGGTGAAGTTTTATATATTTTTCAATTAATTTTAAAATTTTGTAAATTTCAATGAATATTGGAAGAAGAACTATAATAAAAATTAGCAGGTAAGATTTTGAGAAATATGAAAGAATAATGCTTGTCAGACTGTAACCTTTTTTTGAATTTGTATCAAAGAATAGGTTAAATATTATATTTCTCATTAATAGAGTCTGAATTAACGCTATTGGGAACATTAGAAGCTTTATTGTTCTTAGGATAGCAAAAACAGATTTTTTTATTGCCTTTATGTTTTTTTCGTCTGACATTAGAGAGTTAATAATTTTTTCTTTTTCTTCAAATGGGAAATTGTAATACTCATATTCTATCAGAATAAAAATTATTAAAAATACAAATAAAAATATATTTATTGTCTTTTTTATTTGTAAATTTGTTCCCATTACTCCAAAATCGCTGATTTTCTTACTAGTGTCTCTTAATTCAAAATTATTGTTTAATATTAAAGTTTCACCATTTTCCAGTTTAATTATTTTTCCGTATACTTCTCCTTCAATAGTTTCTTTATTTTTTAGTTTTATTTTTACAATATCCCAGTTAAAGTAAATAATTTTTCCTTTTAACCACATAATTTCATTTTTTTCATTGATAAAAGATAAATTTACCTTGTTATTATCATCAATCACAGTATCTTTAATATTTATAAAGCCCTTTTGAGAATCCTCATAAGTTATAATTTTTAGGTTTTTGTCTATTTTCCATTTTATTTTGCTGTCTTTGTTTATTATTTCGATGGAACTGTTTTTTAAGTCATCAATAGAATTTATTTCAGCATTTTTTATCAAAATAGATTTTTTATTTAACATTTCCAGCTCATTTTTGTGGGAATTGAGAAAATATCCTATTCCAAGAAATATTATTATTGCAGGAAATATTTTTTTTATATTGAAATTGTAATAATAGGCACTAAAAATTTTCTTTTTTATAACTGTAGTAATTAATATTGAAAAAACTGACAAGATAATGATGATTATGGCAAAAACATAGATAAAATAATTATATCCCTTTAAATTTAACGATATATTTAAAAAAGAAATATAAAATAAGGTTATAAACAAAATCCTTATAATATAACTATTTATATTAATAATTGATATTTTTCCACTTTTTGCGTCCTGAATCTTTTCTATTTTTTTATTAATTTTATTTTTATTGATTTTTGCTTGCTTCAATTTTTCATTCAGCCGTCTCAATTTTCTATTTAGGTCATTTAACAGTTTTGTATTGTCATTTAATTCTTTTTTTCGCTTATTTTTATAGTATTTTTTGAGAAATTCTATAATTTCTATTTTACTTTTGAACATTTCTTTCATAATTTTCCTCCTTTACTGCTAAATTTTGTTTTGTTATTATAGCATATATTTTATTATTTTTTCCATATATAAATTATAGAATAGTGAATTGATGAAATTTGTATTATACTCGAACCCATTTAAAATTGAACTGATAGAAATTATATAATTTAGGGTTTGAGTAAAATAGTCATAATTTTTGAGTTCTGTTTTAAACTAGTTTTATTATAGTATTCTTGAAAAAAATTAGATTTATTGCGGAATTTGTGGTATTATAAATAAATAAGTTAGAATTAGAAAATAAAATTTTTTAAAAAAAGGAAACTTGTAGATGACAGGGAGAGAAAAGGAAATAAAAGAAGCTAGAATAAAAGAATTGCTAGCAAAAAGAGAAGAATATTTAAATAATGGCGAAATTGAAAAAGAAATTAATGTTTTAAGAGAATTAAGAGTATTGTTTAAGAGAGTTTTTGGACAGGAAAGTGAAGAGAATGCGAAGATTTTGACAGAACTAGGAAATGCGTTAAAATATGTGGGAAAATTTGAAGAATCTATAAGGCTATTAACAAAGGCGGAAAAAATTGTTTTAAAGAATTATGGAGAAAATAGTCTTGCTTTTGTAACTTGTAATGCTAATATTGCTGAAGTTTATAGAGTTATGAAAAAGTATGAAAAAGTTGAGGAAAAATATCATAAGGCTATAAAAATTTATAAAAAAAATAATTTTAGGAATGGATATGTATTTTCAGGGATATGTAATAATTTAGGGCTTTTTTATGAAGAGTGCGAACAGTATCAGGATTCAATAAAATGGCAGAAAAAAAGTTTGGAAATATTACAAGGTTTGGAGAATAGTGAAATTCAGAAAGCAATTATATTAAGCAATATGGTAAAATCCTATATAAAGCTTGATGAAAAGAAATTGGCTGGAAATACAATGGAAAAAGCTTTAGAAATATTACAAAATCAAGTTGGAGAAAATAGCAATCTATATTTAAATATTTTGAATAACTTGATAAACGTCTATTTGGAAAATAAAAGTTATAAAAAAACTTTAGCATTGCTAGAAAGATATGAAAAAATTTCTAAGAAAATTTTAGGAATTGAAAATGAAAATTATAAAAATATTTTGGAAAAAATAGAAATTGTAAAGAAAGAGATTGATAAAAATAAAATGGAACAGTATGTCTGGAAAAATAAAGCTGTAAGAAAATTAAAGAATTAGTGATTCAAGGCTGGGCAGGATAAATTATAAAAAATGGAGTTGAATAAATTATGGATAAATTGGAAGATTTTTTGAAATATTCTGTGCTATTTTCTTATTATGGCGAACTTTTTCCGAAAAAGAAAAGGCAGTATCTGGAACTTTATCTAGAAGAGAACAGTTCTCTTTCAGAAATTGCTGAACAGTATGGGGTGACAAGACAGGCAGTTTTTGACAATATAAAAAAGGGAGTTCAAAAACTGGATGAATATGAGAGCAAACTTGGAATATTTGAGAAAGAAAAAGAACTGAAGAGAAAATTGGAACATTTGAGAAAAAATTTTACTATGAAAAATCTGGAAAAAATAATAGAAGACTTTGATTACGCAGAATAATTTTTCAAATGGAAAAAACAAAAATAAAAAATAAGCTGCTATTGACAAATATAAAAGTTGAGGTATAATGTTTATGTAAAGAATATGTAAAATTATAAATTAAGGTTATTACTATTTGGATTAGACAAAACTGAAACGGCGGGAAATGCTTCTAATAAACGTTTTCCACCTTTAGTTTTGCCTTTTTTATTTAATAAGAAGGTGAAGGATGATTATTAGTAAACTGGAAAAAAAGGAGAATTTTACAAATAATGAAAATGAAATAGCAGATTACATTTTAAAACACTTAGATGAGGTACATTTGCTGTCAGCGGAGAGTTTGGCTAAAAACGCGTTTGTGAGCAAGGCTACTGTTGTGAGATTTTGCAGAAAACTAGGAGTTAAAGGGTATAGGGACTTTCAGAGAAGTCTGGATAAGGAAGTCGAGGAAATGATGAAAATTAAAGGACTGCTTAGCGAAGAGCCTGTAAACAGTGAAACAAAATACGATGAAATTATCTCAATTATTCCATCGCTTTATGAAAGAGTTATAGGGGCTACAAAACTTAATTTGGATACACCTGTTATGGAAAAAATTATTGAAAAACTTAAAAACGTTAAGAAAATTGAGATTTATGGAACTGGAATTTCATACATATTAGCAAAATTGGCTTCATTTAAATTTATGACGCTTGGAATAGAGAGTGCGGCTTATGATGGTCTTAATGAGCATTATGTAATTTCTACGGAAAAAGGGAAAAAAGACATGGCTCTTATTATCTCGCTTTCGGGGAATAATCCCTATATGATTAGAATTGCAGAATATTTGAAAAAAAGAAATGTATTTGTCGTAGGAATTGGGAATGGATCATCTGAAGAAATAAAAAAAGCATGTTCGGAATATATTGAAATACATGCTCCAAATTATATTTTGAGTTTTGAGATGGTATCGGCATTTACTGGCGTTAATTATGTGCTGGACATATTTTTTACTTCTCTTTTAGTGTCGAACTACTACAAGAATATAGATACATCTTTGGAAGTTAGCAAAAATTATGAGAAAAATGAACCAAAAGTATCAAAAAAATGATTAAAATAAAAACAATTTTGAAACAATGGGGAAAATTGAGAAATATTCTTGTTTTTGTAAGATTTTAGTGTTATATTTTTAATGTAAAGGAAATTATTAAAAGTATTAAATACCAAAATTTTTTAGGAGGAGATGGAAATGGGATTTAGAAAAGACTTTTTGTGGGGTGGAGCCACTGCCGCAAATCAGCTTGAAGGAGCTTATAATGTGGATGGAAGAGGGCTTGCCAATGTAGATTTGTCGCCAGTTGGTGAAGATAGGCTTGCTGTGATTACTGGTGAGCGAAAAATGCTGGAATTTGACGATGAGCATTTTTATCCTGCTAAAGGGGCGATTGATTTTTATCATAGATACAAGGAAGATATTGCATTATTTGCAGAAATGGGATTTAAGACTTATAGAATGTCGATAGCATGGACTCGTATTTTCCCAAATGGAGATGAAGAAACTCCGAATGAAAAAGGACTTGAATTTTATGAAAATGTATTTAAGGAATGTAGAAAATACGGTATTGAGCCATTAGTTACAATAACTCACTTTGATTTTCCTATTCATTTAATCAAGGAATATGGCGGATGGAGAAACAGAAAAGTTATTGATTTTTATAAAAGATTGTGTACTGTAATTTTCACTAGATATAAAGGACTTGTAAAATACTGGCTTACATTTAATGAAATTAATATATTATTACATGCGCCGTTTATGGGTGCAGGAATCGTTTTTGAAGAAGGGGAAAATAAAAATCAGGTTTTATATACTGCAGCACACAATGAATTGGTGGCAAGTGCTTGGGCTACAAAGATTGGACATAAAATTGACCCTGAAAATAAAATTGGATGTATGCTTGCAGCTGGAAAATTTTATCCACTTACTTCTAAACCTGAAGATGTATGGACTGCACTTGAAAAAGACAGAGAAAATTATTTTTTCATAGATGTGCAGGCTCGTGGATATTATCCTGCCTATGCTAAGAAATTTTTTGAAAGAGAAAATATAAATATTGGAATTACAGACGAAGATGAGAAAATTTTGAGGGAAAATCCAGTTGATTTTGTTAGTTTTTCTTACTATACAACTCGTTGTATCTCTGCTGAAGCTGATAGACTTGGAGAAGGAAACTTGCTAAAAACAATGAGAAATCCGTATATCGAAGTAACAGACTGGGGATGGGGACTAGATCCGTTAGGATTTAGAACTACCATAAACGAAATTTATGACAGATACCAAAAACCGTTGTTTGTTGTGGAAAACGGGCTTGGAGCTATTGATGTTCCAGATGCAGATGGATATGTGGAAGATGATTATAGAATTGACTATTTGAGAGATCATATAAAGGCAATGAAGGAAGCGGTTGAACTGGATGGAGTAGAACTTCTAGGGTATACAACTTGGGGGCCTATCGACTTAGTGAGTGCGGGAACTGGAGAAATGAAAAAACGTTACGGATTTATCTATGTAGATAGAGATAATGATGGAAATGGAACATTGAAGAGAAGCAAGAAAAAATCATTTGACTGGTATAAAAAAGTTATCGCAAGTAATGGGGAAGATTTGGATTAGCATTTGAAATTATTTATTGAAAAAATTAGTAAAAAATAAGGGGATTTTTAAAATAGCGAATCCCCTTTGCTTTTGTGTGTGAAACTTTTTAAAATAAAATTGAGAAACTTAAATAATATCAGAATTTTAGAAAAAATAAAAATATAATAATAAACCCCTTTTGAAAATAGGAATAAATTTTTATAATAACTATTTCATAATCATTCAACTAATTATTATGTTTTTTCTTTTTTGTTTTCGTAGGATTGCTCATTGCCGCAAATCCTTACCTTGCAATAAAGATTCATCCTAATAATTAAAAATTATGGCAAGATTGCTACGCAATAACCTATGGCTAGTCTACGACATTTTTCTGTACTGACAAAAAACTCGCTATGCTCAAACAGTTTTGCCAGCACAGAAAAACGCTCCGACAGATTAGTTTATGATAGATTTTGTTAAAAAAGTGAAAATTATATTTTAATTGTTTGAAAACATTAGGTTTTTATCCTTTTTTAAAAAAGTTTTTAATAATTTCGCTACTTAAACGAGGGATTAGTATTAAAATGAAACTGAGAAACTTAAATAAAATAAGAATTATAGAAAAAACAAAAATATAAAGGGAGAATTGTTATGAGCGCAGCTTATGGAAATAATAGATTTAGCAAGATAAGAATCTTTTCAGGAGCACAATTAAAATATATCGCTTTTTTATCAATGTTGATTGATCACGTGAATAAGGCTTTGATGTATCCTTTGCTAACAGAAAATGGATTTTTGAGATATGTGAGCGATGTATTTGATATTTTGGGAAGAGTTGCATTTCCGATTTTTATGTTTTTTCTTGTGGAAGGTTTTTTTAAAACAGGAAATAGATTCAAATATCTTTTAAATCTGATTGCTTTTGGAATTATTTCTGAAATTCCATTTGACTTGTTCCAGTCGGCAGTACTTTTTCAGCCAAATTCAAATAACGTAATGTTTACATTGGCTTTAGCATTAGTTATGATTTGGGTTATTGATGAATTGAAATTGCCAAAATCATATATAATTTCTCCAGTATTATGGTTTCCTGTTTCAATAATAATTGTTATAACAACTTGCCTGTTGTCCATGATTTCGGGATTGGATTATGAATATCATGGAATTTTGATTGCATATTTTTTCTATATATTTCGTAATAATCAAATATTATCAATTATAGGAGGATATCTTTCGATTGTTAAGACTCCGTGGGCTTTGTTAGGATTCGGCTTGACACTTGCTTATAATGGGGAGAGAGGAAAACAGAATAAAATTTTGAATTATTTGTTTTATCCTGTACATTTATTAATTTTGGGGCTATTGAGGATGTGTTTTAAAATAGGAATTTAGAATGGAGAAATGGAGAGAAAATGAATAGAATGATAAAAGCATATGGATTGCTCATATTACTTACAATATTAGCGGGGATAGAATTAGCGCTTTTAGTAAAGATGAACGTAGGAGTTGGACCTTGGGATGCGATGGCACTATCTTTTTCGTTTTTGACAGGAATAAAAATGGGAACAATAGCGATAATATGTAATTATTTATGTGTATTGGGGCAGATTATTTTACTAAAAAAGGAATTTAAAAAGATAAATTTCTTACAAATACCTATTTCTATGTTGCTGGGATATTCAATTAATTTTTTTGTATATGTAGTTTTTAAAAATATGGCATTTAGAAACTATATTTTCAGAATAACAACTAATATTATAGTACTTGTATCAGTCGCTTTTACAATGGGAGCAATAGTAGTTTTGGGATTGCCGACATTTGCTTTGGAAGGTTTTTGCAGTGCGATTCATGCAAAAACTGGAATTCCGTTTGCAAAATTTAGGCAATGGATAGATTTTTTCTGCGTTGGGCTTGTAGTTATTTTGACACTTGTATTTCCTATAGAATGGAGTCTACGTGAAGGAACGATAATTAGTATGGCTCTGTTTGGACCTTTACTTGGAATATTTATGCCAAGAATTGAAAAACTCTATGAAAAATGGGATTTAGTTGATGGAAAAAGTCAGATTGAGAAAGAAATAGAAGGATTGGAATAAAAAATATTGAAGGAGATTAATTATGAAAATAAATCATGTAGCAATTTATGTAAAAAATTTGGAAAAAACAAGGGAATTTTATGAGAAATATTTTGAAGCAAGGGCAAATGAGAAATATCATAATAAAAATACTGGATTACAGACTTATTTCCTAACTTTTCCCGATAGTGAAGCACGGCTTGAAATAATGTCACGTCCTGAACTTTTGGAAAGAAACGATAAAATAATGAATGAAGGATTTATCCATGTTGCTTTTAGCGTTGGAAACAAAGAAAATGTTGATAAATTGACAAAAAGACTTGTAAATGATGGGTTTAGATGTTTAAGCGGACCTAGAACAACTGGAGATGGATATTATGAGAGCGTTGTTGAGGATTGCGAAGGAAATTTGATTGAAATAACAGAATAATAAAATATTTATTTGCAAATTGAGAAAAAAGATTTGAAGAGTATAATTACTAAAAAGACACATAAAAATTTACAGATACGAGGAGTGGTAATTATGTTTAAAAAATTAGAGAAAAATGGGTTTTATTACGGATTTCCAGTATTACTGATGACTACAAAAGATAAAGAAACTGGCAAAAGTAACATAACTCCGTTATCATCTTCATTTGTACTTGGAAAAACAATAGTTGTGGGAATAGGGTTTGGAAATAAAGGATTTAAGAATATTGAAGGTGGATCGGACGTAACTTTTAATATTCCAGATGAAAACTTGTACGAAAGTGTGAAAAATATTGAAAAATTTACAGGTGATACAGAAATATCAGAAGTAAAGCAAAATCTTGGATATACATACTGTGAAGATAAGTTTAAGATTGCAGGATTTACTGAACTAGCTGGTAAAATGGTAAATTCTGTGAGAATAAAGGAGTGTCCAATTCACATAGAGGCAAAAGTTACAGATGTCCTAAAAAAAGACTGGTTTGCCATAGTAACCTGTGAAATACAGGGAATTTTTGTCGATGAAAAAATAATGATGGATGATTCTCACATCGATACAAAGAAATGGAAACCATTAATTTATAAATTTAGGGAATATACCTCAACAGGCGATAGATTGGGATTGAATTTTAATTTTCAGGAAGTTTAGAAAAACGGTAAATTTATATTGTAAAATAAAAAATAGAGATTGTGCAGTAATTTTGAATGAAAAAAGAAATATTTTCATTCATAAATAATTGTAAAAAAGGTGAAAAGATACTCTAGTCTTAATTGATTAGGGTATTTTTTATCTAATTAAGAAAACCGATTTGGAAAATAAAAGGGGTATGTGATAAAATGAGGGTAGAAATAGAAAAAGATAGATGATTAGAGAGAGATTTATGGAAAAAAAAGAATTTTAAAAAAATAGAGGATTGCAGCAAGTCCTTCAATAGTTAATGAATTAGTAAAAAAGAATTTGATGGAGGTTTAGATTTTTTATTTTTAGAAAGTATAATGAAAATATAAAAGATTGTTAGGAGGAATTGAAAAAGATGAAAAATTATAAAGAATTAGAAAAAATATTATTTTCAATGGATGGAAAAAGTTATTCGGTGTACAAGTCACTTAAAGGGGAATATAAATTTGAAAAGTATATTCTTGCGATTGATCACGTGCAGTCGGATCCTTATGCTCCGCCTTCAAAAATGAGAGTTACAATGGATAGGAAAATTTGCGGAATTCCTTATGAGCTGACAGATACGAAGGATAAGAATATTGCGGTTTCAGATTTTCTTACGAGAAATTTTTACAGGGAAATTCAGAAAAGTGGTAATGACAGTACAGGAACTGGGGGAAGTGGAAGAATTTTTATTGACAGGTGCGGACAGGAAATCTTGGAAAGAAATTCAGTTCTCATAAAGGGAGATAAAGTTGAAGTGAGGTTTGAAATGGGGATGCCTGCCAGAGGAAGACGGATAATGGGAAAAGCTGCACAGAAAATTATTTTTGAGCAGTTGCCTGAAATTGTAGAGAAATCCATTATTTATGATAATTTGAATAAAAAAGCATTAAATGAGCAGGTAATCCTAGTGCTGGATCAGGAATATGCAAGAAAAATGTTGAAAGAAAAAGGGCTTGTTGCATTTGTGGCTAATGATTCTGTGTTTCCACGTGAAAGTGGAGTTTCGGATAGGCCTATGAAAAATGCAGTTAAGTTTAAAAGTCCAGAAAAATTTGAGATTACATTAAAGCTTCCAAGCGGTAAAGAAGTAAGTGGAATGGGGATTCCAAAAGGAATTACGCTAATTGTGGGTGGAGGTTACCACGGTAAATCCACGTTGCTTGCAGCACTTGAAAGAGGGGTTTACAACCACATTGCTCAAGATGGGCGAGAACTCATAATTTCTGAATCGAATGCGGTAAAAATACGTGCGGAAGATGGAAGAAATGTGGAAAAGGTGAATATAAGCGGATTTATCAATAACTTGCCGCAAAATAAGGATACAAGGGTTTTTTCGACTGAAAATGCTAGCGGAAGCACATCGCAGGCGGCAAATGTTGCAGAAGCACTGGAATATGGGACTTCTTTACTTCTAATAGATGAGGACACTTCGGCTACTAATTTTATGATTCGTGACGGAAGAATGCAAAAACTTGTGGCAAAGGAAAAAGAGCCGATAACACCGTTTATTGACAGAGTAAAGGGACTTTATGACGATTTTGGAGTTTCTACGGTATTGATTGTTGGTGGTTCTGGAGATTATTTTGATGTGGCAAATCATGTTATAATGATGGATGAATATGTGCCAAAAGATGTAACGGAAAAAGCAAAAGAGATTGCAAAATTAGATGAAAACAAGCGAGAATTTTCTTCAAATGATAAATTTCAAGGAGTTACACAGCGTATTCCACTCAAAAAAAGTTTTTCACAATCTGGAAAACTGGATAAAACCAAAGCCAAAGGGAAATGCAGCATTCTGTATGGAAAGGAATTAATTGATATTTCAGGGCTGGAGCAGCTTGTGGATGACAGCCAGACAAACTCCATTGCTGTAATGATTGACTATTTTAAAAATAAAGTGCTAGATGAAAAATTGACACTTTTACAAGCGGTTGACAGGATTTATGAAAAGATTGAAAAGGACGGGCTTGATTCAATTTCTTCGTACACAGGGCATCCAGGGAATTTGGCATTGCCTAGAAAACAGGAATTTTGTGCTGCGGTGAATAGATATAGAAAGTTAAAAATAAAATAATCTTTTTATAAATGATAAAGGGAAGAATTTATTTGAATGGATGGCAAAGCAATGTTTGAAAAGGTAAAAATTTTAGATTACTAGAGATATTAAAATGAAATAGGAAAAGACTTGTTTGGAGTAGTAAACTTTGAGTTTAGTCTTTTTTGTTTTTTCTATAATTTTTATATTTTATTTTTGGTATATTGTAGTAAATCTATTAGGAGATATTGGAAATTATGGGTAAAGATAGTATGGATAGAATGACGGATATTTATGAAATGATGAAAAATGTTAGAAGAATTTCGTTTCAGGCGAAGAGTTTGGAAGGGTCTTCAACAGGCTGGAATTATGTTGGTAAAGGGAATGTTGTGGTTAGAGAAGAAGACGACAGGTTATATTTTATTGAAGAAATTATTCTTGATAATGATATTAGGTATAATGATAGAAAATTATGGGAATTTAAAGAAGATTATATTGGATTTTATAGGTTTAGAAATGGGGATTATGAGAAGATATTTGAGTTTCTATTTTGTGATGGGGAATTTATGACTAAGAAAGAGTATTTGTGCAGTCCTGATTTATATTATGGAGAAATGAAGATTTTGGATAATAGAATGTGTCTACTTATAAAAGTAAAGGGGGAAAAGAAGAATGAAGTTTTGGAATACACATACTTAACATAGAAGTTTAGTACGTATTTAGGACTTTTCTTGCTAGTAGATTTTGTTTTGTTCTTATAGCATTATTGTATTATTTTTTCTATATATTCGTTATAGAATAAGGCAATTGTTATTATAGATTAAAAGATATATCTTTTTGAAATAGAGAGTTGATTTTTATTAAAAATGGAAATATAATAATATTGAAAATAAGGGAAAAATATGGATAATTAGATAGATGGAGGGATATTGTATGGCAAAATTGAAATTTCCAGATAATTTCTGGTGGGGATCGGCTACTTCTGGACCGCAGAGTGAGGGAAGATTTAATAAAAAGAATAGAAATATATTTGATTACTGGTTTGATACAGATAAGAAGGCGTTTTTTGGCGGTGTAGGGCCTGATGTGGCTTCAAATTTTTATAACAGCTTTAGGGAAGATATAAAATTGTATAAGGAAATAGGGCTTAATTCACTAAGAACATCGATTCAATGGACACGGCTCATAAAGGATTTTGAAACTGGAGAAGTTGATGAGGATGGAGTGAGATTTTATACAGAGGTTATAGAGGAATTTGAGAAAAATGGGATTACTCTTGTAATGAACTTGTTCCATTTTGATATGCCAATAGAATTGCAGGAAAAATATGGTGGCTGGGAATCAAAGCATGTGGTTGAATTGTTTGTAAAATATGCCAGAAAAGCATTTGAACTGTTTGGGAACAAGGTAAAATACTGGACGACTTTTAATGAGCCTATAGTGCCTGTGGAAGCACAGTACATGTATCAGTTTCATTATCCACTTATTGTGGATGGGAAAAAGGCTATGCAGGTTTTGTATAATACGGCACTTGCTTCAGCAAAGGCAATTGAAGAATTTAGAAAAACAGAGCCGCTGAAAAAAGATGGAGAAATAGGAATAATTTTGAATTTAACGCCATCGTATTCAAGGAGTGAAAATGAAGAGGACATAAAAGCTGCCAAAATATCAGATGCTTTTTTTAACAATTCATTTCTTAATCCTGCGATTTATGGTAAATTTCCTGAATTATTGACAGAAATACTGGAAAAGGATGGAGTCTTGTGGGAAAGTACAGAAGAGGAACTAAAAATTATTGGAGAAAATACAGTTGACTTTCTAGGAGTGAATTATTATCAGCCAAGAAGAATAAAGGCTCGAGAAACGGAATTTGATATTTCTAAAAATGGCTGGCTGCCTGATAAATATTTTGAAAATTATGATATGCCGGGGAAAAGAATGAATATTTACAGAGGATGGGAAATTTATCCGCAGGCGATTTATGATATTGCTAAAAATATTCAGGATAATTATAAAAATATAAAATGGTTTATTTCAGAAAATGGAATGGGAGTTGAAAGAGAAGAAAAATTTAAGAATGAACAGGGGATAATTGAAGATGACTATAGAATAGATTTTTTTAGGGAACATCTGACACATCTTCATAGAGCAATAGAAGAAGGCTCAAACTGCTTTGGCTACCACACTTGGACACCGATAGACTGCTGGTCCTGGACAAATGCCTACAAAAACAGATACGGATTTATCTCGGTAGATTTACCAACGCAAATAAAGACGGTAAAAAAATCAGGGTACTGGATAAAGAAAGTTTCTGAAACTAACGAAATTGATGGTTGGGATATTAAAAAAAATTAATAAATATTAGATACTTATGGTAAAATTACTTTAAAAATATACTTAAAAATTGAGGTTATTCTGCTGAAATTTTAGGTTTGTATAATTTTTCCAGCTTGACTCTAAGCGGATTTGTGCATAAGATAAATTCTTTTAGAAAAATTTGAAAAAAAAATAAAAATATATTGAAAAAATGCTCTTCAAATGATATAATTTTATAATGCGAATAATTGTGAAAAAAGTATTAAATTAGATAGGAATCTGGAGAAATTTTATGAATAAAGCTGAAGTGTTTCAAAGTTTCTTTAATAAAGTAGAAATATCAGATTTTGAGATAAATAATATTTCGATTAACTCGAAAGAACTTGGTAAAAATGATATTTTTGTTGCTATCAGAGGTGGGAACAATTTTGTTAATGAAGCGTTGGAAAAAGGTGCTTTTGCTGTTTATGACAGTAAAACTTTAAAAATAGATGAAAAATATGCTAATCGTGCATTTTTTGTAAATGATAGTGTTGAATTTTTACAAAATTTTGCTAGGGAATGGCGAAAAAATTTAGATATAAAAGTAATTGGAATTACAGGAAGTAATGGAAAAACCACTGTAAAGGACATGATTCACCATTTGCTTTCACAAAAATATAAAGGAAAAAAGACTGAAGGGAATTACAATAATCATATTGGATTGCCCTTCACTTTGTTGCGTGCTGAAGAAGATGACAAATTTATTATTCTGGAAATGGGAATGAGCGATTTTGGAGAAATTGATCTTCTGGGACAGATTGCATTGCCTGATATTAATGTAATTACCAACATTGGTGAATCACATCTGGAATTTTTAAAAACGAAGGAAAATGTATTTTTGGCAAAGACGGAGATTATCCCATATATTAAAAATACGCTTGTAATCAATGGAGATGATGAATATTTAAAAAATGTAAAAACTGAAAATATTGAAGTTGTAAGGGCTTTGAATATAGGAAATAATGAGTTTAGGGAGAAGACGTCTGATTTTTATTATGGGGACGTTCATTTTAACGAAAATGGAACTGATTTTTTTCTGAAATATTTTGGAAAAATTTGTCAAAGTACAGTTGAGAGAAATTATAAGACGAATGTTCTGGGAGAACACAATGTGTTAAACTTAGTTATGGCAATTGCTGTTGCTAAACAATTCGGAATGGAAGATAAAATAATCAGTGAAGCTGTGAAAAATATTGGCTTGACTGGAATGCGGTTTCAAATAATTGAAAACGGGAATACAACATATATCAATGATGCCTATAATGCAAGTCCAATGTCTATGGAGAAATCACTTGAAACATTTTCCCAAATATATAACGACAGGCTAAAAGTTGTGGTTCTGGGAGATATGCTGGAACTAGGAGAAAATGAGCTTGAACTTCATAGCAACCTTTTTAATACAATAAAAACTACAAAATTTGACAAACTTTATTTATTTGGAGAAAGGATGAAAAGCCTATTCGAAAAAATAAAGGAAAATGTGGACAATGGGAATTTAGAAAATGAAAATTTAAAAAACAAGGAATTTGGACATTTTGACCAAAAGGAAAAAATAAAAGAAAAAATAAGACAGATTTCGGAAGAAAAGGCAGTGCTGCTAAAAGCATCACGTGGAATGAGATTAGAAGAAATCATAGAAAAATAGATATTAAAAAATGAGAAAGGAGAAGAGTTTTTTTATTGTTGCATAATTTATTTGAGTATGGATTATTGAGTAAAAAAATTCTATAATAAAGAATGTTATATTTACTGCAAGAGTTATTTATAAATAACTGGAGAGTTTTACGTGTTTTTAAATCAATAATGTTGAGAGCGTCTGTGGCGTTTATGATTGCATTTTTATTTATGTTAATTTGTGGGAAGCCTTTCATTGCTTGGCTTAAAAAGAAAAAATATGGGGATACAGCAAGAGAAGAAGGGCCTAAGTCACATTTTGACAAGTCCGGAACGCCTACAATGGGAGGACTTCTAATAATTGGTGCAATTTTATTTGCAACTGCTATTGCTGGTAATTTTACAAATAAATTTATTATATTTTTATTTGTAATTACAATTTTATTTACAACAATTGGATTTTATGATGATTATTTAAAATTGACAAAGCACAAGAAAGGGCTTTCTGGAAAGAAAAAAATACTGGGACAACTAATAATCACAGCATTAACATTCAGCTTTGTATATAAATTCGGACTTGTAAGCAAAACAATTGATTTTTCAATAATAAATCCATTAATTAAAAATTCATATTTATATATAACTCCAATACTGTTCTTTATTTTTGTGGCATTTGTAATAATCGGCTCTTCAAATGCGGTAAATTTGACAGATGGACTGGATGGACTTGTGAGCGGACCTACAATTGTGGTAAGTATCACGCTTTTAATTATTACTTATTTAACTGGAAACGTAAAATATGCAAAATATCTGAATCTTTATTACGTTCCGCAGGCAGCTGAAATGATAGTTTATTTAGCCTCAGTAATCGGAGCTTTAATCGGTTTCTTATGGTACAATTTCTATCCAGCACAAATGTTTATGGGAGATACAGGTTCTTTAACATTAGGTGGAATTTTAGGAATAATTGTTATTTTCATAAAGCAAGAGCTGTTATTACCAATTGCTGGTTTTATATTTATTATGGAAGCCTTGTCAGTTATGATTCAAGTCTGGCACTTTAAAACTTTCGGAAAAAGAGTATTCAAAATGGCACCAATTCACCATCACTTTGAACTGCTGGGATTACCTGAAACAAAAGTTACAATAAGATTCTGGATTGTTTCAATAATGACATGTCTATTAACATTTGTAATTTTGAAATTAAGATAAATAAAGCGGGGGATTTTTCCCCTGCAAACTAATTTGAATTTTATCTTTGAGTATTTAACTAAGTAATTTTTTTATTTTGATGTTTGTTAATAATTATTTTTTATTATATATTTTAATTTTTTTAACGTAAGGGCATCAGACGCCATGCCCTTTTTCGCAATAGCAGTTATTTTAACATGTATAACTGGCTACTACTTAAAGATTAATGGCGAAACGTTCTACGAACTACCCCGCTTAACGCAAAACTTTCTTAATAAAGAAAAAAGAAAACTCGATTTTGAACTTAGGTTATTTTGAATATAAATAAATAAATTTTATTTAAAATACCTCCAAAAGCTCAAACAGTTCTTTTTCCTTTAACGAAATTTTGCTTGTTTAATTTATTAAAATAACTTTCGTAATTAAAATTAAAAGTGTCGTGATTTTTTGGAAAAAAAATCAACTGTTTGAGCGAAGTTACACGTAGCGAGTTTTGATTTTGTTTTCAAAAAATACTTAGACGAGCGGGGATTAGTGCGTAGCACTTTCGCCTAAATCTTCAGATGTTATAATTTGAATAAATTGAAATAACTAATATTGCGAAATAAAAGGGGATAGCGACTGTTCCCCTTTGCGTTGAAATAAAAAATAACATAAAAAATAAAAGAAATAATATTTATTAACAATAATTTACTTTTATAAAAAATAATTTAGTTGAGTACTTAAGAATTTGGAATTTAGAAATATAAAATAAATAATAGAAAGAGGAAAAAATCACATGGATAAAAAGGGAATTGTATTTGGTGCTGGGTTAAGTGGGCTTGGTGCTAAGGAATTGCTAGAAAAAAATGGATATGAAGTGTATTTGATAGATGATAAGGTTGCAATGCCATCGACAGAGGGAATAAGGCTTTTGAATGAGGGAAAAGTTGAATTTATAGTAAAAAGTCCTGGGATTCCGTGGAAGGCAGAACTTCTGAAAGTTGCCAAGGAAAAAGGTGTTAAGATTATTTCAGAAATTGATTTGGCTTATAAATATGTGGATAAAAATATAAAAATTATTTCGTTTACTGGGACAAATGGGAAAACTACAACATCTACTAAAATGGCAGAATTACTTAACTTTGCTGGATTTCGTGCAAAACTTGCCGGGAATGCAGGTTTTTCATTTGCAAAACTGGTGGCTGATGAAGAAGAGCTGGATTATATTGTGCTGGAACTTAGCAGCTACCAATTGGAAAATAATCCGCAAATTCATTCAAATATCGCTGGAATAATCAATTTAACTCCAGACCATTTGACACGATATAATTCGGTGGAAGATTATTATATTACAAAGTTTGCGATTTTTGATAAACAGGCAGGCGATGACTTTGCATTGATTAATCTGGATGATGAAGTTTTTGCAGAATTGTATGAAAGACGAGAGATAAAGGAGAAAATAAAAGCTCAAAAAGTGTATTTGAGTAAAGAGGCAAAAGGGACAGTTTTTGTTTATGAAAATAATATTCGTATAATGAAGGATTTGAGTAAACGGATTGATGAATTTCAAAATTTTGGTGAAAAAATTGATGAAATTTCAGAAATTTTGTTAAAAACTGAAGAATTGTCATTAAAGGGTAGACATAATTTGGAAAATATGTTATTTTTGATAAGTTCAGCAAAAATATTAAATGTAGAAAATAAAAAGATAGCAGAATTTTTAAAATCGACAAATGCGTTGGAGCATAGGCTTGAAAACTTTTTTGTGAAAGGAAATACAACGTTTATTAATGATTCTAAGGGAACAAATGTAGAATCAACATTAAAAGCAATTGATTCATTTAATAATTCAATTATTATGATTCTTGGTGGAGATGATAAGAAAATTGATAATATGCCTTTGATTGAAAGAGTTAAGAAGAAAGTTGACTTTGTTTATTTAATTGGAGATAACGCTCAGATTTTGATTGACGATATGGAAAAGATTGGATATAAAAATTATAAAAATTTGGAAACAGTTGAAAATGTACTAAACTACTTGAAGGAAAATGTGGATTTCTCACAAAATCAGACAGTACTGTTTTCACCTGCAACATCGAGTTTTTGTCAATTTAAGAGCTTTGAACACAGAGGAAAAGTCTTTAAGGAATTGACAGAAAAAATTATAGGGAAATAATTTATTTTTAAAGTAATTTTAGGAGAAAAAATTGAATAGTAAAAAGATATTAGGAACAGGATTTATAATAGTAATTTTAATACTTTCTGCATTGAGTATTATAACAATGGCAAGCCTTAGCTTTCCAAGAGCACAAAATGAACATGGAGAAGCCTATTATTTTTTGCTGCGTCAAACAGTATGGTTAGTCATAGGCTGGGGAGGCTTTGCGTTTACAGCCAATCTTAATTATAAAAAATATAGGGAAATAGGAAAATACTTATATGGTATAGGAATTATAATGCTTGTCATGGTTCTTATAATAGGAAAGACTGTAAATGGAGCAAAACGTTGGATTGATCTTGGAATGGGCGTGGTTATACAGCCTTCAGAGTTTGTTAAGTTAATACTGATTGTTGTGCTTTCAGCTCTTGTTTATAATTTTAAAACTCGAAATAAGATAAAAAAATTTCCTTGGGAAACAAGTTTTATCATAATGTTTACTACTGGGGTATATATATTTCTAGTTTTTTTTGAAAAATCATTTAGTAACACTGTACAAATTGCTATAATTGGCTTTACTTACTTGTTTGTTTCAGAAATAAAATTTTCAGTAATTGGGTTCTATGGGATGCTGGCTGGAATTGCGGGATGGTTCGGCGTCATGAATGTCGGTTATAGGGCGAGCAGGATTGCGGCCCACACTTCCAAAGATATTGGTTTTCAGACATCGCAGTCATTAATAGCCATAGCTAATGGAAAACTTAGTGGAAAATTTTATGGAAATGGATTGCAAAAGTACGGATTTTTGCCAGAAATACACACAGATTACATTTTTTCAGGATATGCTGAAGAAAATGGATTTTTAGGAGTGATATTTTTATTAGGCCTATATGCTGCTTTGTTAATAATAATTGGGATTACTTTAAAAAAAATAAAAGATTTATATGCAAAATATCTTTTAGCTGGGATTTTTATAGCGATTGCAACGCAGGTAATCGGAAATGTAGCGGTTGCAAGCCAGTTAATACCTTCTACAGGTATTCCTCTTCCAATGATGAGTTATGGAGGAAGTACTATGATTGCGGTAATGATGACGTTAGGAGTTGTTTACAATATAATAAGAGCTTTGTATAAGCAGGAAATGGGAAGTAAATTGGATGAACTGAATGAAATTGACTACATGATGTAAAAAATAAATTAAAGATTATAATGAGAGGTAAAATAAGACAATGGGAAAAGTAGTATTCACTACAGGAGGAACAGGCGGACATATTTATCCAGCCTTGTCAATTGCGAAAAAAGTTAGGGAAAAAGGTATAGATACTTTATTTATTGGAACGAAGCATAGAATGGAAAAAGAGATTGTTCCTAATGAAAATTTTAGATTTATAGGACTTGATGTATTGCCATTAAGGAGTGTAAAATCAGTAATTAAGATGGTAATAGCTACAATAAGCGCAATAAAACTGCTAAAAAAGGAAAAACCTACAGAAATTATAGCATTTGGAAATTATATAACAATACCAGTATTAATAGCGGCTAATGTACTGAGAATACCGTATTATCTTCAAGAGCAGAACCATACAATGGGTCAAGCTAACAAATGGTTCTATAAAGGTGCAAAAAAAGTATTTATTGCCTTTGAAAATACACTTGAAAGTGTCAAAGAAAAGTATAAAAGTAAATTTATTGTAACTGGAAATCCGTTACGGGAAGATTTTTACGGAAAAAATAAGCAGGAAGAAAGACAAAAACTTGGAATAAAGGATGATGAAAGGGTTATTCTCGTAATTGGAGGAAGTCTTGGTGCCAAGAATATAAATGAAGCAATTACAAAAAAATGGAAAACAATAACAGAAGATGCGAGAATACGATTATTCTGGGCTACAGGAAAAGATAACTATGAAGCATCGACTTACAGAATAAGAGATTTTGGAACAGCAGTAGTTGAACCATATTTTGAAAATGTTCCAGAGTTAATGGCAGCTTCTGATATTGTAATCTGCCGTGCTGGAGCTTCGACAATTTCTGAACTTATCCAGCTTGAAAAACCGTCTGTATTGATTCCATATGATTTTGTTGGACAAAAAGAAAATGCAGATGTCCTGGAATATGCAAATGGCGCAAAAATATTTACAAATGAAACAGCAGAAAAAGCCATAGATGAAGCATTGTCAATAGTCCGTCAGGCATCAATGCTGGAATTTATGAGTGAAAATGTAAAAACTTTGAAAAAAGGCAATTCAGCAGAGATAATAGTAAATGAAATGGGACTTTAAGAATAAAATTATGAAAAATTGGAGGAAAAATGCTAACAAAAGTAAATAATGTATATTTTAGCGGAATAAATGGAATCGGAATGAGCGGACTTGCAAAAATTTTGGCAGCAGATGGATTCAATGTGGCAGGTTCAGATCTTGAAAGAAAGCCTGTAACAGAAGATATGGAAGAAATGGGAATAAAGGTTTATATAGGGCAAGTTGAGGAAAATGTTAAGGATAAAGGAATAGACTTGTTTGTATATTCAACTGCAATTAAGGAAACAAATCCTGAGTATAAATACATTGTAGATAATAATATAAAAAAAGTTAAAAGAGGAGAACTGCTTGCTGAAATAATGAACAGGTTTGATGGAATCGCTGTGGCGGGAACTCACGGAAAAACTACAACAAGTTCAATGATGAGCGTAGCACTTTTAGAAAAGGAGCCATTTATAGTAGTTGGAGGAATTATTCCAGAAATAAGAAGTAACAGTCAGATTGGTAACTCAGAATATTTTATTGCTGAAGCCGATGAAAGCGACAATTCATTTTTATATATTAAACCAAAATATTCTGTTGTAACAAATATTGAAGCCGATCACTTGGATCATCACGGGACTTTTGAAAATATAAAAAAATCATTTGAGCAGTTTATAGACAGTACAGAAAAAATAGCGATACTTTGTAAAGATACAGTCGAAAAAGTTGGACTTAATATAAAAAATAAAAATGTAGTTTGGTATAGCATAAAAGATGAAACCGCTGATATTTATGCTAAAAATATAAGAGTGGAAAATGGAATAACAAGTTTTGAAGTTGTGAAAAAAGGTGAAGATTTAGGAACATTCAGCCTAAGTATTCCTGGAGACCACAATGTTTCAAATTCACTTCCAGTAATTTATTTTGCACACGAGTTTAAATGCAATATGAAAAAGGTGAAAGAAAGAATCTTGAAATTTAAAGGCGCAAACAGAAGATATCAAGTTATTTATGACAACAATTTGAGATTGATTGATGATTATGCTCACCATCCAACAGAAGTAAAGGTAACAATCAATGCAGCACACAATACTGAAAGAGGAAAAGTAACTGTAATTTTCCAGCCTCACCGATACAGCCGTACAAAATTTTTCTTTGATGATTTTGTAAATTCATTAAAAGATGCTGACGACTTGATTTTACTTCCAATTTATGCAGCAAGCGAAGATAATACTTATGGTGTGAGTTCAGAATTACTTGCAGAAAAAATCGGTGGAAATGTCAGAGTACAAACTCAGGAAGAAATAGAAGAAATAATAAAAAATGATAGAAATAGTGGAAATACCTATGTATTTATGGGAGCTGGAAGTGTATCAAAGGTGGCTCATGAGATTGCAAATGATTTGAGAAAGATGGAAATTGATGTTTAGAATAAATAATACTGTAGAATAATCGAAATTTTTATATAAAGATTCATAGAAAGTGAGAATAAAATAAAAAATGGAAATAATAAAAAATGCCAAGATGAAGGAATATTCAAATATGAAAGTTGGCGGAACTGCAAAGGAGCTTATTTTCATAGATGATAAAAAAGAATTAAAGGAAGTTTTACAAACTAGAAGTAATATTTTTCTTTTGGGAAATGGGACAAATACTCTTATTAATGATGGAAATTTGGATATAAGTTTTTTATCATTAAAAAGATTGAAAAATATAGCAGTTGAAGAAAAAAAAGGGGACTATAATCTGGTAAGAGTGGAAGCTGGACTGGACTTGGATGATTTGATAGATTTTATGGAAAAAAATGATTATTCAGGGCTAGAAAACATTACTGGTATTCCAGGATCTGTTGGCGGACTTGTAAATATGAATGGTGGAGCTTATGGAACAGAGATTTTTGACTGCATTGAAGAAGTGGAAGTTTGCAAAAATGATGGACAAATCGTAAAAATTAAGACAACAGATTTGAATTTTAAATATAGAACTACCGAAATAAAAGAAAACAAATGGATTGTAGTTTCTGCCTTGTTTAAATTTGGTTTTGGGTTTGATAAGGCTGCTTCAGAGGACAAAAGGGAGCAAAGAAAAACAAAACATCCATTAGATTTGCCAAATTTAGGAAGTACATTTAAAAATCCAGAAGGTACATTTGCAGCAAAACTGATTTCAGATGCTGGTTTAAAGGGATATAGAGTTGGGGATGTAGAAATTTCGCCAAAACATCCAAATTTTGTTACAAATTTAGGAAATGCAGCTTTTAATGATGTTATTTCTGTTATTGAACATGTAAAGGAAGTTGTTTTTGAGAAATTTGGAGTAAAATTAGAAACAGAAATTATCATTATAAAAAGTTAACTATAAATAATTTTACGATTAAATTCAAATAAATTTATGTTAATATATTGAATAAAATCAAAAAAAAGTGTATAATAATAGAAAAAATGGAGTTTTAATATGAAAAAGTCGATTAATACATTGATTTTATTGATTTTATTGGCAGGAATGATGTTTTTTGGTAAAAGATTTATTGATACAGATTACTTTAAAGTTCAGGAAGTTTTGGTAAAAGGACAGTCTAAATTATTAAAACAAGATATCGTAGTTCAGCTTGAACAGATGAAAGGTAAAAATATTGTATATTTAAATACCGATGAAATTGAAAAACTTATAAAAAAGGATGTAAGAGTAAAAAAAGTATCAGTAAAAAAACTTTTTCCAAGTAAAATTGAGGTTACTTTAGAAGAGAGGGAACCTTATGTATATGTAAAAAAGGGAGATGAAACACTTTTAGCAGACAAAGATTTAAATATATATGGTGATATTTTAGAAGAACCATCTAAAAATATCCCTGTAATAAATTACACAAGTGATGAAAGTTTAAATGAGATAAAAATAATACTTTCTAAAATACAAAATAAAGATTTTTATGCTATGATTTCAGAGATAAGGCAATCTGAAAAAAATTATGAGATACTTCTTACAAATAATGTAAGAATAATAACGGATACATTAGTTACAGAAAAAAAATACAATGATGCATATAAATTATACGAAAGACTAAGAAAAGAACGCTCGGTAATTTCTATGGATTTGAGATTTATAGATATTGTCGTAAAATAATATTTTACCTAAAAATAAGAGAAAGGAGAAGCTACTTTAAAAAGTTATATAAGTTAATTAATCTTAAGTAGCAAAGAAAAAATGGATAACTTTAGCAATGCAGCGAAACTGAAAGTAGTAGGAGTAGGTGGAGCAGGTGGAAATGCAATAAATGATATGATTGAGAGTAATATAACAACTGTTGATTTTATAGCAATAAATACAGATCAGCAAGATTTAGACAGATCAAAGGCACCTATAAAAGTACTTTTAGGAAAAGGAATGGGAGCTGGAGCAGATCCTGAAAAAGGTAGGATTGCTGCAAAGGAATCTGAAGAAAAAATAAAAGAAGTGCTAGAAGGCACAGATATGTTATTCATAACAGCTGGAATGGGTGGAGGAACAGGAACAGGAGCTTCTCCGATTATTGCTGAAGTAGCAAAAGCAATGGGAATTTTAACTGTAGCTATTGTAACAAAGCCATTTAGTTTTGAAGGGCCGTTAAAGAAAAATAACGCTGCAATAGGTATTGATAATTTGCAAGAAAATGTGGATACTTTGATTGCTATTCCTAATGACAGATTATTTGAGATACCTGGAATGAATATTTCATTGATGAATGCCTTTAAAGAAGCAAATGGAGTTCTTAAAATGGGAATAAAAGGTATTTCTGACTTGATTACAAAACAAGGAATTGTAAACTTGGATTTTGCAGATGTTAAATCTATTATGCAAAACTCAGGAATCGCAATGTTAGGATTTGGAGAGGCAAATGGTGATGAGAAAGCTAAGAGTGCAACTGCTCAGGCATTAAACAGTCCACTTCTTGAAAAATCGATTGAAGGGGCAAGAAAAATATTAATAAATGTTACAGCAGGGCCAGATATAGGTCTGCAGGAGATACAGGAAGTTGCAGAAACTATTGCTAAAAAAGCAGGGCATGATAAAGCGAACTTACTGTGGGGATACATTATGGAACCTGAATTAGAAGGAACAATAAGTGTATCGTTAGTAGCAACAGATTTTCAGGATGAATTTTTAACGAATATTGATAATTCAAATACAATCAGATTTGCTCCATCTGAAGAAAAATCAGAAATAGAAAATGATACTAAAGAAAATCTTGAAGAAAATGATTATCGAGAAGAAGAGAATTATGAAAAGGAAGAAGATGGCATTGATTTTGTCTTGCCACCATTTTTTGAAGAGTAATTATTAAAATAAAAAAGCCTAGTATAATCAAATTAATTTTAGATACATTTATTATTCGCAAAATTTAAACATCAAAAAACTAATTGACAAAAAATATAAATTTTTTAATATTTTAAAATAGTTTTATTATAGTTTAAATTGAAAAGAAAATATAAATTTTTAAAATAACTTGATTTTATTAGGCTTTTTTGATATAATAAAAAGACCTGCTCTATTTGTGGAAGTAGGGCTAAAAAGCCATAGGAAAGGAGAAAGAAAATGAGAAATTATGAAATTATGTTTATTTTGTCTACACAATTGACAGATGAAGAAAAACAAGCTGGAGTTGCATTTGTAGAAAATACATTGACAGCTGCTGGAGCGACTGAAGTTAAAACAGAAATCTGGGGAGATAGAAAATTAGCTTACCCAATTAAGAAAAAAGAAAACGGATACTATGTTTTAACAACATTCCAAGCAGATGGAACTAAATTTACTGAAATTGAATCAAAATTAAACATTAACGAATCACTTTTGAAATACATGATTGTTAAAAATGATTAATTTAAAATAACTTTATTATAAGAGGGTTAATACTTATAAAAATTTGAGGTTTTGTTATTTTAAATAAAAAAATATTAAAATAGGGGGAAAATTATGAACGTAGTAATATTGATGGGAAGAATGGTAAGAGATCCTGAATTAAAATATACTTCAGGAGGGAAAGCATTTGCCAATTTTACATTAGCTGTACAAAAAACAAAAGATGAAGCAGAATTTATTGACTGTACTGTTTGGGAAAAAACAGCAGAGACTATTGCAGAATATTTTAGAAAAGGAAATAAAATTCTTGTTCAAGGAAGATTAAATGTAAGCAGTTATGAACAAAATGGTGAAAAAAGAAGAATGACAAGAGTTGTTGTAAACAGTTTTGAATTTATTGAAAATTCAGGAAATGGTGGAGGATACCAGCAACAGCAGACTTTTAACAATAATAACAGCAATAGCAGACCAGTACAAAATGATTCATTCGAAAATGATAATGATGATATGGATGACGATGAAGAGTTTCCATTTTAATAGTAACTAAGTAAATTTTATAAATTAAGATATTTTGGATATTTTTGAAAAATAAAATTTACTATAAAAGTTTTTAGGAGGTGTAAATTAATGAGAGCTAAACCAGTTACAGAATTTAAAAGAAGAAAAAGAAGACCAAAAGTTAAATTTAAAGTAGAAGATATTAATTATAAAAATGTTGAACTATTGAAAAACTTTATGAATGATAAAGGAAAAATCTCTCCAGCGAGAGTAACAGGATTAGAAGCTAAAGTTCAAAGAAAAATTGCTAAAGCAATTAAAAGATCTAGACAAATCGCTTTGATGCCTTACACAAAAATTGAAAAATAATAATTTTATTTTTTGATAAATATAAGACTATTTAAAAATAAGTATTAACTTGTTTATAGATAGTCTTTTTTTGTGAAAAAATATGGAAAAATTAAGATTTATATTGTATAATGTATCAAATATACTTAAAAAGATATTTTTGTATATAATAAAAATTAGGCGGTAGTAAAAATGTTGAATAAAAAATTGGGGGTATTTTTACTTTTTGTATTTATTTTTTTAATAGGTTGCAGTAAAAAGGAGAACGATGAAAAAGAAAAGGAGCACAGTAATGTACAGAATAAAACTGCACAGGAAAATATTTTTTCAAATAATTCAATAGAAAAAATAATTGAAACTTTTGCGAAAAAGTCTAAAGTTAATAAAATAAGTATTGGAAATTTTGAAAAACTGGTATATGAAAACAAAAATTACTATTATGCTAAGATACATTCTAGAGGAGATGCTATCTATGCGCTTGATTATAGCGGAATAAGTGCAACAAGCATATTTTTAAAGGTTAGCAAAGTGGATGGGGCCAACTTGGGAATAATTGAGAATATGGTAGTTAATCTTATACAGGTATCTGATGAAAAGATTAATGAATCTGAAGCGAGAATAATTTATACGAAGATTTTGGCAAGTATGGGAGAAAAGGAATTATCAAGTTTATTGACATATGCAAATGGAATAATATATGGAATAAGAATAGACTCCGCTACAGGTGAATTTATATTTTTTGCTAGAGAATCAGAAAATGAAAGTGCAGTTACAAGTATCCAAAATCTCAAATTTAATAATAAAAAAGAAGTAAATTCTAAAAAAATAGTAAATTTTGAAGAAAATAAATAATCATTTATGCAAATAAATTTTAAAAGTCATATTCTGTTGGAATTTCTAATATTGATTAACTTTATTAGTTTGAAATAAAGCAGAATCTGAGTAATAGAAAAATAAAAGTAGGATAAATTAATAGAAAATTTAGGAGGGAAAATGAATTTAGAAGCATTATTTGGACTTTTACAAGGACAAGATTTAGGAAAATTAACAGAGCAGATAGGAGGGAGCAATACACAAGTAAAAGATGGAGTAGCTGCCGCTTTACCTGCAATATTGGCAGCAGTTAATAAAAATGCAAATAACAGTGAAAAGGCGGAAGGATTGAATAACGCATTAAATCAGCATGATGGTTCAATATTAAATAACCTTGGAAGTTATTTGCAAAATCCTGATTTAAAAGATGGAGCAGGAATTTTGGGACATCTATTTGGAAATAATACACAAAATGTGGCAAACGCTGTTTCACAGTCAAGTGGACTAGATAACCAAGGAAGCATGAAAATCTTACAAACATTAGCTCCACTTGTATTAGGTGCATTAGGACAGCAAAAAAAGGAAAATAATCTAGATGCAGAAGGAATTGGTAACTTAACTTCAAACCTTGCAGCAAATTTCACAGGTGAAGGTGGAATTATGAGTATGATTACAAATATGCTGGATGCAAATAAAGATGGAAACGTAATGGATGATGTAATGGGATTAGTTGGGAATTTTTTTGGCGGTAAAAAATAGAAAGTGTAAAAAATAAGTATGAAATTAGGCAAAGGGACTATTTTATTTTTAAAGGTATCTCACAAAAGCCTAATTTTTTTTAGATAAATTTTTAATTTTAAGGATGGAAAATAATGAAATTTTTGATGATTGGAATTGGTGGAGGAATTGGGGCGATTCTTCGGTATATAATTAGTATTGTGCCTTTAAAAGTGAGTTTTCCCGTGCAGACTTTTGTTACGAATATTTTGGGAGCAATTTTGATTGGGGTTGTTGTTGAGATGGTGGCTGGGAAGCAGGTTTCACAGAATTGGAGTTTATTCTGGAGAGTCGGGATTTGTGGAGGATTTACGACATTTTCTACATTTTCGCTGGAAACGTATAACTTGATTGAGAAGGGGAATACTTGGATTGCATTGGGATATGCGGTTTTGAGTGTTGTGCTGTCAGTTGCAGGAGTTTTTATTGGAAGGGGAGTTGTTAGAGCTGCATAAAGATTGTAATGTAAAAAAATTTGAATATTTTTATTAAATTTTGGTATAAAAACTTGGATATTTAGTGAAGGAGTTAGTATGGATAACGAACATTCAATAGAAAATACGAAAAAATATGCAATAATGGAGGTTATGTTCTTTAATGGATATACAGTAGGAATGCAGAGTTTTGTGCTTTTGAGCTTGGCGATTTATTTTAATATGAGTTCTTTTTTTATATCAATTGTGTCATCGCTGCCAACGGCGGGATATTTACTTCAAATATTTACTAAGCGTGTAAATATCTTGCTTGGAAGTAGGAAAAGGACAATGGTAATAGCGGCTACTCTTTCAAGGTTGGTTATATGTGTAATGCCTTTTGCTGTTTTTTTTGATGTGAGAAAGCAGGAAGTATATTTTGCTGTAATGCTTATTTATGCGCTTGTCGCACCTTTTTCAAATAATGTGTGGACGGCTGTAATGACGAAGATTATTAATAAAAAGGAAAGAGGGAAGTATTTTGGAGTGCGTAATTTATTTTCATCTCTTTCTACCGTAGTTTACACGTTGATTTATGGATATGTTTTATCAATGCCTGATAGAAAAACTGCAATGCTTATATTGACAACGATAATGTCGCTTTCGGCAATAGGTTCAGCGATATTCATGTGCCTTCATTATGTTCCTGATTTGGAAACGGATATAAAAAATGTGAGTATTAAAACGGCATTTAAAAATAAAAATTTTGTTGTTTATCTGAAATTTGCTTCTGTGTGGCTATTTACATGGGAATTTCTAAAGCCAATGACAGAATATTACAGGATAAAAATACTAGGAGTAAATACAATGTTCATTTCCCAAATGGGAGTTTTAACAGCGATATTGTCAAGTGTACTTTACCTAGTTTACGGGAAATTATCTGATAAATACGGAAACAAGACAATGCTTAGAATGGGAATATTTTTTACAACATATTATGTACTTACCTATTTTTCAATGACTCAGGACAATAAAATGTCAATGCTTTTTGCAGCCGCAGTAATTGACGCAATAGGATTTACAGCGATAACACTAAGTTTATTAAATCTGATGATGGAAGTTTCAGGCGAGCCTGCGGATGCTTATGTAGGAGCTTATGCGATGATTTCAGGGCTTTCAGCAATATCGGCAGGATTGTTTGGTGGGATGCTGGGAAAATTCATAAATAACGGAGTAATTTATATTTTTGGGGAACAGTTTTATACAATAAGATTTGCCTTTGTTATAGGGTTTATTTTGAGATTATTTTCATTGCTGGAATTAACGAGAGTTTATTCATTTGAAAAAATATTTGTGTATCCTGGAGGAAGCAGCCGAATAAAAAGTATATTTTCAAAAATAATGTTTTCAGGCTCAAGATACGTTATTCATTCTAATAAAGGAAAAAACGAGGATTCTGATGAAAAAGAGAATGATGTAAGTGAAGAAGAGAATGTTAATGGTAAATCTAATGAAAGTAAGAAAGAACTGTAATTAATTTGTAACTATCTATAAGAGTAAAAAGTTATAGAAATTGAGGAGTTTAGTATGGAATTAAGATTCCTTTGTTAAAGAGTGTAGAAAAACAAGAAAATAATTTTAAAAGAAATAGATAAAATGACTGGAATTTTTGTTGCTAAATCTGAGATAATAATTGAGGATATTTCGTTTTTATTTGTGAGAAATTGCAAAGTTTTGGGAATTGAGAAGTAAAATTTATGAAAAAAGGCTTTGTTCTTTATTGAATGGAGTCTTTTTTTATTTTTGTTGTATTTTATATGATTTCAAAAATTTCACAAACATTGTAAACAAATATCAAAAATGATATAATTTAAAAATAAATTTAAATAAAAATAAAAATAATTTGATAAATAACGGAGAAAAGGAAAGGAAATTTAATGAGTTTAGTTCAGTTTAACAAGGTATATAAGCAATTTGCGGGGGAATATATTTTGAGAGATGTTAATTTTACGATTGAAGAGAAGGATAAGATTGGGCTTGTGGGTGTAAATGGGGCTGGGAAGTCTACGATTATCAGGATGCTTTTGGGCAAAGAGCGGATTGATGGAAATGAGAATAATCTTAATGAGTTTGGGGAAATTGTGAAAAGTGGGGCTACAAAAATTGGGTATTTGTCACAGAATACTGAGTTTTCAGATGAAAAAAATACGATATACGAGGAAATGATGACTATTTTTGAGGAAGAGAGAAAAATCTGGGATGAGATTCAGAAGGTTAATATGCTTATGGGAACATCAGATGAGGATGAAATGGAAAAGCTGATTAACAAATCTGCTGAACTTTCTTCTATTTATGAAGCAAAAAATGGTTATGAGATTGAATACAAAATTAAACAGGTGCTTACAGGACTTGAGCTTACTGGAGAATATGAGAATTTGTTGTTGCAGGATTTGAGCGGTGGGGAAAGAACACGTGTTTCACTTGCAAAACTGCTTTTGTCTGAACCTGACTTGCTGATTCTTGACGAGCCGACAAACCATCTGGACTTGATTTCGATTGAGTGGCTTGAGGATTATTTGAAAAAGTATAATAAGGCGTTTTTGCTTGTTTCTCATGATAGAATATTTTTGGATAATGTCTGTACGAAAATTTTTGAGTTGGAAAATAAAAAATTGCATAAGTATGATGGCAACTTTTCATCGTTTATTCTTCAAAAAGAGATGATTTTGAAGGGGGAAATCAAGCGGTATGAGAAGGAGCAGGAAAAAATTAAGAAAATGGAGGAATATATTGACAGATTTCGAGCTGGAATAAAGGCAAGACAGGCGAAAGGGCGGCAAAAAATACTGGATAGAATCGAGAGAATGGAAGATCCTGTATTTAATCCACAAAGAATGAGACTAAAATTTGAAGCGGCTAAAATGAGTGGGGAAAATGTGTTGAAAGTTAGAAACTTGTCTAAAAGCTTTGATGGGAAAAAAGTTTTGAATAATATAAATTTTGAGCTTTTTCGTGGAGAAAGAGTAGGGATTATTGGAAAAAATGGGATTGGAAAATCTACACTTCTAAAAATACTTTTGGATAAGTTGTCGAAGGATACAGGCGAAATTGAGTTTGGAACAAGGCTAAAAATCGGATATTATGATCAGAATCATCAGGAATTTTCGCAAGAAAATACGATTTTACAGGAAATAAATAATTCACTTGACTTGACAGAAGAATATTTGCGAACACTCGCAGGCGGATTTTTGTTTTCAGGCGACGATGTGCAGAAAAAAATCAGTATGTTAAGCGGTGGGGAAAGAGTCCGTGTGGCATTTTTGAAACTTTATATGGAAAAAGCCAACTTTTTGATTTTAGATGAGCCGACAAACCATCTGGATGTTTATTCCATCGAAGTGCTGGAGGACGCTTTGGAGGATTTTGACGGAACAATGCTAGTTGTTTCCCACAACAGACACTTTTTAGACACAGTCTGCAACACAATTTACTGCCTTGGCGAAAATGGACTGACAAAATTCAAAGGAAATTATGAAGACTATAAAGAAAGCCTAAAAACAGCAAAATCAGCTTCTCAAGGAACAAACCTCGAAATGAAGGAAGAGAAAAAACTTTCATATCAGGAGCAGAAGGAACAGTCAAGAAAAATCGCAAAATTGAAACGTGATATTGAAAAACTGGAAAAGGAAATGGAAAAAATCACAGAAATGAGAGAAAACTTGAATGCTGAATACGAAAAGGCTGGAAAAGAAAACAATATGGAAAAACTGATGGAAGTGCAGGAAAAGCTCGACAAGCTGGAAGAAGAAGAGATGGAGAAAATGGAAGAGTGGGATGTGAAGAGTGGGGAGTTGGAAGAAATTGAGTTATAGATAAAAAATATTTACTAAATTAAAAATATTTGTTATATTTTTATGAATTAATTTGAGTGTGATTTTTGGAGGCTAGAAAAAAAGATGAAAGTCCTAGCCTTTTTTATTTTTAAAAAATTTCAAAAAAACAAATACAAATTATTTACAAAGCAAAAAAAAAAGATTATACTAATATTGTACAAGTTAATTTGTAAAAAGGGAGAAAGAAACTGATTTAGTATCAAAATAGGTAAATTTGATAATAAATAATATTGAGAGGAGGTGTGAGTAATGGGAGCAGTTGTAGTTTGGCAATGTTCGGCATGTGGTAGTATAATGCGTTCATCTTTTAGACCAAGTGGTAAAGCAGGAGGAAAGTGTCCTGATACATCAAGTGGAAATCATATATGGCAACAAGGATAATTTTTATGGGGAGAGTATAGAAATTTTGTTTTCTTACTCTCTTTATATTTATAAAAATATATTATTTTAGGGAGAATAGGATTGTATAAAGAATATAAAGAAAAAGGATATAAAGAACTAGAAAATTTGGTATTAAAAAATGATTACTATGCAATAAATGAACTTGGAGAAAGGAAATTTCAAGAAGGAAATTATAAAGAAGCATTAGAATATTTTGAAAAAGCATCTAAATTAGGAAGTGATATGGCTATAAATAATATCGGATTTTATTTTTTAGAAATTGAAAATAATTTTGAAGAAGCAGAAAAATATTTTAATAAAGCAATAGAAAAAGAGAATATAATTGCAATAAATAATCTTGGGGTGCTTAATATTAATAAGAATAATTATGAAGAAGCGAAGAAATATTTTTTATTAGCAATAGATAAAAAATGTAGTTTTGCATATAATAATTTAGGTGGATTATATGAAAATGTTTATCAAAAATATGAAGAAGCAGAAAAATTATATCAAAGATGTTTTGAAGAAACAGAAGATACAGATTGTTTAATAAATTTAGCATATCTTTATCTAAATTATTATGAAAATAAAAATGGAGCAATAAAATATTTAAAATTAGCAATAAATAAAGGAAATAAAGAAGCGGAGCATGTACTTTTTCATGTATTAAATGATGAGATTTGTAGTTGTAATAATAACTAATAGAAAAGGCTAGAAAAAATATAGAAAATTCTAGTCTTTTTTAGTATCATAAGTTTCATAATATATTGCGACAAATATTAAGATAAAAAATAAAAAAGGAGTAAAAAATGCAGCAATAAATATTTTGGGAATCATTCAGATTTTGACTGGAACTTTTCCAGAAAATATAAAAAATGGGTAGAAAAATTATAGAAAAAATTATATACTATTCCTGATTAGCATAACTATATTTAGAAAAAGAGGAAAAGTAAATGAAAAATAGCAAGTACAGCTGGGAAAACGAAAGTGACAAAATCTTAAAAAGGCTAGTTTCACAAGATGATGAAGAATTTTTGAGTAAAAAACGGGCAAAAGAGTTATTTGACGATGGAATATTAAAAAATATTCAAGTGGGAACTTTTGAAGGATTGAAGGAAATACATCGGTATTTGTTTCAGGAATGTTATGGAACTGCAGGAAAAATACGGAAACATGATATTCGGAAAGGCGATACTGTGTTTTGTCGTGTGATGTATCTTGAAGATAATTTAAAGACAGTTTCTAAGATGCCTGAGAATACTTTTGAAGAAATAGTTGAAAAATATGTTGAGATGAATATAATGCATCCGTTTTATGAGGGAAATGGAAGAACGACTAGGATTTGGCTGGATCAGATGTTGATAAGAAGTCTTGGAATGTGTGTAAATTGGCAAAATATTAATAGAAATGATTATTTATCGGCAATGAAAAGAAGTGTGGTTAATGATTTGGAACTAAAGATGCTTTTGAAGGAGAATTTGACGGAAGATGTGGAAAGCAGAGATATATTCATGAAAGGGATTAATCAGTCTTATGAATATGAAAATATGAGAAAATATGATGTGAAGGAACTGGAAGTTTCAAATGAATTGGAAAAATTAGCGAATAAAAAAGGAGAAAAGAGAAATAATAAGTTGAGATGGCAGGAGTAGAAGATAAAATATGGAAATATTAATATCGGTATTAATCGTAGTTATTGGAATTGTAATTTTGATAATAATGAATTTTAGAAATCGTAAAAAAATGGATGAATTTGATGACTTTTCGAGAGAAATGCAGGAGAGGGAAAAAAGAAAAGTTCGTGAAATTGAAAAATATGAAGCTAAAGAAAGAGCGAGTTTTAGTGAAAGTGCTTATGATGAAAATAGGATTTCTTCGGAAAGTGAGCCTAAACAAAATGGAAAGGCAGCGAATGTAGATAAATTTGGCGTGAAGATAGTTTCGTTAGATGATATTGTTACAGAAGATTATGGGAAAGATTTTATAGAATATGATAAAAAGGAAAGCGAGGAATATCAAGAAAATATTAGAACAGCGAATATATTTATAATGTCAGGATTTTTTGGAGAAGCAAGGGATAGAATAGCTGAATCTTTGAAATTCAGCCAAAGAGCAAATTACGAGCTTGGAAAGTATTACTATTATTGCGAGAAAGATAACCAAAGCGCTGTAAACGCGTTAAATTTGGCATACAATTCAGGAATAAAGGAGGCTATGTATTACATAGGGCTGATTGAAGAAGAATCGGGAAATTATGAAATTGCAAAAGTCTGGTATGTGACAGGTGCGGAAAATGGCGAAATTAATTCAATAATTAGGCTAGGAAAAATTGCTGAAGAAAAGAAGGATTATGAAGAAGCTGAAAGTATTTATTTAAAAATTGCTGATACAAAAAATGCTGAATTAATATACAATCTTGTAAGAATTTACTTTAAGCGGAATAAAAGAGAAAAAATACTAGAATGGCAGGAAAAATTGTTAAATGAAAAGCAAATTATGGGATTGAATTCTGAAATAATCAAGAATATTGAATTTATGCTCGGAAATGAAAAAGACAGAAAATACGTGGAACTAACTAATCAGGGAAATGAATTTTTGGAAAAGAGAGATAAGGGAAATGCTCAAAAACTGTTTCTTGAAGCGGCACAATATAATGAAAGAGGATATTTGTCGCTTGCAAAATCATATTATGTTGCAGGCGATGGAGAAAAAGCCAAAGATATGTATGAAAAGGCTTATTCTTTAGGAGTGAAAGAGGCGGCTTATGAACTGGGGAAATATTTTGATATAGTTGAAGAAAATGAGAAAGAAGCTGAAAAATGGTATAAAATTGGGAAGGAAATGGGAGATATAAAATCTATTTATAAACTTGGGATACTTTATGAATGCAGTAAGGAATTTGGAAAAAGTGAAGAGGAAGCATACAAGCTATATGAAAAAGCCGCTAATATGAAATATGCTCCTGCAATTAGTGATATGATATATTACAATAATAGACAGGAAAGTGGGAACAAATCAAAGGAATGGGCATTTAAAGTATTAAATGAAACAGGATTGATTGAACTTGGGAGAGAAGCCATAAGAGATGCACAGGATTTTCTGGAAGAAATGGGAGAATACACGGGTGATAAAATTTCAGAAAAAAATTATGAAATTGAATACGATGACGATTTAATATATTTTATAGAAAAAAATTCTAAAGGCAGAAATATAAAGGAAGAAACTTATGAAAGAAAAAAGTCAAATTTCTGGATGATATTTGGAATTATAATTTTTATACTGCGGCTGATTATAAAATGTTCAGAGTATTAATTATGAAAAATAAATTTTTATACAAAAAAAGCTAGGAAATCCTAACTTTTCATCAAATTATTTTTCTTATTAAAAATTTTCTCCCCCAAAAATCCTGCAAACAATCCAATAAGCAATCCAGCCAAAACATCACTTGGAAAATGTACAGTTAAGTATAGTCTTGAAAAGGCAATAATAATGCTTGTTATCAGTACAGCTGGAAAATATTTTTTTAAATGTTTGTAAAAAACATATACCATTGTAAAAGATGCTGAAGTATGTCCTGAAGGAAAAGAAAAATCCTTTGGGGCTTTGACTAAAAGAATAATGTCAGATATTTCTGTAAAGGGTCTTGCTCTATGTGTGAGGTTTTTCAAAATTACATTTACAATAATTGCATTTATAATCAATGAAATTGCAGATAAATATCCAATTTTTCTATATTTTTTACTAGAAAGCAGGAATAATGTCACTATAATCCAGATTAATCCGTGATTTCCTAAGTTGGTAAAAAATATCAGTATGCTGCTTAGTAACTTAGAATTTAAGTTGTGCTGAAAATTGTAAAATTGTTTAATAATAAAAATATCAATATTTTGTATAAAGTTTAACATTTTTTCTCCTAAATAATTTATTTTTAGGGATATTATATATGAAAAAATTTAAAAAATAAAGAGAAAAATAAAATAAATAAAACAGTCAAGCAAAGAATTCTGAATAAAACCTTGTTTGACTGTATTTTTTTGTTTATTTAATTATTTTATTTTGCAACGTGTAAATGTCCAGCGTGATGAGATTTTCCATGCAAATGATGTTTATAGTTAAATAATAATGCTGTACAGATGATTGTAACTATGCTTGCAATTAAAATACCATAAAATTCAATAGTGTGAACAGGTACATTCTTGAAAAATCTTACAAATCCTTCTGGAGCGATTATGATGTAAGTTGTAACAACCATTGTCATAAACATTGAAGGAATTAATGCGAATAAGAATGGTTTTTCTTTCTTAACAAGCCATACTGTCGCAGTCCATAATGAAACTGCTGCCAAAGTTTGATTTGCCCATGCGAAGTATCTCCAGATAATGTTAAAATCAATAGTTGTCAAGTAAATACCAACAATAAATAAAGGTATTGCAATTAAAAATCTATTTTTTATTGGGGCCTGTTTGATTTTGAAAATATCAGCAATAATTAATCTTGAGCCTCTGAAGGCAGTATCTCCTGACGTAATTGGGCAGGCAACAACACCAAGCACAGCCAGAAATGCTCCAAATACACCAAGCAATTGAACAGATGCCTTATTTACAACAACCGCAGGAGTTCCGGCGGCAGCAAGTTCTTTAATTCCACCAAATACTGTCATTGCAGCAGCAGCCCAAACTAATGCAACAACACCTTCTGCAATCATGGCACCATAAAATACTTTTCTTCCTTCAGTTTCGTTTTTTATACAACGTGCAACCATTGGAGATTGAGTAGCATGGAAACCACTTACTGCACCACAGGCAATTGAAATAAATAAGTAAGGAAACATTGAAGTTCCTTTAGGATGTGGATTTCCTTTAAAAATTTCAGTAATTTCAGGAATTGCAAAAGCACCTGTAAATTGTCCGTAAATTAGCATTCCTCCAATCCCAATCGCCATAAATAGCAATGCAAAACCAAATATTGGATAAATTTTGGCAATGATTTTATCAAGCGGGAGAATTGTAGCCAAGATATAATAAGCAATGATAACGATTGTAAAAGTCATGGCACTTACACCTGGAATCAGATTATGAAGGATATCAGCAGGTGATTTTATAAACACTACTCCAACTAAAAGAAGTAAAACAATTGAGAAAACTCTCATAATCTGCTGCATCACAACACCTAAATTTTGTCCCACAAGTTCACCAATACTGCTTCCCTTATCCCTAAGTGAAAGCATGCCAATCAAGAAATCATGAACAGCTCCTCCAAATATGCATCCAAAGACAATCCATAAAAATGCAGCTGGACCCCATAAAGCCCCTGCAATAGCTCCAAAGATAGGGCCTGTTCCAGCAATATTCAGAAACTGAATCAAAAATGCTTTTGGAGTGCTAACTTCTACATAGTCTACACCATCGTAATATTCGATTGAAGGTGGCATTCTGTCAGGTTCTATTCCGAAAACTTTTTCTACAAATTTACTGTAAAATGCATAACCTGAAATAAGTGCGACAATCGCCAAAATAAAAGAAATCATAATAAAAACCTCCTATAATTTTAAATATTCATTTATTTATCATATAAAAATTTTTAAAATTATTCTATTAATATAATAGCCTGATTTTGCAAAAAAACAAGTGTATTTTTTAAAAAATTAACATAAATTTAAAAAAAGTTGTTGTCAATTTTATTGTTATGTGATAGACTAAAACGATGGAGGTACTTTGAAAGTAAAATTAAAAAGGAGGCTTACAAGATTAAGCATAAAGGTGCTGATATTTTAGATTTAAAAATAAAATTTTAGGAGGAAAAATAATGAAAAAAGGAATAAAAAAAATATTGTGTTTGGCAATAACAGGATTAATGATGGCATTTCCATTAAATGCAGCTGAAAAAGGCAATGAGTTAATCTGTATTGATCCAGGGCATCAACTTAAGGGAAACTCAGGACTTGAAGAAATTGGACCTGGTTCGACTAAGAAAAAGCCCAAAGTATCATCTGGAACAAGAGGAGTGGCAACAAAAAAATATGAATACCAGCTTACACTTGAAGTTGGGCTAAAATTAAGAGAAGCGTTGCAAAATAAAGGGTATAAAGTGTTCATGGTACGAGAGACACATGATGTCAACATTAGCAATAAAGAACGTGCAATCAAGACAAATAACGCAGGATGTTCACTATACATAAGACTTCATGCTGACGGAATTAATAATTCCTCAACACAAGGGGCTTCGGTACTAACATCTTCATCAAAAAATCCGTACACAAAAAGTGTTCAAAAATCAAGCGACAAATTCTCACGTGACATATTATCAGAATATGTAAAGGCAACAGGGGCTAAAAATCGTGGAGTTTCATACAGAGATGACTTGACAGGAACAAACTGGTCAAAAGTTACAAATACCTTAATTGAATTTGGATTTATGTCAAATCCGGAAGAAGACAGAAAAATGTCAACGCCAGAATATCAGGAAAAGATGGTAACAGGAATGGTAAACGGTATTGAAAAATATTTAAGAGAAAAATAATTTAAAATATTTTTTCAAAATAAAAACTACATTGAAAAATTATTGAATAAAAATCTTTTATAGCCCTTGACAAAAGGGCTTTTATAGTATAAAATAGTTAGGTTAGAACTCATAACTAAATTTTAAAAAATATATTATTTATAAAATAATATGTTTTGAAGTGAATTTTAGAGTAAATCGACATACTTAAAATAAGTATGCAGTTATGTTTGATAAAGTAAATTTGCAAGAAAAGCAAAAAAAATCAAAAACTTTGTCAAATGCATCTTTATCAAATGTAGATTGAAGAAATGAGCTTTATAAAAAGTTTTAGTTTTGAAATATAACGCGAGAATAAATATATAAATCAAAGAAATTTGAGAGGAGGAAAACAGATGCCTACTATTAATCAATTAGTAAGATTTGGTAGAAGTACAACTGAGAAAAAGAAAAAATCACCTGCATTGAAAGGTAATCCACAAAAAAGAGGGGTTTGTGTAAGAGTATATACAACTACACCTAAAAAACCTAACTCAGCCTTAAGAAAGGTAGCAAGGGTTAAATTAGTAAATGGAATCGAAGTTACTGCTTATATTCCAGGAATCGGACACAACTTGCAAGAACATAGTATCGTTCTTTTAAGAGGAGGAAGAACAAAAGATTTGCCGGGGGTTAGATATAAAATAATCAGAGGAGCATTGGATACAGCAGGAGTTGTAAACAGAAAACAAGGTAGATCAAGATACGGAGCTAAAAAAGGGTAATTAAATTTTAAAAAAGTAAGGAGGACAATTAAGTGTCAAGAAGAAGAAGAGCGGAAAGAAGAGATGTATTACCAGATTCTCAATTTAACGATAAAGTAGTAACTAAATTCATTAACGGATTAATGAAAGATGGAAAAAAATCATTAGCTGAGCATATTTTTTATTCAGCATTGCAACAAATAACTGAAGAAACTCAAGAAGAAGGAATTGAAGTATTCAGAAGAGCAATGGAAAATGTAAGACCTCAATTAGAAGTAAGATCTAGAAGAATTGGAGGGGCAACTTACCAAGTACCAGTTGAAGTAAGGAAAGAAAGACAGCAAACTCTAGCAATCAGATGGTTAGTTAGATATACAAGAGAAAGAAAAGAATACGGAATGGTAAACAAATTAAAAAAAGAATTAATTGCAGCTGCTAACAATGAAGGTGGATCAATTAAGAAAAAAGAAGATACATATAAAATGGCTGAAGCAAATAGAGCATTCGCACATTATAAATGGTAATTTTATTTGTTTAAAAAAGATTAAGTATTCAAAAATATTTATATTTTTAAAAAATTCATTTTTTCAGAATTGGATTTATAAAAATATCGTTTCAAATTTTAAATATACTTCATAGATAAAGAAGTAGCTTACAAAAACAAGGAGGAAAATTTAAATGGCAAGAAAAGTTGCTTTAAAAGATACTAGAAACATTGGTATCATGGCACATATAGACGCCGGAAAAACAACAACTACTGAGAGAATTTTGTTTTATACAGGTGTAAACCATAAAATCGGAGAAGTTCACGAAGGTGCTGCTACAATGGATTATATGGAACAAGAACAAGAAAGAGGAATCACAATTACATCAGCTGCAACAACAGCGTTCTGGAATGGACATAGAATTAATATAATAGATACACCAGGGCACGTTGACTTTACAGTTGAGGTAGAAAGATCATTAAGAGTATTAGATGGAGCGGTTGCGGTATTCTCAGCAGTTGATGGAGTGCAACCTCAATCAGAAACAGTTTGGAGACAAGCTGACAAATATAACGTACCAAGAATGGCTTTCTTTAACAAAATGGATAGAGTCGGAGCAGACTTTAACATGTGTGTAAATGACATCAAAGAAAAATTAGGTGGAAATGGTGTACCAATACAATTGCCAATTGGTGCAGAGGATAATTTTGAAGGAATTATCGACTTGGTAACAATGAAAGAATATTTGTTTAAAGATGAAACTATGGGAGCAGATTATGAAGTTGTTGATATTAGGGCTGAGTTGTTAGATGATGCTCAAGCGGCAAGAGAACATATGATTGAATCTGTAGTTGAAACTGATGATGAATTGATGGAAAAATACTTTGGAGGAGAAGAAATTTCTGAAGACGAAATCAAAAGAGCATTAAGAGCTGCTACAATTGAAGGGACTGTTGTACCTGTATTATGTGGAACAGCGTTCAAAAATAAAGGAATTCAACCATTGCTTGATGCAGTAGTTGCCTATATGCCATCACCATTAGACATTAACGGTGGGAAAATTAATGGAACTGACCCTAAAACTGAAGAGCCGATTGAAAGAGAAATGGGAGACGATGCTCCGTTCTCAGCATTAGCGTTCAAAATTATTACAGATCCGTTTGTTGGAAGATTATCGTTCTTCAGAGTTTATTCAGGAGTACTAGAAAAAGGGTCTTATGTTTTAAACTCTACTAAAGGTAAAAAAGAAAGAATGGGAAGATTGCTTCAAATGCATGCTAATAAGAGAGAAGAACTTGATGTAGTTTACTCTGGAGATATAGCTGCGGCAGTTGGACTAAAAGATACTACAACAGGAGATACGCTGAGTGCTGAAAATGCTCCAATTATTCTAGAAAAAATGGAATTCCCTGATACAGTTATCCAGATCGCAGTTGAACCAAAAACTAAAGCCGATCAGGAAAAAATGGGAACAGCTCTTGCAAAACTTGCAGAAGAAGATCCAACATTCAAAGTGTCAACTAATCAGGAAACTGGACAAACATTGATTTCAGGAATGGGAGAGTTGCACTTGGAAATCATCGTAGATAGAATGAAACGTGAATTCAAAGTGGAAGCAAATGTTGGTAAACCACAAGTTGCTTATAGAGAAACAATCAATGCATTAGCAGATGTTGAAGAAAAATATGCAAAACAATCTGGAGGACGTGGACAATACGGACATGTTAAGATGAAAGTTGAAGCTAATCACGGAAAAGGTTACGAATTTGTTAATGAAATTACTGGAGGAGCAATTCCAAGAGAATATATTCCAGCAGTAGATAAAGGAATTCAAGAAGCGTTAGAAGCAGGAGTTGTAGCAGGATACCCTGTTCAAGATATAAAAGTTACATTGTATGATGGATCTTACCATGAAGTCGATTCATCAGAAATGGCATTTAAAATAGCAGGTTCAATGGCAGTTAAAAAAGGACTTAGAGCCGCTAATCCAGTATTGTTGGAACCAATCTTCAAAGTAGAAGTTACTACTCCAGAAGAATACATGGGAGACGTAATTGGAGATTTGAATTCAAGACGTGGACAAGTTTCAGGAATGACTGACAGAAATAATGCAAAAATTATTAATGCAGAAGTACCTTTATCACAAATGTTTGGATACGCAACTGACTTGAGATCGAAAACACAAGGAAGAGCATCTTACTCAATGGAATTTGAAAAATATGTAGAAGTTCCAAAAAACATTGCTCAACAAGTAATTGATGAAAGACAAGGAAAATAATAAAAATTTAAAATAACAATAAAAATCTTAAAAAATTTTAAAAATTAAAGAAATAATGGAGGAAAAATTAAAATGGCAAAAGCTAAATTCGAGAGAAGCAAACCACACGTAAACGTAGGAACAATAGGTCACGTTGACCATGGGA
>CAUQGN010000010.1:0-53034 GCA_963517565.1 uncultured Leptotrichia sp. | reverse complement strand
AAGAAATATTTTTTTTAATATATTTTTGTAACAAATGTTTGACATCTATACAAAATATCAAAAAAATAAATTAAGAAAAACTATAAAAAAATTATAATATGTAGTATAATAAATATTATAAATACAAATACAGTAAAATCACTTTAAAACTGAACTCGAAAATTATAATTATTAATTCAAATATTTGAGTTTATATAATTTTTAACAGTTCAACTTTAACAAGATTTTGATAGAGATAAAATGAAATATGCAAAGGGATGATTTTAAATGAAATTTTTAATAATTGGTGATATTGTTGGTAGACCTGGTAGAAATACATTATTTAAATATTTGGAAAAACGAAGACAGAATTATGACTTTATTATTGTAAATGGAGAGAATTCAGCTGGTGGTTTTGGGATAAATGTAAAGATTGCAAAGGAAATGTTTAATCGGGGAGTAGATGTTATAACTCTTGGAAATCATAGCTGGGATAAAAGGGAAATTTACGCTTATATCAATGAGCAAAAAAATTTGATTAGGCCGATAAATTATACGAAGGAAGCACCAGGAAAAGGTTATACAATTGTTGAAAAAAATGGAGTGAAAGTGGCAGTTATAAACGCACAATGCAAAGTATTCATGCCACCAATTGCTTGTCCATTTTTGGCAGTAGAGGAAGTTTTACCAAAGATTAAGGAAGAAACGGATATCATTATTCTTGATTTTCATGGAGAAGCTACTTCAGAAAAGCAGGCAATGGGATGGAATTTGTCTGGAAAAGTATCAGCAGTTTATGGAACACATACACATACACAGACGGCAGATGAAAGAATTTTACCTGGAGGAACTGCATATATTTCAGATATAGGGATGACTGGAGGACATGATGGTATTCTGGGAATGAATAGAAGGGAAAGTATACAAAGATTTAAGGATGGAATGCCAACAAGATATTCTGTATGTGAAGAAAATTTGAGAATTAACGGTATTGAACTGGAAGTAAATGAAAAGACTGGCAAGGCAGTATCAATTAAACGTGTGAACATGGGATATGATGAAATATAAAAAAGGAAAATGAAAAAATGAAATGGATAAAAGTAAAAGTAGATTATTTTTCGGATAACTTAAAAGAAACGAAGATAAAATTAGTAAATATGTTTGATGAAATTGGAATTAAACAGATAGAAGTTATTGATTACTTTTCTGAAAATGTACTTGACTATAATACTAATTTTTCAATTAAAAATGATGTTTGGAGTATAATAGGATATGTTGTTGATAACAGATTTGCAAATACAAAATTAAATATTATTTTTAATAATTTAAAAGAATTTCAGAACTCAGATGCGGAGTTTATGTATGAAATTTATACAGCTAAATGTAATGACGAAGACTGGCAAGATGAATGGAAAAAATATTTTCATACTGTAAATATAACTGACAATATTGTTATAAAGCCAAGCTGGGATAAGTACGAACCAGAAAATAATGAAATTGTAATTGAAATTGATCCAGGGCTTGCTTTTGGGACAGGAACGCATGAAACTACTTCATTGTGTGTAGAATTTTTAGAGAAATATTCTAAAAATAAAAAGAAATTACTGGATATAGGCTGTGGCTCTGGTATTTTGATGTTGATTGGGAAAAAATTAGGTGTGAAAAAGGTTGTTGGAATTGATATTGATGAAAAAGTTCGAGATGTTGTTTTGGAAAATTTTTCTAAAAATGATATAAATGATAATTTTGAAGTGATAATTGGAAATTTGGTGGATGATGTCAGTGAAAAATATGATTTAGTTGTGTCAAATATTTTGGTGGATGTTCTGGAAAAATTGCTTGAAAATATAGAAAAGATTTTGGAAAAAGGTGCAACTGTTATTTTTTCTGGAATTTTGAGTGAAAAGGAAGAGGCATTTGTAAACAAGGCTAAAAATTATAACTTGGAACAAATCAACAGAAAAGAAAAAAATAATTGGGTTTCTCTTGTTTTCAAATATAGAAAATAATTGATTTAAAGTTTAAAAATCTTGATATTTTTATGCAAAGCAATCTAAGTGAAGTAGTTAAAATTTTCAATCTTGAATTTTAAAATAATTTAAACATAAAAAATAAAAATAGAATAATATTAATAAAATAGAAAGTAGGAAGAATATGATAATTGCTATTGATGGTCCTGCTGGAAGTGGGAAAAGTACCATCGCAAAATTGATTGCAGAGGATTTAGGGCTTGTTTATCTTGATACAGGAGCAATGTATAGGCTTGTTACGTTAAAGGCTTTAAATGAAGGAATTTTGGGTAATTTAGACAAAATCATAAAAATGCTGGATGATTTGAGAATTGATATTAAACAAAATGGATTTTATCTAGATGATACAAATGTGAGTGAGGAAATTAGAAAACCTGTTGTTTCGGAAAATGTATCCGATATTGCGGCAATACGAGAGGTTCGTGAGAAAATGGTGGATTTGCAGAGAAAATTTTCAGAATCGAAAAATGTTATTTTAGATGGACGTGATATTGGGACAGTTGTTTTTCCGAATGCGGATGTAAAAATATTTTTGATTGCAGATGCTAAAGAAAGGGCGAATAGACGATATAAGGAACTTGTTGCAAAAGGGGAAAATGTTAGAATGGAAGAAATTTATGAAAATATTTTGAAAAGGGATGAAATTGACTCTACAAGAAAGGAAAGTCCATTAAAAAAAGCTGGTGACGCAATTGAAGTAGATACAACTTCTAGAAATATTGAGGAAGTAAAAAATGAAATTTTATATATAATTAAACAAAAAAGTAAAAGTTTTTTTAAAATATAGAAAAAACTAGAATCTTATTTTAAGCATATATACATTGGTGTAAAGTTTAATAACTCTTGTGAATTTAGTTTTTTTAAAATTAGAAAAATCATAGAATAGTGAAAAAATGAAAAAAAATCAAAAAATTTAAAAAAAACACTAGACAAATACTGAAAATAGTGTATAATAGTCTAGTACTTTAAAAAAAAGAATAATTTGGAGGACTGATTAATATGTCAAAAAAAGAATTTGTAGATGCTTATGCAAAAGCTACAGGAGAAACTAAAAAAAGAGCTGAAGAATTGGTAAACCAATTTTTAGATACTGTTGAAGAAACATTATTAAAAGGAGATTCAGTTCAATTTGTTGGATGGGGAACATTTGAAGTAAAAGAAAGAGCAGCAAGAACAGGAATTAACCCTCAAACTAAAAAAGAAATTAAAATACCTGCAAAAAATGTTGTTAAATTTAAAGTAGGTAAAAAATTAGCTGATAATGTAGCAAAAGGAAAATAATTTTTACTTTTTAAACTGATCAAAGGCTATTTCTAAATGTAAAATCATTAAGAGATAGTCTTTTTGCTTAAAAAAAAATTAAAAAATGAGGAAAATATGATTTTATATAATTTATTAAGGATTTTACTATATTTTATAATATCTATTCTGGCAATATTCAACAAAAAGCTGTTAAATTTTTTTAAATCACGTCTATTTCAAAAAATCGGAAATGATAATTTTCTTAACGGCAATGAAGAGGCAATACTTATCCATTTCTCGTCAGTAGGAGAATTTAATCTAACACAGCAATTAATTGAAAAAATTTTAAAAGATAGTAAACAGAAATTAATTCTTTCTGTTATGACAGATATGGGATTTTCAACAGTTAATAAAAAATATTCTGAAAATAGAAATGTTAAAATAATTTATTTTCCACTTGATGATTTTTTTGCAGTTCATAAAATTTATCAAAAATATAAAATAACGAAAACGATAATTATAGAAACTGAAATATGGCCAAATTTATATTATTTTGCCTCAGCAAATGGAGAACTGCTTATTGTTAACGGAAGACTTACTGAAAAGAAATTGAAGTCGTATTTAAAATTTGGATGGCTTATAAGAAGAACATTAAACAGTGCGGTAAAAATAATGGTGCAAAGCGCTTCAGATAAGGAAAGATATGAAAAACTAGGAATTGACAGGGATAAAATCAAAGTTTATAAAAATCTGAAATATTCGATTAAATATAATAGAATCACAGAAGAAGAGATAAAGAAATATAACGAGGCAGTTATAGATAAAAATAAAAAAGTGATTGTATGTGGAAGTACACGTCCGAATGAAGAAAAAATTTGGTTAGAAGTATTTAAGCAGATAAATGTTGATAATGAATATCAGTTAGTACTTGTGCCAAGACATTTGGAAAGAACAGATGAAATTGAAAATATTATTTTGGAAAATTTTTCAAAAGATGAATATTTATTAATTACACAAATTGAAAAAGACAATAAAAATGAAGATTATAAAAAAATAATTTTAGTTGATAAAATGGGAGTCTTGACAGATTTTTATCAGATGGCAGATTTTGTATTTGTTGGAGGGACTCTTGCTGATATTGGCGGACATTCGATTTTGGAGCCGCTATACTATGGTAAAAAGCCAATTATTGGGAAATATTTTCAGAATATAGAAGAGATTGTGAAAGATGCTAAGGAATTAGGTTTTATTGAAATTGTACAAAATAAGGATGAGATTATTGAATACTTGAAAAAATCTGAAAATGTTGACACAGGAGAATTTTTTGAAAAAAATAATGAAATTGATAAGGTTTTTAAAGAAATTTTTGGTTAATTATTATTTAGAATTCTAATTTTTAAGTTGAAAAATAATTTTGAATATATAAAAATAAGGAAAATGATAAAATGGAAAATACGAATAAAATTAAAATTATAGGAAAAAATGGTCAAAAGATAGAGATTACAAAAACTGAACATGAACGAAGAAATAAAATAAAAAAAGTAAATGATGAATTTAAAAAAATTAATGCTGAAAAAAGTAAAATTATAAATGAAAAAGAAATTTGGAAATATTTTTTTGAAAAGCCTAAAAAAAATTATAATAAATATATGTGTGAAATGCTTGAATTTCCTGAGTATTTAATGTATAATAATGAAAGTGTAGATAGTTATTGTGGAAAATGGAGTGAATTTTTTCAGAATGATAATGATATTTATCTAGAAATTGGGTGTGGAAGTGGAAATTTTACTGTTAAAAATGCACAAAAATTTAAAGATAGAAACTACATTGCTTTGGAATTGCGATTTAAGAGGCTCGTTCTAGGAGCTAAAAAATCTAAAAAAAGAAATTTGAATAATATTCTGTTTGTAAGAAAAAGAGCGGAAACGATACTTGATTTTATTGGAAAAAACGAGATAACAGGAGTTTATGTTAATTTTCCAGACCCTTGGGAAGGCGAAGAAAGAAAAAGAGTTGTAAGCGAAGATTTATTTTCAAGGTTAAATACTATTTTAAAAACGGGCGGAAAATTATTTTTTAAAACAGATCACGAACAATATTATGAGGATGTCCTAGAGTTAGTAAATGATATTGATAATTATAAAGTAATTTATAAGACAAGAGATTTACACAATTCAGAAAAGGCTCATGAAAATATTAGGACAGAATTCGAAGAAATGTTTTTAAGTAAACATAATATGAATATTAAATATATTGAAATTGAAAAAATTAAATAAATTTTAGTTTTAAAATAAAATATTGAGAGGAGAGAGTAAGAGTATTTTAGAAATACATATCTAAAATTCTTATGAAAAATTATGGAAAATAAAAATACTTATAGTGAACTTCTTTACAAGTCAAATCCATTTAATTATACAATACCAGCTCTACTGGAAGCACAGGGGAAATTATATGGATTAAATCCAAAAGATTCAAGAAAGGCAAGGGTACTGGAATTAGGTTCATCTTTTGGCGGAAACATTATTACACAAGCACTTTATAATCCTGAAGCTGAGTTTATCGGTATTGATTTAACAGCGGAACAAGTAAAAAAAGGAAATCAAGTTATCGAAAAAATTGGATTGCAAAATATTAAACTTATTGAAAAAAATATTTTGGATATAAATGAGGATTTTGGGAAATTCGATTATATTATAGTTCATGGTGTATTTTCATGGGTTCCTGAAGTTGTCAAGGAAAAAATTCTGAAAATATGTAATGAAAACCTTACAGAAGAAGGAATTGCATATATTTCCTATAATACGTATCCTGGATGGAAAGAGCCTGATAAAATAAGGGAAATGATGCTTTATGCTAATAAATATTTTCCAGAAATTTCACTTGGAGATAAAAATCAGCGTGGAAAAGCCTTTATATCAATTGTAGCTGAACAAATGAAAAGTTATACAGATGTTTCTGAGAAAAAAGGAGACTTTATTAGACAAATTGAAGAAATCTTGAATATGCAAGATTATTATGTAGGTCATGAATATCTTGAGTATTATAATAATCCAATGTACTTGCATGAATTTGCAGATTTATTAAAAAAAGAAAATTTGCAATATATATCAGACGTTGCATTAAGGCTGTCAATCATAAGTATTTATAATCAAGGTACAGTAGAAAAATTACATCAGTTATCTCAAGGAGATCCTATTATAAAAGAACAATGTCTTGATTATATACTTGATACAAAATTTAGACGTTCATTAATTTGTAAAAAAAGTCAGGCAGAAAAACTAAACTTTACAGAAAGTTTTCCAAATGAAATAATTGACTCATTTTTATTAACAGTCAAATTTACAGAAGAAGAATTGACTTCATTAAACGAGGAAAATATAAAAGCAATTATGCTAGAATTAGTAAAACAGCCAAATAAAAGTTTCATGATTAAAGATGCTATGGAAATTTGGAAAAATTTAGAAAATTCTGAAGATAAAAATGAAGAAAAAACTAATGAAGTTCTTGGTAATTTGAGAAAATTTGTTTTAAATGGGATGATTAATAGTGAAATCAAATTTTACTGTTCTGAAATAGAACCTGTAATGTATGAAGAAAATAAAGTCTATGTACCTGAGAAGTTTAGAAAGTATTTAAGAACTCTTATTATAGGGGAAGGTGCAAATATAATAGGTCTTGCAAATTCAAGAAATGAAATTATTAATGATCTAAATGATGTTGATGTTGTAGTGGCTGATATTTTGGCAGAACCTAAGACAGAGAAGGAAGTCATTGAAGAGTTATCAAAAACAACTATTTATAGAGCAATGCCTGATGGGAAAACAATAGAAGTGGAAGCTTCGGAATATTTGCCTGAAAGCATAAGAAAATTTGAGTTTTTAGGATATTTTGCAAAAAAATAAATATATAGAAAAAATGTGGTAGGTAATAAGTAAAACTTATCACATTTTTATTTTAATTAAAAATTATGGCAATATATTTTAGATTTGAACTTATTTAAAAGATAAACTCAAAATTCTTAGTTTTTATAAGATAATATTAAAAAAAAGTAAGTATATTTTTAAATAAAAAATTTTCATAGACAGAATAAAAAAAACGTGCTATAATAAAAAATCTGAGGATAGTTAAGAAAATTCAAAGTGATTTAATATATATTGCAGATAAATAATACAATTTATTATATAGTTATTCTATTTTAATGTTAAGTTAAAGAATAATAGGGAACTAATTCAATTTTTGAAACAAAAAGGAGGGCAGATTGTGAAGGAATTACAAAAATTTTTAGAATTAGATAATATAATTAGTTTTTTGAAAACTAATATATTTAGGCTACTTATAATTTTTTTAATTATAAAAATTGGGAAAATATTCAAAACTAGGATCGAAAGAATATTTAAGCTTATAATGGAAAAGTCGAATGTTGATAAAAGTGTTGCTTCATTTTTGATTTCAATTTATTCTATTCTGTATTATTTTATTTTAATTTATTCTTCTATTGGTATTCTTGGAATTAATACTTCTTCGATTACAACTTTTCTAGGGGCAACTGGGATTGTTTTAGGGATTGCTTTTAAAGAGACATTAGGCAATTTTTGCGGTGGGCTTATAATTCTTACATTTAAACCATTTCGAGTTGGAGATACAATTGAATACAATAATTATATTGGGACGGTTAAAAAAATTGAACTTTTTTATACAAAAATGTTAAATCCCCAAAATGAACTTGTAATAATTCCAAATGGAATAATCACTAATACAGAAATTCGGAATATTAAACAAGACGGGGAACGCCGGCTTGATTTGGAAATTGGCGTATCATACAAGAGCGACATTCAGAAAGTAAAAAAAGTTTTGGAAAGAATAGTAAAATCTGAAACAATGAATGAAGTAGAAGAAACTAAAATTAAAGATAATTTACTTGCAAAAATTCAAAATACAATCTTAGAAAAAAGGGAAAGAAGTAAAATTAATTTGTTTTCAACAATTTTTTCCAGAAAAAAAATGAAGGAAGCTGAAGATGAGGCAAGTAAGGAAATAGAAGAAAAAGTTTGTGAAAATGAAGAGAATATAGAAAATACTGCAATAGCGGAAAAAAGAGGAAATAAGAACAAAAAAATGATATTGGCTTCAAAGGCTTCTATTATAGGAGTTGGACGATTAGCCGAATCTGCGATAATTTTTTATGTTTATGTTTATACGCGTTCAGAAAATTATCTGACCTTAAAATTAAAATTAAATGAAAAAATTAAGACTGAGTTTGATAAGGCCGGGATTGAAATACCTTATCCACAAATGGATGTACATATAGTAAAAGAATTTGAAAATAATAAATAAAAATTTTTGATTTTAGATATTTTTTAATTTTATTAATAAAGGAGAAAAAATGGAAATAAGGAGATTTTTGAATGACAATGAGGTACAAAGCAACTGCTATGTTATTTCTTATGAAAATGACTGCTACGTTGTAGATCCTGGGCAGGAAAAAATGAGAGAAGTTGTTAATTATATCAACGAAAATAAATTAAATTTGTTAGCAATTCTTCTTACTCATGGACATTGGGATCATATTTTGGGAATTCCGTCAATGCTTGAATACAAAAGAGTGCCAGTTTATGTGAGTGAAAAAGGATATGAATTTTTGTTTAATCCTGAATTGTCACTTTTTGCTTGGAGAGAAGGAAAATTTGAATTAGATAAGGAAAATATTCAAATTGTAACATTGAAGGAAAAAGATAAACTTGGAAAAGAAGGAAAAATTCTTGAAAATTGCTTAGAATTTAACTTTGAAATAATTGAAACTCCGGGGCATAGCAGCGGGGATATCTGTTATTATGACAAGAATAATAAAATATTAATCTCTGGAGATACAATGTTTGAAGGGACTTATGGGAGAGTAGATTTGCCAACCAGTAACCCTATTGAGATGGGAAAGTCACTAAAAAAATTATTGGCGTTGGATGAAGATGTTAAAGTTTATCCAGGACATGGATTTGATACTTTAATTGGCGTGGAAAGAAGATACTATTAAAGGTATAATTTAAAAATTTAAGGAAAAAAATGAAAATAATAATTCAAAGAATAAATTTTGCAGAAATATTTGTAAATAATAAATTTAAAGGGAAAATTCAAAAGGGAATAGTTGCATATGTTGGAGTTACTACTGGAGATACAGTAAAGGATATTGATTTTTGTATTGATAAACTGATTAATTTGAGAATTTTTGATGATGAAAACGGAAAGTTAAATTTATCAGTAAAAGATATAAACGGAGAGTTGCTTATTGTAAGTAATTTTACAATTTATGGAAATACAAGAAAGGGAAGAAGACCAAGTTACACTGATTCGGCACCAGCTAGCGAAGCTAAAGAAATTTATAATCTTTTTGTAAAAAAACTAGAAAAGACAGGAATTGGTTTTGAAACTGGAGAATTTGGGCAATATATGAGAATTGTTTCTGAAAATGACGGACCTGTAAATTTGATAATTGATTCAAAATAATTTTTAGAGAGGAGAAAAAATGGTAAGAAAATCAACTTTAACTATGGCATGCATGTTAATGACTGTAGGGTGTGCTAATTTACAGACAAATGAAGTAGTCAAGGGAAAAACTGGAGAAAAAAGCAATAATGATTTTTCATCAAGAAATAATTCAGAAAATGAAAATATCACTATTGAAGTCGTAGGAGGAAAAAAGGAAAAAAAGGAAAGCGATTATCCTGCTTCAGATAATAGGTCAACACAAAGAAGAAGTACAGATAAAATAGCAGATACAGGAAGAAAGTCTGATAAACATAGTGATTTGAATGAAAAAATAGATGATTTAAAAGTTACAAGGCTATTTGATGAAAATAAATTAGTAGATCGTTCAATGCCAAATTCGCAGCTTGTATTGCAAAAATTATCTGAATTAAAGAGAAAACATCAAGAAATACTTTTAAATGGTACTTTTAGCCAAAAAAAGACAGTAGAACTGCAAAATCAGCTGTTAAAGTCATATAGCAACTGGAAGGGTACTAAGTATTCACTTGGTGGAGATTCAGAAAATGGAATGGACTGTTCAGCATTAACACGTAGAGTTTATCGTGAAGTGTATGGGTATGAACTGCCAAGAAGAACTGTACAGCAGGTAAAAGTGGGTGCTCATATCCAAAAAGAAAATTTAAAGCCAGGAGATATTGTATTTTTTAGACCAGAAGGAAATAATCATACAGCAGTTTATCTTGGAGATACCCTTTTTATAAATGCTTCATCGTCTAAAGGGGTTGTAATTTCTACTTTGGAAAATACTTACTGGAATAGATATTTTAAATACGGAGTAAGAGTAAGAACTGTTTAATAAAATTCGAAAAATATGTATTAAGTTTTAAGTTTGATACATATTTTTTATTATTATATTTTTATATTGAAAAAGAGTTGAGAATAGTGTATTATATATACATTAGGTTTAGGGTAATGTAAAGAAATAATCAAATTTTTAGATATAGAACCTTAATCAAAAAAGTTTTTAGGAGGAAAAATAATGAAAAATTACAAAGTAGCAATTGTCGGGGCAACAGGGCTTGTTGGAAGAACATTTCTAAAAGTATTAAAGGAAAGAAACTTTCCAGTAGAAAAATTATACCTTTATGCTTCAAAAAATTCAGCTGGTAAAAAAATTGAATTTAATGGAACAGAATATACTGTTATTGAACTAAAAAATGACACAATAGCTGACGATATTGATGTGGCTTTATTTTCGGCTGGTGGAGCAGTATCGCTTGAATATGCTCCGAAATTTAAGGCAAAAGGTGCAGTTGTTATTGATAACAGCAGTGCTTGGAGAATGGACGAGAATATTCCGTTAATAGTTCCTGAAGCAAATCCAGAAGCATTAGAAAATCATCCAGGAATTATTGCAAATCCAAACTGTTCGACAATTCAGGTAATGCCTGTACTAAAAGTTTTACAGGAAAAATACGGATTAAAAAGAGTAATCTACTCAACTTATCAGGCTGTGGCAGGTTCTGGACAGAGAGGACTTGATGATTTGGAAGCTAATCTAAAAGGAGAGCCTTCAAAAGGGTATCCTCATCAAATTGCATTTAATGCATTGCCGCACATTGATGTTTTCTTAGATAATGGATATACAAAAGAAGAAGAAAAAATGATTAATGAAACTAGAAAAATATTAAACTTGCCAAATTTAAAAGCAACAGCAACTTGTGTAAGAGTGCCAGTTAGATATGGGCATGCGGTATCTGTAAATGTGGAATTAGAAAGACCTTTTGAACTGGAAGATGTAATTCGTGCATTTAAAGAAAAAGAAGGAATTGTAGTGCAGAATGATGGTAAGGACAACGTTTATCCAATGCCGATAAATGCTCAGGATACTGATGAAGTTTATGTTGGAAGAATCAGAAGAGATTTTTCAGCAGATAATGCCCTTAACTTGTGGGTTGTGGCAGATAATATAAGAAAAGGTGCGGCTACAAACACAATTCAAATAGCTGAAACTTTAATAAAAAAAGGAGCATTATAAAAAAATATGAAATTCAGTACAATAAAAAATAAAATATTAGTATTATTAGTTTTTGTTGCAACTTTCATAACAGGCTATAGTGATGATATAAAAGTTGGAATGGAGTGTGGATATGCTCCTTTCAACTGGTTTCAAAATGATGCTAAAAATGGCGCTGTGAAAGTCGATGGAGGTTATTGTGGCGGGTACGATGTTGAAATAGCCAAAGTTATTGCAAAAAAACTAAATAAGAATCTTGTAATTGTAAAAACCGAATGGGATGCTTTACTTGGACCTGCTATTAATTCAGGGAAAGTTGACCTGGTTATAGCGGGAATGTCAGCAACACCTGAAAGACGGCAAAGCCTGACTTTTTCAAAATCATATTATGAATCAGATTTAGTAGTAGTTGTGCAAAAAAATGGAAAATATGCAAACGCCAAGTCGATTAATGATTTTGCGGGAGCGAAAATTACAGGACAGTTAAATACTCTTCATTATGATGTTATTGATCAGATGAAGGGTGTACAAAAGCAAACTGCAATGGAAAATTTTCCAGCAATGATAGTTGCCTTAAATTCAGGAAAAATTGATGGCTATATATCAGAAAGACCAGGAGCAATGGCAGCGCAGTTTTCAAATCCAGATTTAAAATTTATTTCATTTGATAAAAATACAGGATTTAAGTATGATACAGTAGAAGTAAATGTTGCAGTTGGAATGAAATTGGGAAATACAGAACTGGAAGAGCAGGTTAATAAAATTTTGGATGAGGATTTGACTCCAAAAGTACGACAGGAAATAATGGAAAAGGCTATACAAAATCAGCCAGGTGGAAATTCACGTTCATTTACTGGATGGGTAACTTACTTTATTCAAAAAAACTGGAAAGAGTTTGTAAAAGGGACACTTGTAACTCTATTTATTTCGATTACAGGGACAGTAGTTGGATTTTTGATTGGTCTAGTAGTTGCGTTATTTAGACATTCGGAATCTGAAACTGATGAGCAGCCACAAAAATATAAAAAATACGGACTTAAATTTATAAATACACTTTCATCAATTTATATTGCAGTATTTAGAGGAACTCCTATGATAGTGCAGTCAATGGTAATTTATTACGGATTATCTCAGGTGTTCAATATAAATTTATCACCAATGGTGGCGGCATTATTTATTGTATCAATAAATACAGGTGCATATATGAGTGAGATTATACGTGGAGGAATTGATTCAATTGACAATGGACAGTTTGAAGCGGCAAAAGCTATCGGAATGACTAATTTTCAATTGATGCAAAGTATTATTTTTCCACAGATGTTTAGAAATATTTTACCAATGATTGGAAATGAGCTTATTGTAAATATTAAAGATACATCTGTATTAAATGTGATAAGCGTGACAGAATTATTCTTTATTTCAAAATCTGTTGCGGGAACTTATTCACGATATTATGAAGTATTTATTATAACAAGTGTGATTTATTTCTTCCTGACATTTACATTATCACTGATTTTAAAACAAATCGAAAAACGAATTGATGGGCCTCAACATTTTGAGTTTTTGGATGATGCTGATGGGGAGGAGAAATAATGAGTAAAAAGGTTATTGAAATAAAAAATATTAGAAAAGATTTTGGAAAGAGAACAGTTTTAAAGGATGTAAACTTTGATGTTCATGAAAAGGAAGTTGTAAGTATAATCGGTTCTTCTGGAAGTGGGAAATCAACGCTGTTAAGATGTATAAACTTGCTTGAGAAGCCTACAAGTGGACAAGTTTTAATTCATGGAAAAGATGCAATGGCAGGAGATGTATCGCTTGTGACATTGAGGGAAAAAGTAGGAATGGTGTTTCAACAGTTTAATTTATTTAATAATTTAAGTGTTCTCGAAAACTGTGTAATTGGACAAATGAAAGTTTTGAAAAAGTCAAGAGACGAGGCTGAAAAAATAGCAAAAGAATTTTTGGCAAAAGTAGGAATGGAACGTTTTATTCACGCAAAGCCAAACCAAATTTCGGGTGGACAGAAGCAACGGGTGGCAATAGCAAGAGCATTGGCAATGCAGCCAGAAGTTTTATTATTTGATGAGCCGACATCAGCGTTAGATCCTGAAATGGTTGGAGAAGTTCTAAAAGTAATGAAAGATTTGGCAAAAAGTGGACTTACAATGATTGTTGTAACACATGAAATGGATTTTGCCCATGATGTTTCGAGCCGAGTTGTGTTTATGGACCAAGGTGTAATTGTGGAAGATGACAAGCCTGAAAATATTTTTGAAAATCCAAGGCATGAAAGAACTAAGGAATTTTTAAGTAGAATGTTAACTAAATAATACAGGAGTATTTATAAATTAATACTAAAAAAGTATTAAAACTAAAAATATTCCTTGAAATTTTTTAAAAAATAGTGTAAAATAATAAAAGTTAAAAAAACTAAAAATAAAAAATTATTAGAATTAAGGAGAAAAAATGGCAAAGAAGAAAGCTGAAGATATTAAATTAACTTTGACTGATGAAGAAAGAGAAGGATTGGATAATGACGGAGTAAAAAGAGTTTTAACTAACAAAGCTGTGTTAGATGTGGCAAAAGGATATGAATTTTCAGAAGAAGAAAAAGAAGAATTTGATTATTTCTTTACAAATGAAAAACACAAATTTTTTGTTGCTAAAATGATTGAAGATAAAATTTCTGTAAATGAAAACGATGTTACAAAATTATATACAGATAATAAAGTTAATTTTGATGCACAAAACATTCCTTTTTCACAAGCTAGGGAAATTATCCAAAGAGATTTGTTAAATCAGCAAATTGCTACATTAGAAGCTGAAGAATTAAACAAATTAGTAGAAGAAATGGAAGATAAAGTAGAAATTACTAAAAAAGAAATTCTTTTCTCAAAAGGAGATGCTGAAGTATTAAAAACTTTAATTGTTGGTAAGATAATTTCTAAAAAAATGGCTGATGAAAAATTTGAAGAGCAAGAACAAAATAAAAAAGATTTAGAAATTATAAAAGACAATGTATATGTTAATTATTACTTAGACTTAGAAGTAAGAAAAAATGTAAAAGTTACTCAAGAAGAGATTACTGAAATTTATGAAAATGAAAAGGCAAAATTAGGAAATATAACTCCAAATAGTGCTTATCAGCAAATTGCAAGTGGATTATTAAACAACAGAGCGATTGAAGAAAGAAATAACTTAGTAAACAAAATTATCAAAGACTATAAAGTTGATGAAGTTGCAAAAGAATACACAGAAGGTGAATAATTAAAAATATCAATTATAAAAAAACTGAAAAGTAGTAATTTTTATGAAATTCAGTTTTTTTTATTTTTATTAAAATTAAAAAATATGCTCAAAAAAAAGGGAAGATATATGAATGAATTTCTTCCCAGTTTATAATAGAACCTCTTAGTATTTAAATAAAAATAATCATTATAATTTTTGTTTCAATAAATGTCCCATTTTTTCTTTTTTTACCTTTAAATAACTTTTATCCACATCATTTGCAGTAATTTCAATTTCTGCACGTCCAGCAACTTTAACTCCGTATTTTTCAAGTCCTTCAATTTTCTTTGGATTATTAGTTTTTAAAATAATAGATTTTATTCCCAAATCCTTTATAATTTGTGCTGCCACAGCGTAATCCCTTAAATCATCAGAAAATCCTAATTTATGATTAGCTTCAACAGTATCATAGCCTTCATCCTGAAGCTTATATGCCTTTAATTTATTCAAAATACCAATTCCACGCCCCTCTTGACGTAGATAGATTAAAAGACCTTCTCCACTTTCTTCCAGTTCATATAAGGCTCTATGAAGCTGTTCTTGACAATCGCACCGTCTTGAACCAAAAACATCACCTGTTAGGCACTCAGAGTGAAGTCTGACAGTAACATTCTCTTTGTTTCTTATTTCGCCTTTCATAACTGCAATATATTCTTTATGTTCGATTTCATCGCTATAACCTGCAAAAGTAAAATTTCCAAATTGTGTTGGAATATCAACAACTGCTTCATTTTTAACTAATTTTTCGTTTTTTTTATGTAAAAAATCAAATCATCAATTGTAATTAATTTTAAATTATGTTTTTGGCAAAATTCAAATAAATCATTTCGACGAGCCATTTCCCCGTCTTCCCTTAAAATTTCCATAATCACCCCTATATCAGAAAATCCAGCAAGCCTAGATAATTCAACAGCAGCCTCAGTATGTCCTTTTCTTTCAAGAACGCCACCTTCACGTGCGATTAGCGGGAATATATGCCCTGGTTTTCTAAAGTCTTTTGCAGTTTTTAGAGGATTTGCCAAGTCTTTTATTGTTTTTAGTCTATCGCCTGCAGAAATCCCAGTAGTTGCACCTTCTAGCGAGTCAACTGACACTGTAAAAGCAGTTCCGTAATAATCAGTATTGTGTTGAACCATTGGGTTTAGTTCAAGCTCTTCTGCACGTTTCTTGGACATTGGGACACACATAAGACCACGTGCCTCATTAATTATAAAATTTAAAGTTTCATAAGTTACTGCATCAGCTGGAATTACAAAATCCCCTTCATTTTCCCTGTCCTCATCGTCAACAACCACTACTGGAATACCATTTTTTAAATCTTCAATGGCAGCTTCAATGCTGTCAAAATTCATCTTTTTTTCTGACATTTAAAATCACTTCTTTCTTCTTGTTTTATATTTTTTAATTAAAATCCATGTTTTTGTAAAAATTCCATTGTTAAATTTGATTTTTTTTCTTTATTTTCTATATTTTCAAAATTGTCAAACTTTAATATTTTTTCAACATATTTTCCAAACAAATCTGTTTCAATATTTACAAAATCCCCAGTTTTTTTCGTTCCAACGGTAATATTTTCAATTGTATGTGGAATAAGTGAAACCGAGAAAATTCCAGCGTTATCGTCTACATCAATTACTGTAAGGCTCGCTCCGTCAATCGTTACACGTCCTTTTTCAACAATGTATTTCATATTATTTTTATAATTTTTATCCAGCTGGAATTCATACACTTTTGCAATTCCCTTATCTGTAATTGATACAATTTTAGCCTCACAGTCAACATCTCCCATTACAAGATGTCCGCCTAAAAAAGTCATAAGTGTAAGTGACTTTTCAAGATTTACAATATCTCCAGCTTTAGCACGTTTTAAACCGCTTCTTTCAATAGTTTCAAACATTACATCGGCAGTAAAGTCATTTCCATTTAGTTTTGTAACAGTCAGACAGACGCCATTTACAGCGATACTATCCCCAATCTGTGCTTTTTCAGAGACTTTTTTTCCCCTTATTGTAATCTCGATACTTGCAGATTTTTTTGCAATATCAATAATTTTTCCAGTTTCTTCAACTAAACCAGTAAACATAATTTTCTCCTGATTTTTAATTTTTTTATTTTAAATTATAGTAGTTCCAGTTTAAAATGATAACAGAAAATTAGCCTGTACCTATAGTCAATCTGTTAACTATAATTTTTTTGTAAAAATTCCATTCCAATGTTCTCACCATAAACATTATATCTTACGTTTTTCAAAACAATAGCTTCATTCATATTTTTTTTATCAAATCCAGCAATAAAAGATTTTCCTTCAGTATCGCCTAAAATTTTATTAGCAATGAAAATTTCTCCAGCATCAATAACATCTTCTTCAAATGCCTGTGAAATAAGTGATTGACCACCTTCCAGCAAAACTGAGTCAATTCCTAACGTTCCAATTTTTTCAAGAATTTCTTTAAAGCTGAATTTTGTACCATTTAAAAATACAAATTTAACCTTATTATTTTCAGAAAAATCTAACTGCTTTTCAGAATTTTTATTTTTTTCTGATGTAATAACTATCGTTTTTTCATCAATATTTTCTTTAATAACAGTATAATCTTTTTCAGTTTTTAAATGTGGATCAATAATTATTCTGTATGGATTTACACCGTTTTCAATTCTCGCAGCAAGACTTGGGTTGTCGGCTAAGACAGTATTTATCCCAACCATTATTCCCATAAATTTATTTCGGTAAAATTGCACTTTTTCACGTGCAGCTTCGTTTGTAATCCATTTGGAATTTCCTGTTTTTGTAGCAATTTTTCCATCTAGAGTAATCGCACATTTTAAGAATAAATATGGTAGTTTTGTCATAATATATTTGAAAAACACTTGATTTATTTTGTCGCATTCTTCTTTCAAAATATTTTCAGTAACTTCAATTCCAGCATTTTTCAATATTTGTATACCTTTTCCAGCTACTTTTGGATTTGGATCAGATGAGCCGATAACACATCTTTTTAGTCCCAATTTTACAATTTTTTCTGCACAAGGCGGTGTTTTTCCATAATGAGAGCAAGGTTCCAATGTAACATAAATTGTTGCATCTGACAAATCTTTAGAGTTTTTTGAAGCTTCATCCAAGGCGTAAACTTCGGCGTGAGGTCCTCCAAAATACTTGTGATAACCAGTTCCAATAATTTTTCCGTTTTGAACGACAACAGCTCCAACCATTGGATTGGGATTTACTGACCCAACTCCTTTTTTTGCCAGTTTAATTGCCATTTTCATATATTTTTCATCAATATTTTCATTCATTTTATTTTTTCCTTTATTAATTCATAACTGCTGTCAATTAATTTTGTGATTTCATTTTTACAAATATTTTCTGAAAACTTTATAAAAATATTTTTTATCCAATTTCTTTTATTAAATTAATCATTTCAATTGCAGAAAATGCCGCATCTGCCCCTTTATTTCCAGCTTTTGTTCCAGCTCTTTCAATAGCTTCTTCAATGTTGTTTGTAGTTAAAACTCCAAAAATTACAGGTAATTCACTTTGTAATGAAATTTGAGAAACTCCTTTTGAAACTTCTGCACAAACATAGTCAAAATGTGGTGTAGAACCTTTTATAACAGCTCCAAGAGTAATTATGGCATCGTATTTTTGTGTATTTGCTAATTTTTTTGTAATTAATGGTATTTCAAAAGCTCCTGGAACCCAAGCAATGTCAATATTTTCCTCAGAAACATCATTTCTCTTCAATACATCCAAAGCTCCGCCAACTAATTTGGAAGTGATAAATTCATTAAACCTTCCAGCTACAATAGCTATCTTTACATTTCTTCCGTCAAATTTTCCTTCAAAAGTTCTCATTTTCAAATCATCCTCTCATTATTTAATTTTTATTTTTATTTAAAACTAAAAAAGCCAAGAATAATGGATTCAAGGCTTTTATAATATAAAGGTAGGTAATTTTAATTTGTAATTATCATAATTTTGAATTTTTACATAATAACTAAGTTATGTATATCAAAATTACTTAATAAATTTATATTAAAAATTAATCATATCACTTCTACCATCTAGACTATAACTATCGGTACTGGAATTACACCAGTTCATGTCAGTTTACCCTGTAAGTAAAATTAACTCGTGGACTTTACCACCGGTCGGGAATTTCGCCCTGCCCTGAAGTTTTAAATTTATTTCTAAACTAATAGTATCACTTTTTTACTATAATTACAAGCACTTTTTTTTTAATAATATAAAATTTTTAGGGGAAAATTATTTTTTTATTGACAAAATTTAAAACATAAGGTATCATTATATAAATTAAAATAAAATGAATAAATATAAAAATATTAAAAAACATTTATATAAAATAAATTTTTTATTAATTAAAACAATAATATAAATAATAGGAGGAAAAATGAGAAAAATATTGGGGATAATAATTTTTATAGTATTTATAGCGTGCAGTAATAGTAAAAGTGAAGAGTTGAAAGAAAATAGAAATACAAACGAACAAATAGCACAAGTTCATACAATTTCCAAACAAGATAAAAGTTGTACTGAACTAGAAAAATATAATATTAATGCTGAAAAAATAGAATTAAAAAATAAAGAACTGGAAGAGATAAACTGCATTGCGAATTACAAAAATGTAAAAATTCTTGATTTGCGTTGGAATAAAATAAAATATGTAAAACCATTGGAAAATCTAAAAAAACTGGAAGTGCTGAAAATAAATTTCAATCAGATAGAAGATATAAAACCGTTATTAAATTTACCAAGTTTAAAGGAACTATGGATACATAACAATAAAATAAGTGATATTAGAGGGATTGGAAAATTAACAAAGCTCGAACATTTAGATGTAAGTTTTAATCCATTAAAAAATGGCGTTGAGGAAATTTCTAGATTAAAAAACTTAAAAAGGCTGGAATTACGTGAAGTTCCAAAGGAAATAGTGGATTATGTATATGAAAATTATCGTGATTTTATGATTCCTAAAAAAATATTTATAGAAGAAAGATATCCGGAACTTACTGCAAAGAGAGAAAATGTGGTAAAATATCCTAATTTTTCAGAATTTGAGAGAAAAATAAACGGTTTTGAAACAGTAAAGATTATAAAAGAACTTTCTACAAAGGAAATTGCACTGGATAAACTTCCGAAAGAGATTTACAAGATAGTTGATGAATATAATAGAAATTCTACAGAAGCAGATGATAAAGTGGAGGGGGCAGCTTTTTTTACAAATAATATTTACTCAATATACACTCTTACATATCCTTATGCCTATGCGGGACAATCAAATAGTGAAACTCTTTTTACAAAAAATGGAAAAATAATTGTAAAAGATACAGTAAATTTAGATTCACAATTGGAAAGCATTGATGGAAATAATCTATTTTTATCAATAGTTCCAGCAAGTGGAGGAACCAATTATGTGATAACGGATATGAAAAGTGAACATTTGTGGCGTGAAGAATTTAGAGATTTTGGGCTAGTGTCACCTAAGAGAACAGGTAAAATTTTTATAACGGCTTCAAAGGAAAATGTTGTTAATGTAAGAGAAAACCATGGTTCAGATAGTTCGATAATTCATAAATTAGTGAATAACGTTACAGTTGAGGAAATTTCAAATGAAGGTGCCTGGAAATATGTGTATTTTTATAATAAAGACGGGGGATATTATATGAAAGGATATATACATAAAAGCCAGTTAAAATAGTTTATGATAAAATTAATTATAAATAAGAATATAGTAAACAAAGAAGGGGTGTAATAATTTTATTTAAATTGATAAAATTAATTTTGTGAAAGTTTTAAGATTTAAAGGGGGAAATTGATTGTGGTAAATAGAAAATTTAATGGAGTAGATATTGGGGATAGTGCGGTTGCATTTTTTGAAAAATTAGCTAAGCTGGAAAGTGGAGGAAAATATGAGTTAGCAGATCAAAAATACTATATTGGAAAATATCAAATAGGAACAGATGTTTTGATGGATATGGGATGGCTTCCAAAAGGATCAACTTGGGCAAATGCGAGATTTATTGGTGAAGGTGCCACAAAATGGAAGTTAACAGGAAAACAAAGTTTTTTGAATACTCCAGCAGCACAAGATGAAGTAATTATGCGTTCTGTGAAAATGAGATGGGCAACTTTGAAAAAACATAAGGATAAAATTTGTAAAAATATAGCAGTTCCTAAAAATGCAGTTTACAAAGCGCCAGGAAAAGCAACTGCTTCTGAAACAAAAGTAAAAACAATAATAATGAAAAAAAGAAATCAAGGCTATAAAGCGGAAGATTTGAGAGGGAAAAGTTTTTTGCTTACATCATCTGGAATGCTTGCTGCCTCACATTTATGTGGACAAGGTGCAATGTCTAATGCTTTGGAAAATAACTTTAAAGGAGTATGGGGAATACCAGTAGATGGAAATTCCATGCCTTCTCTACTTTATGCTGAAAATTTAGCAGGACATGACTTATCAGTAATTATTGGATTCAAGGATAATTGTGAAGTTAGACATAAAGTTGTGGAGAAAAATCATACTCAGACTGATAATAAAAATATAAATAAACAGGCTGCAGTTCAGCAGAAACCTAAAAATAATGTTTCAAATAATTCTCAATCAAAACCAGTACAAATGCAAAAACCTGTTTTAATCTCAAATACTACAAAAATAGAAAATGTTGAAAATACCAGTAAAGTGGGGGTATTCACATTTAATGGACAGAAATTTGAGGAAGTTTGGGATAGCGAAGAGTATAAAAGAGACAGAGCTGAAAATGGGAAAGCTCCTGAATTAGCTTTTGTAAATCCTGAAGAATCTATTCTAAAGAGACTGCAGGCTAAATTTCAAGATGAAAATCTTTATAATCAGGATTATGTAAAATATTTGGAAACTAAGACTGGGAAAAAAGTGCTGAAAGAAAATAAGGAAGATATAAATGTTATTTTGAAAATGTATGATGAGGCAACAAAAGACAACGAAAATATTGGGAATGTAATAAGACAGCATGGGTTTGATGTCTTGAGGGGAAGAGAGGAGAATAATGAAGTTTTACGGATACAGGATATAGTTTATTATATTTATTCGTACCCTATTCCAAATAAAACTAGCATAGAGTCGCTAGAATATGTGCTAAGTCAATATTCAGCAAAATATGTTAAATTTCCTGATAAAAAGCCTGTAAATAAATTTAAGAAACAAAACGATTATGTGGATAAAATACAAGGTGTGATTCATATACATGTCAAAGATGAGAAAGTTAAGATTGAAAAAAATCAATTACCTGAAAAATATGATAAATATATGCAAGGAATAAAGGATATTGATGAAATTATTATAAAAGTTGCAAAAAGACAGTCTTCAGAATTGCAAAAATCAAGATGTGAAAATTTGATAAGAGAACTTGGAGAAAATGTATCAGAATACGAAAAAACTTATTCTATAGATGAAAATGGAGTCAGACAGTTTCCTTTATCAAGAAGGTTAATTGACAATATAATAATTGAATTTTTGAAGGTCCAGACTGGATTTAAGGAAGAAAATGAAATTAAGTATTTTGATAATCATAAATATAGAGATAGTAATATAGTTAGAAATTATCTGTTATGGTATATAAAGAAACACAAGGGAATAGATTTACCTTCGAAAAGTGAAATGGGACTATTTGACAGGCTTCAAAAAATTGGAAAAGATATAAGGGTAACTACTGTTCTTAATGACTGGATAACTTCAAAATCAGCAATAAAAGTACGAAATATTAGGCAAATAAGTAATTTGATTGATGAAGTCTATGAAAATTATAGGGATGATTCAGATTTTGAGAAAGATAAAAGCATTATTTTGGGATTATTTAAAGATAGCAAAGAATTGCGAGATTATGCATCGAATATTGATTCTATGGACTTGTATTCCTTTTATAAATCATTTTATGATTTGCAGAATATTATAAATCCTACTGGAGAATTATTTGTAAATACTAACTGCATGTTAAAATGCACGCTTGGAAAGGATATAAGCAGGTTAATAATAAATGAAGATAGAGTTATGCTTAGAGGAGCAAAACAGGCAAATATAAATGACACAAATATTCAGCCTTTTAAATCATGTAGTGCTATCGGAATTTGTCAGCCAGCATTAATAGGGACATGGGAGAAAAATACAGATGTAAAAGTAAGAGACAAGCCTGCATTGCTGGATATTTCAACTATACAATGTATGCACGGTGGAATAATAAGTATCGATGATGCTGGACAAAAGGAAGTAGGAACAGCAGTTACCAAAGCGAAAGAAGTTAAAGAAGCAGTAAGAGATGCCGATTGTGAATACGGATTGCTGATAAATATTTGCAGTGATATAAATAATAATTTTATGCAGACACAGCTGAAAAAAGAGGCACAAAAATATGCTAAATGGAAAAAATATAAAGCTGGGGTAATGGACAATATGCGTTCTTACTTTGCAAAAGATGTAAAAAATATGCTTGGAATGCGAAAATTAAGTGAGTCTGAAAAGAAAAATAAAGAAAATTTTATAAAGAAAAACAAAGCAAAAATGCAAATTGCAAATCAAGAAGTTACCCCAGAAAAAGAAAAATATCTAAGAAAAAAAATCTATGCCGTTTTCAAAGAAGCCTATAAAAGTGTAAAACAAAAATCAGGGCCTAAATTTGATACAAAAGGAGTAGTAAAAAATCACGGATTAAGCCTATGTGATTATGAAAGGAAAAATTTCTATTCAGCAAAAATGCTTCCAGTAATAACCTATGGTTATTTAATGCGGGCTGGAAATTTGACTATAACAGAAAATTCCAAAAGATTAATCGAATCAGAATTAAATAACGATATAAATACCACAAACACAGGACAGATAAAATTGCAGAACTATAAAATACAAAGCAATGTAAGACAGACAAAAACAATTCCAAAACAAAGAATAAAATCATCAGATGTAGCAAATTGGATTGGAATTGGGAAAATGCTTTATACTTCTACAAAACATGTTCCAACTGCGAGAGGTATATTAAATGCTATAAGAAAAAATGGAAAAAGTGTGGCAGTATGTCCGTTTAGTCAAGGAGTGTGGGATGATACTCATAGTTCATCGAATAGGATAAATACGAATAATAGTGTTGATAAAAAAGTTGAGAATAGTTCTGAAACTAAGATTAATGGAAATGAAAGTAAAAATTTACAAAATAATACACAAACTATAAAAAGCGGATTAGAGAAGGTTCCCGATATTAAACCTGCGGGACAAAAAAATAATGTTAAGGGTAAAAATAATATTTCAAATATTTCAACTTCAAAACAGATTCCAACTTTAAATCCAAAAGAAAGTGAAAAGAAAAATTGTTTAACTTGTCCACATGAAAATCAGAAATTGGATTGTAGAGATACTTGGGATAAGGTTACTAACGAAAGAATAGAAAAACTAGATCCTAGAATAAGATGTACAGTAAAACATTTGATAAATTTTATGGAAGATAAATATAAAATAAGAATGAGAGTCACAGATGGATATAGGAGTCACGCTCAGCAAAATGAACTTTATAAAAAAGGAAGAACAACAAAAGGGCCTGTAGTAACATGGGTTAAAGCAGGGTATAGTTATCATAATTATGGTTTAGCTGTTGATGTCTGTACAATAGAAAATGGAAAAGCATATTGGAGAGAAAAAGATTATAAGTTATTTAATAATGAAGCTGTAAAATTTGGTGCAGAATGGGGAATTAAGTTTAAAGATAAACCACATTTTCAATTTAGATTTGGTAAGACAGCAAGTCAACATTATCAAGATTATAAAAATAGAGGAAATAAATTAAGTTATACGCCTTAAAAATATAATAATTAGATTATTTTATACTTTTTAGTATATTTCTGAATATAAGATAGTAAAACTGATAAAAAATAAATTCAGATATAAAAGAAGAAGAAAAATATCTAGATTATAAAAATGGCTCTACTAGAGATTAAGGTGAAGTTATTGATGAAAATAGTAAACTTAGAATATATTTTAAGAGTGGAAAATTGCATTCTGAAACAATTTATAAGAATGGGAAGAGAAAATATATTGAATATTATGAAAACGGGAAAATAAAGGGTTCTTTGACATTTCATGAAAATAGGGATATAAGTGGTGAAGGAGAAAATGTTTATTATACAGAATAAAATTTAAAGATAAAATTGAAAATAATGATATTGACAAAATCTTAATTATAGTGTATCATTATATTAATTAAAATAAAATTAAAAATAATAAAGAAGGGGGAAAATAAAGTTATTTGGAATATTGTATAAAAGTAGTTTAAATGAATTGCAAAAAGTTGATAACCAGTAATTAATTTTATATGATTTTAAGAATAATTTTAAAAGGAATATGGGGAATAAGAATGTTATAAATCAGACTAATCGAACGATTTTATTTGAGGAAATTAATCCAGAGAAAATGGATATATTGACACTTATTAATGATGCGAGGGATATGGATTCGCTGGATGATGAGAATATTATTGAGATTAACAGGCATCTTTTGGTTGGAAGCTTTGAGGAGTTTCTGGAAAAATTTGATCCAAAGGTGTACAGTTATTTTGATGCAGAGAGTCAGAGCATTAAGTATATTTTGAAAAAGCCGGAGGGAGTGCCTGAGGATCTTGTGACAGAAATTAAGATTAATAATGGGAATACGTTTTTTAAAATGCTTAGTACATTGATTGAGGCGAGAAAATCACAAGGGAACAGGAATGTGGATTTTAAGTTTGAAAATATTTTGGAGTTAATTTCACCGAAAAAGGTTATCGAGGATATTAAGCAGACAAGAAAAGAGATTGCGTATATTTATCAGAAATACGAAGAACTGGATGATGAGAATCCTAAAAAACTGGAATTAGGAGACAAACTTAATTCAAAGTTTGAAGAAGCTTCAGAAAATTACAGCAATGTACTTGGAATGTTGCCACTTGCGATTGAAGACATAAAAACTCGGCTTTTAATCGGAAGTGATACGAATAATTTTAAGTCAGAGAAAATAAAGCTTGGAATGCTTCAAGTGGGAGAAAAAGGAGAACTTGAAGTAATTGAGTATAAACAGGAAAATCAAACTTCACTTGCGATGATTGAAGAGAAAAATACGACGGCTCTAGTTGAGGCTTTTAGGGATGACTATGAAAATGTGACCGATGAACCGAATAAATATATTAGCGATTTGGTTGTCAGAACGTTTGTACCGCTTGCAAAGACATTTGTAGATGTTGATCCTGAGCAGGAAGTTGAAAATTATAACAATTATTTAGCGTTTTATAAATCGGCACAGGAAGATTTTATAAAAATTGCGAAATCTCTGATAGAGAAAATATTGGGTGTGAAAATGTTTTTTGAGCAGTATGATGTGAGAATGGGGCTTATGAAACCAACACTTTTGATTACAAATATAAAGCCTGAAATGATTGTAAAGGCTGGAAATAAGGATAAATTAAGAGCATTTTTGAACACAACTAATGAAAAGAATGACTTTGACAATACAGTATGGTTTGGAATTTATCCAAATGTTGATTTGGAGATGAAAAAATCTGAGAAAAAAGTTCGTGAAAGATTTATGGGGAGCAAAAAAGATGAGAAAACTGAGAAAAATACAGTTGAAGTTTTGACAAATTTAATGACTGTGCTGGCAGAATATAGAGTTCAAGTATTTTTTAATTTTGAAGGGAAGCCAGAAACTTCGTTTGACAATCTTGCTACAATGGGTGTGGATAAATATATTGAAAAGACTCAAATGTTGGAAAATCAAAAATATTCTGAATATTTAATACCAGTAATTCCTAATTTTACTATAATTCCAAAGGATAAATCAGGTGTTATGCTGGATTATAAAATGAAATTTGAAGAAGAAACAGGGGTATCACTTTCAAAAGAACAGGAAGATTTGTTGAAATTTTGGATAGAAGGAGTGTATATTGATGCGGCTTATGTGGCGGCTGGAATAATTGGTGCTACACAATGTCCAAATTACCTAAAGGAAAGGTTTGCAAACGTATCGCCACAATATCCGGGAGTACGTTTTGACATTGAGGAAAAAGACAATTCTTATCATACAAAAACAACAATGTCTAAGGAAATATCAGGATTTACAAATACAATAAAGGATAGAATAAATCAATTTAACTATGGATTTGTATTTTCATCGGATAATGCGAATGTGGCACGTGAAAAAATACGGAATATAGTTGTGTACAAGGCAAGAACTTTGCTAAAAAATCTGGATGGAGGTTATGAACCGCTTTACAAGACACTTACGACAACGTATATCGAAAGAACATTAAGATTTACAACGACAGACTTCAAGGAAGATAAGTTAAATATGTTTTTCAGCACAAATCCTGAAAGTCAGAAATCATTATGGTTAAAAGATACAAAATTTGTAAATGGAATTATGCAAAAAGGGGATGACTTATCCCATATAATTGATGTGGATAATGGTATTTGTCAGTTAAATATAACTTTTGCTGGGAACTTGAAAAATTTACAAGTTGAAATTAATAAAAATTAGTAAGATAAAAAAATGGGGGAAAGATGATTGAGAATAAGTATCCAATATTTGAGCATGGGCAGGTGATAAGTAAGCAGGCGCTTGATTTATTGAGGGATAATCCCGTAGAATTGACAGAACTATTATATTTGGATAGAAAAGACGGGATAATTTCGGGATTTAATCTTGTTACAGATGCAGAAAGCAAACAAGTGACAGTAACAAAAGGAATTGTGAAATGTGGTGGTAAAGTTTTTTGGATGAATGAAGATTATAAATTTGATATGCCTGAGATTGAGAATAGATATATTTTGAAATTAAATCTATTTTCAGATTTTCAGAAAAGAAAATTTTATATTAGAAGCGCAGATTTTTCGTTAGAAGTTTTAAATAATGGAGAAAATATTGAAATAAAAAATGAAGATGATGTTGAAACTGGATTTGATTTAGACAATCAATTAGAAATAAATTATGAGAATGTTGAAAATACTGGTAGAAATAAAATTGGAGAAATTGAAATAACCCGATTTATTACAAGAGTTGGAGCAGAACTTAGAAATGATTACAATAGCTTTAAAGATTTAAGGCGTGATTTTAACTTGCTGGAACTGATAAATACAAAGTATTCTTCAAAACATGAATCAGGGACACTTCATCCTAAAATTTTAGAATTATTTGGAAAAGAGGCCTCTAAAAAAACAAATTTAGATATTTTTGATGTAAATTTTTATGTAAATTGTTTAAACGGAAGTATAGAAAGAGATGTTATAGTTGCTTATATTAATTTAAAGTTAGAGATGGAACAGAAAAATTATAGTAATGAAGAGCTTTACCAATATCTAGTTAAAATTTTGGATAATTTGGGAAAAGATAGGGAAATTATCCAGAAAAAGAGAGTTGTTCCAAGGAAAATTACCATTGAATAAAAAGTTAAATTTTACAAGTGTAACTTTAATTTCAAAAGATGTAGTTAGATAACTAAATGAAATACTAAAGCTTATAAAAAAGTTTACAATACTTTTCTATAGTAAAACTGTCTTAAAACTTAACTTAGAAGTTATGATTATTTTACTAAAATCCTAAATTTATATAATTTTTATAGTTTAATTTTAAATAGATTTGAGTATAATTCTAAAAAATGAATATAAAAAACACTCAGACAGTTAAATATATAATTTACCTGCTTGAGTGTATTTCTAAAAATTAATTTTAATGAAATTAATCTACTGTGAATATAAATTGATTTCCAGAATATAAACCTAATTTATTCTTGTTTAGTTTAAATGTGTATGTGCCATCAGTTAAGCTGTCGTTCTTTTCATTAAAAGTCAGATTTTTCGTATCTACTTGCATTCCATTTTCAGATTCACCTTTGTAAGTTATTTTATATTGGTTGTTTTCTTTAGAAAAGACTAGAATTCTATCTTCCATTGGAATTTCCTTACCAATAAGTTTATCTACATGCTGTAAAGTCTGGCTAGTTTTTACTTCTTCAGGTTTTACTTGAGAAGGAGGCTGATTATTGGCTGTTTCATTAGTAGTCTCAGAAGATTCTACAACTGGCTGTGCATCTTGTGGGTTGGAACTTTCTTGAGTATTATTAGTCGCAGTTGTATCAGAATTTTGTTGTTCAATTTGAATTTCATCCTGGTCAGTAGTTTGAGTTTCATCTTTTTTTCCACAACTAATTATGGATAAAATTACAAAAATTACTAATAACAGATATTTTTTCAGATTCATAGTTTATCACTTCCTTTTGAATTTTATTTTATACAGAATCTTTTTAAAATTGAAATATAAAAAAATTATAAATTTATCATAATTTTTGAATTCAGTTTTAAAGAGATTTTATGATATATATATTTTATATTGTTTTTTATGAAATTACAAGAGTTTATTGTAATAAATATTTTAAATTATAATAATTTCTTAAAAATAATTAAAATTTTGAGAAAAAAGGCTATTCTTTTTTACAAAAATGTGATATAATAATTACAGATAACCAAAAGCAAGTAAGTGTAACAAAAAATATATATTTGTAACAGTAACAGTTGTTTGAGGTGTAAAATTTTAGGAGGTAATACTTTGTTAGGTAAAGTAAAATGGTTTAACGACAAAAAAGGATTCGGATTTATTTCAGGAGAAGATGGAAATGATTATTTCTTGCATTTCTCAAAAATCAATAAAGAAGGATTCAAAACAGTTAACGAAGGTGAAGAAGTAAGTTTTGATGTAGAAGAAGGACCAAAAGGACCTCAAGCAACAAATGTAATTTCTCAATAATCGATTAATTAATTTTTTGTTTAATGAAAGGCTGTTTCAAAATGATAAATTTTGGAATGGCTTTTTCCTTTATATATGATTTTTATTTATAAAATATAGAAATTTATTTTAAAATTAAACTTAAAAATATTAATTATTTTTTTAAATTTTGATTTGTCATTATTTAGTTAACATAGATTGTATAATATACAGAAAGTGAGGAGATATTATGCTGGTAGATTATCACATGCATTTTGAATATGGGAGTTATGATGAGGATTATGTGAATCCATTCTTTGAAAAAGCAAAGGAAATGGGGCTTTCAGAAATTGGAATAACGGAACATACTCACGGATTTAAGGAATTTAAGGATTTGTATTATGATGAGTTGATTTTGAATGAGAGTGAAACTGGGAATTTCCAGAAAAAATGGCTTGAGCAGAAAACAAAATTCGTACATACATTGGATGAATACAGAGATTTTATAGATAAATTGAAATCAAAGGGATATCCAGTAAAGTTTGGGATTGAAGTGTGTAATTTTAAAAATCAGGAGAAAGTTAAGGAAATATTGTCTAAATATGATTTTGACTATTTGATTGTTTCAATACATTTTATTAAGGGCTGGGGATTTGATTTTAGTGCTTTGAAGCATAAATTTACAGATGAGAATTTGGTGCAGATTTGGAAAGATTATGCAAAAGAGATTGAGGATGTGGCAAATACAGGAATGTATGATATTTTAGGACATCCGTTTAACTTGAGATTATTTAAGAATATTCCAGAAAAAAAAGATATTGATAACTTGCTTGAAAGTACTGCTAAATGCTTGAAAAAAAATGATATGGTTGTGGATATAAATACGGGAACGTTTTATCGGTATCCAATTAAGGAAATCACACCATATAAAGATTTTATGGAGTATGTGAAAAAATATAATATTCCTGTGATTTTGTCAAGTGATTCGCATTATTCTGAACATGTTGGAATGAAAATAAAAGAAGCTGGCGAATATGCAAAGAAATTTGGAATTACTGAAATGGTAACTTTTGATAAAAGAAAGAGAAAGATGGCTGAAATAGGTTAACAATTTTAGTAATTGAAATTAGTAAAAAATAGGGATTGCCTCAAAGTATGAGATAATCCCTTTGGTTTTGTTAATTTCGTCTTTTTTTAATATCTTCCCAATCTAATGTAGTAGAAAATTCTTTTATAAAGGCAATCAAAATTCCTAAAAATAATCCTAAGAATAATGAACCAGCTATAACTAACTTTTTATTCAATGCAGGTTTTGTTGTTGAATTTACATATTTAACAACTGGGTTTGAATCGTTTTTTAATAAACGATAGTATGCAAGTCTTGATATTAATGTGTCTGTTAACGAATCTTTTGTAGTTCGCACATCAATGTTTTGTGTTAAAAAGGTATATTGTTGTTCTAATAATTTTATTTGTGTATTAAGAAAGTTATTTTTTCTTTCAAGCAAATACCCTTGAGCAAGTGCTGGATATTCTTTTGCGAAATTTTCACCTTCTGCTTTGTTATTTGTAGTAAATTTTACCTTTACTGTGGGATCGTTATTTTCAGACTGTGCTGTTAATCTTGTTGACATTTCCTTAAAGAATTTATCTTCTGGCAAATTTATATTTCTCAAAGTTTTTGAATTTTTTTTCAAGTAAGAGTAGAAATCAAAAGAGTTTAGTGAAAATTGTGAATTTTCTCCAATTTCAGTAAGAACTTTATCATTTCCATAAAGAGTAATATCTGATTTAAAAGATTTATTTACAAAGACAAAAACTGTAGAAAGTATTACGACTATTATTGTGGTTAAAGCAATTAAAGTTTTATTTTTATAAATAATCTTAATTATCATATTTGCATCAATTATTTGCTGATTTTTATTATCCATTTTATTTCCTTTCAAATTAAATTTATATCTTAATTCTATCAAAAAAAGTGTAAAATGACAATGGAAAATTTAATAAAAATTATAAAATAAAGTGAAAATATGATATAATTGGTTATAAATCTGAAAATATAAAGTAAGAAAGAAGGTTTTTAAATGTATATAAATCCAATTATTGAAGGAATTGAAATTTCTGATATTAGAAAAATTCATGAAAGACTGGTAAACTATAAAAATGTGATAAATATGACGATTGGGGAGCCTGATATTGACGTTCCGCAGGAAGTGAAGGAGGCTGTGGCGTATCATGCCTTAAATAGCAGAATAAAATATTCTCCTGTGGGAGGGATGCCAGAATTAAGAGAAAAAATTGCCAAATACTACAATGAGCAGTTTTTGGGAAATTATAATGCTCAAAATGTTTTGGTAACGGTTGGGTCTACAGAAGGGCTTGCTTCGGTTTTGAAAACGATTTTGGCAAAAGATGATGAAGTGATTATTCCGACGCCTGCGTATGTGGGATATGAGCCATTGATTACAATTTCTGAGGCGAAAACTAAATTTGTTGATTTGGAAGAAAATAATTTTGTTTTGACAAAAGAAATTTTAGAAAAAAATATTACTGATAAAACTAAATTAATAATTTTGACATATCCAAATAATCCATCTGGAATTACGCTTGCGGAAGAAGAAATGGTTAAAATTGTGAAATTTTTGAAAGATAAAAATATTTACTTGATAAGTGATGAAATTTATGCAGCGATTACTTTTGAAAAATTTACTTCCTTTGCAAAATTTTCTGATGAATTGAAGGAACAGCTCATTATAATTAATGGATTTTCAAAATCGCATTCAATGACAGGTTACAGACTAGGCTATATTATTGCTGATGAAAAATTACAGAATCAAGTGAAGAAAGTCAGTCAGTACAACGTGACAAGTGCCTCAACATTGTCACAATATGGAGCGATTGCTGCTCTTGACAAATGTTCTGATACAGCGAAAATTTCTGAAATTTATAAAAAAAGAGTGGAATATTTTGTAAATAGACTAGAAAAATTAGGTTTTGAATGTCTGAAACCTAAAGGGGCATTCTATGTTTTTGCCACTTATAAAAATATTGAGAAGTTTAAAAATATGAAATCATTTGATTTTGTTCTTGATTTACTGGAAAAAATGGAACTTGCAATTGTGCCGGGGGTTACGTTTCAAGTGGAGGGGTACGTAAGATTTTCGATCGTACATGATATTCCAGTATTGGAAGAAGCTATAAAGAGGTTGGAAAAGTATATAAAAGAGAAGTAAAAATGATAATTTAGAAAATTGGAGAAATTAATGGAAAAAACGGAAAAGAAAAGTTTGAAAAAAGGAGACTTGATACAGTTAAAAATTGTAAATCTTGATACTAAGGGCAGAGCCTATGGCTTTTTTGATGAAAATAAAATTTATGTGAATATTAATGCTGCAGAAAATCAAGTTGTTGAGGGAATTTTTGTAAAAAGACGGAGAAAGTATGAGCTGATACATTGCAAAATTATTGACTTTGCTGGGAGAAAAAATGCGATTTACAATGATATTGAAAGACAAAATGGCGGCTGCAACTACCAGTATTATACCTATGATGAGCAGCTTGAAATAAAGGCGGGGCATATAAAAAAAGAATTAGACAAGATTATTAAGTATGATTATATTTTTGAAGAGCCTGTCAGAAGTGTAAAGCCTGATAAATATAGAAACAAGATGGAATTTAGCTTTGGAAATGCTGCAAAAGGAGGGCCTATAATTTTAGGGCTTCATAAGCAGAACAGTTTTCACGACATTGTGGAAGTTGATGGGTTAAAATTAATGGATGATAATTTTAATAAAATTTATGTTTTTTGTAATGAATTTTGTAAAAAGACAGGTTTTGATTTTTATCACAGGCTAGATCATATAGGTTTTTTTAGAAATCTTGTAATTAGAAAGGCAGAATTTACAAAACAGATTTTGGTAAATATTGTAACAACGACTCAAATTAGTGAAATGGAAAAGGAAAAATTTCAAAAAGAGTTTAAGGAAGGATTGTTAGCCTTAAATTTGGATGATGATTTTAAAATTACTGGAATTTTACACACATTTAATGATAATTTTTCGGATATGGTTATTTTCGAAAGTGAAACGATTTTGTATGGGGAACGTGATTTGACGGAAGAAATTTTTGGATTAAAATTTAAAATCAGTCCATACAGTTTTTTTCAGACAAATTCCCAGACAGTCGAAAAATTATATGGAAAAGTCTTAAAATATCTTGAAGAAATTGAAAATATTAAAATTGATGAAGCAACAGTTTTTGATTTATTCAGTGGTACTGGTACAATTGGGCAAATTGTTTCAAAAAAGGCAAAGAAGGTTTATGGGATCGAATTAGTGCCAGAAGCGGTAGAAAAGGCTAATGAGAATGCAAAATTAAATAATATTCAGAATGCACATTTTATCGCAGGAGATGTTTTTGCAAAATTAGATGAATTTGATAATGACGGAATCAATCCAGATATTTTAATTTTGGATCCTCCACGTGCTGGTGTAGGTGAAAAAACTATCACAAAGCTGGTAAAATACAATACTAAAAATATAATTTATGTGTCTTGTAATCCAAAAACTTTGATGACAGATCAGATAAAGTTTGGGGAGTTTGGGTATATGCTGGGTAGGTGTTCAGTGGTGGATATGTTTCCCGTTACACCGCATTTGGAGGTTGTTTGCTTGCTAGAAAAATCCGAGATTGAACATTCATAAGCATAACAAAATTAGATAAATAAAATAAAAATATTTTAAAACTGCACTTTCAATCTTGTATTTAAAGTTTAAGTGCAGTTTTTATATTTATAATAATAAACTTTTATAATTTTTTCATTTCATTTGCAACAAATTCAACTAATGGACCAATAATTACCTGAACATCTGTTTTAGAAGGTTTTATAATTCCTGCAGCAACTTTTTTGATTTTTTTATCATCTACTAAAGTTGAATCTTTTACTTCCAGTCTTAATCTTGTAGCACAGTTATCTATAGAAACTACATTATCTTTTCCGCCTAATGCTTCATATATGATTGTAGCAACTTCTGCATGATTACTATTTGAAGTCTCTATTTGTAATTCTTCTTCATTATCCTCTTCTTCCCTTCCAGGTGTTTTTAAATTAAAGGTTTTTATCAGTATTTTAAATAGCAGATAATAAAGTGCTCCAAATCCAAGTCCTAGAACTAACAGCATAAATGGATTGTTAGCCATTGGCATTCCTGAAGTTAGTGAAAAGTCGATAAGTCCTGCACTAAATCCAAATCCAGCTGTCCAGTGGAACATTGATGCTATAAATAAACTTAATCCTGTTAAAAGTGCGTGAACTGCATATAATAAAGGTGCTACAAACATAAATGCAAATTCAAGAGGTTCTGTTACTCCTGTTACAAATGAAGTAACTCCTGCTGCTAACATTAGCGATGCGATTTGTTTTTTTCTTTCAGGCTTTGCTTCTTGATACATTGCAAATGCTGCTGCTGGTAATCCAAACATCATAATAGGGAAGAATCCTGCCTGATACATTCCTGTTATACCTTTTACTCCTGTTCCTCCAAGGAAGTTTCCAATATCGTTTATTCCTGCTACATCAAACCAGAAAACCGCATTTAATGCATGGTGTAATCCTAAAGGAATTAACAATCTGTTAAAGAATCCAAATATTCCGGCTCCTAAAGGTCCAAGTTTTAAGAATGTTTCTCCTAAAGTTACTAATGCTCCAAATATTACAGGCCATACAAAGAATAATATGGGAGATAATATAAGCATTACAGCTGATGTTAATATCGGAACTAGTCTTTTACCACTGAAAAATGCAAAAGCCATTGGCAACTGTGTCTTATGGAATCTGTTGAATATTTCAGCAGCTATTATTCCTGATAATATCCCTATAAATGCATTATTTATTTTTCCAAAAGCTAAAGGAACTTTATCTACATCTACTTTTGTCAAAACTGCAATGGAATCTTTTGATAATAACGTAGTTATCACTAAAAAACCTACTAATCCTGCTAATGCCGCAGAACCATCCTTCTCTTTAGATATTCCAACCGCTATTCCGACTGCGAACAATATAGGAATATTGTCCAATATGGAAGCTCCTGATTTTATTAGGAAGGCTGCTGCAGGACTGTTTGCTCCCCAACCAACAGGATCAAGTCTGTAACCTATTCCTAAAAGTATCGCTGCAGCTGGTAACACTGCAACCGGTAACATAAGTGATTTACCAATTTTCTGTAAATACTTCATCATTTTTAACCAACTCTCTTTCTGCTTTTTTGTTTATCTTTTTCTTTTGTTTAGTAAATATAAACTTTTTACTTTATTATTATATCTTATTTTTATTCGATGTCAATATTAAAAAACATTTTTTTTAATGTTTTTCTATTTTTTTTCTAAGCGTTTTTTATTTTGCTTGATTTTTTACCTTATTTTGTATATTTTTCCAATTTTTATTATTTTGATTATGCAACACAACATTTTATTCTACTAATTTAAATAAGATTTAATGTAAAAAAATATCGACTTATTAATAAACTATGACTTAGTAAATTGACATTTTTCATTTTAATTAAATTTTAGCAATTTCATCGCAGCTTCGTAAATATGTTCTTCAGTTAATTCATATTCATTCATGAAAAAATCGAAAGTTCCAACTTTTCCAATAATAAGTTTCCTTTTCCAATTTCAAAGGTTGAGCTTTTTTCATAAATTGTTGATAAATTTATTATTTATTAAAGTTTATTCGAAAATACGGAAAAAATATTACCTTAAAAATTGACATTATAATACAAATATAGTATAATAATATTGTATTAAAAGAATATTTTAGATTTGAACAGTACTTTTAAATAAAATAGATAAAATGTCAAGAATTATATTTTCAGTAAAAATAAATGGAAGGAATGATAAATATGAAAAAAATATTAGTGTTGGTTATAATGGCTTTAGGAATTAGTACAAATGTATTTGCTTGTTCTGGCAATAGTATGATTGAGGATATAATGGCTGATAAAATTATTCGTTCAAAAGAACTGGAAGACATAACAAAAGAAGAAATGAAACTTATTAAAAAATGTCGACTGGAGGATTCGTTAGCATATAAAATTGCCAGTTCAAAAACTCCAGAGGAAATAACAGAAAAAGAGATGAAACTCATTAAGAAACATGGATATGAATTTTTGCTGTCAGATGAATTTAGAAAACAAATAAAAAAAGAGACGACTAAAAATCTTGAGAAAAAGAAATGATCAGATTTTTATAAGGATTAAAAGTAAAAAGGGCATTTTTTATTAATAAAATCTTTTAAATTTCTTCAAATGGAAAAATATCAAGGAAATTCTCTTGACAAGTGGGAGGAAATGATATATAATTAACTAATATGAGCCTTTCCCACAAAGGACCGTTATTCTATAAAATAGAGAATAAAAACAGGAGGAAACAAAGTGAGTAAATACACTGTAATGCAAAAAAAAGAAGAAGTTGTAAGAAACTGGTATGAGATAGATGCAGAAGGAAAAGTGCTTGGAAAATTAGCTGCTGAAATTGCAGTTAGATTAATGGGGAAACATAAACCAAGTTACACACCGCACGTTGATGGAGGAGATTTTGTTATCGTATTAAATGCTGATAAAATCGCTGTAACAGGAAACAAATTATTAGACAAAAAATATTACAGACATAGTGGATATCCAGGTGGATTGAAAGTAAGAAGTTTAGAAGAAATGTTACAAAAACAACCTACTGAAGTAATCAGAAAAGCTGTAGAAAGAATGTTACCTAAAAACAAATTAGGAAGTCAAATGATTAACAGATTGAGATTATTTACAGGAACAGAATATACACATACAGCACAAAAACCAGAAAGAATAGAGTTATAGGAGGTAAATTTTCGTGGCAGAAAAAATTCAATATTTAGGAACTGGAAGAAGAAAAACTTCAGTAGCAAGAGTAAGATTAGTACCAGGTGAAACTGGAGTAACAATAAATGGAAAAGATATGAGAGAATATTTTGGTGGAAGAGAAATCTTGGCTAAAATAGTAGAACAACCATTAGAATTAACAGAAACTTTAAATAAATACGGAGTAAAAGTTAATGTAATCGGTGGAGGAAACACAGGACAAGCAGGAGCAATCAGACATGGTGTTTCAAGAGCATTATTAGTAGCTGATGCTGAATTAAGAGGAGTTTTAAAAGAAGCTGGATTCTTAACAAGAGATTCAAGAATGGTTGAAAGAAAAAAATACGGGAAAAAGAAAGCAAGAAGAAGCCCACAATTTTCAAAAAGATAATTGTATTATTTTATACGCCCTTGGAAACACTGGTTTTCAGGGGTTTTTATTTTGGAAAAAGTATGGAAAAGTATAGAAATGTATGCCTATAATATATACACAATATACAAAATACTATATTTTTTCTTATTTAAATTTTCAAGAGTTTGTTATATATTATAACTAGTTTTAATAGAAGTATTTTTAGAAAAAATTGACAAAATAGAAGAAAAATGGTATGATAAATTATTGATTTATCTAGAACATCTTTAATTAATATTATTAGTAATATTATTATTTATTCTGCATTTATCATCGATATAATCGATAAAGGAGGAATATTTATGAAAATAATTTTAAAATTAAGGGATGGTGCGATTAATATGGGGGCGTTCTAGATAACAATAACCGCACCTAAAAACCCCCACCGACATATAAAAACCTTAAATAATATATTACAAATGAGGCTGGTTGTTTCAGTCTTTTTTTATTTTATATTAAATCTTTTTTTAATAACGAATTTATTCTAAGCTTTTTATTGAGAAATAATAATCTATATTTCTAAATGATTAAAATATCAGAAATTCTATAATAAAAATTTATTCCTGCTCTTAGAAGAGATTTAGTAAAAAATATAAATTTTCAAAAAATTAAAAAATAATTATTTACCATTATTGATAAAACTAAAAAAATATAGTATAATTATGAGATTAGAGATGTTAGTAAATACATTCAGACTTTTATTAAATACATATCTAGAATTTGAATTAAAATAGTTTACTATATCGCAAATCAGACACGTTAATGACAATTGAACAAATTTTAAAACAAATAGTATCATTTAAAATTTAGGGAGGTAGTATTTATGTACGCATTGGATAAACAGCTTGTTTTGGAAGATGGTAGTGTGTATAAGGGGTATGGATTTGGAGCAGATATGGAAATGGCTGGAGAAGTTGTTTTTAATACTGCGATGACTGGGTATCAGGAAACTATTTCAGATCCATCGTATAATGGGCAGATTATTACATTTACTTATCCGTTAATTGGAAATTATGGGATAAATAGGGATGATTATGAAACTATTAATCCAAGTATCAAGGGAATTGTAACTCGTGAAATATGTAGAAAACCTTCTAATTTTAGAAATGAATTTACATTGGATGAAGTTTTGAAGGACTTGAATATTCCAGGAATTTCTGGAATTGATACACGTAGTCTGACAAAGAAAATAAGAGAGCATGGAACGATTAAGGGAATTATCGTTAGTGCAGACAAAGATCCGCAAGAAATTGCAGAAAATTTAAAAACCAATTCGTTGCCAATCAATCAAATCGAACAGGTATCGACAAAAAAAGCATTTCTTTCATCTGGAAGAGGGATGAGAGTTGTTCTTCTTGACTTAGGAATGAAATCAGGAATTATGAGGGAACTTAACTCAAGAGACTGTGATATTGTCGTAATGCCACACAATGCAACATCTAAAGAAATTTTAAGACAAAAACCAGACGGAATAATGTTAAGCAATGGACCGGGAGATCCGACAGATGTTCCAGAAACAATTGCTACAATTAGGGAATTAATAGATAAAGTGCCAATTTTTGGGATTTGTATGGGACATCAGCTGATTTCACTTGCCTGTGGAGCAAAGACATATAAATTACTATTCGGACATCGTGGAGCAAATCAGCCAGTGTTAAACCTACAAACTGGAAAAGTTGATATTACAGCACAAAATCATGGATATGCTGTAGATATTGATTCTTTGAAGGGGACAGACCTGGAACTGACACATATCGCAGTAAATGACAGAACCTGCGAAGGTGTAAGACATAAAAAATATCCAGTATTTTCAGTACAGTATCATCCAGAGGCTTCTCCAGGACCACATGACCCGAATTATTTATTTGATATGTTTATTGAAAATATGAAAAAGAATCGGAAATAATAATTTTAGAACTATTGATTGAAAACAAATTTTTTAGTTTATTTTAGGTAAAGTTGTTACATAAAATAAAAGATTATAAAATATTGAAATAAAAGTGTTGATAAAAATTAATAGCAAGGAGATGTAGGGAAATGCCTAAACGAAAAGATATAGAAACAATTTTAGTGATTGGATCTGGGCCGATTATTATTGGACAAGCTGCTGAATTTGATTATGCGGGGACACAAGCGTGTTTGTCATTGCGTGAAGAAGGATATAAGGTTATCCTTGTAAATTCCAATCCTGCAACTATTATGACAGATAAGGAAATTGCGGATAAAGTATATATTGAGCCATTAACTGTTGAATTTGTGTCAAAAATTATAAGAAAAGAGCGTCCAGATGCCTTGCTTCCTACTCTTGGAGGGCAGGTTGGACTGAATCTGGCTGTGGAACTGCACGAAGCGGGAGTGCTGGAAGAATGTGGAGTAGAGCTGCTAGGAACGAAGCTTGACTCTATTAAGCAGGCGGAAGATAGGGAACTGTTCAGAGATCTGATGAATGAACTGGGAGAGCCTGTGCCTGAATCGGATATTATTCATAATTTGGAAGAGGCACGTAGATTTGTGGAAAAAATTGGATACCCTGTAATTGTGCGTCCTGCCTTTACAATGGGAGGAACTGGTGGAGGAATCTGCCATAATGATGAAGAACTGGAAGATATTGTTACAAATGGACTTAGATATTCGCCAGTAACTCAATGTTTATTAGAAAAATCAATTTCAGGATACAAGGAAATCGAGTATGAAGTAATGCGTGACAGTAATGATACAGCGATTGTTGTCTGCAATATGGAAAATATTGATCCAGTTGGGATTCACACGGGAGATTCGATTGTAGTTGCACCGTCGCAAACATTGACAGACAGGGAATACCACATGTTGAGAGATGTTTCGCTGAAAATAATAAGATCATTGAAAATAGAAGGTGGATGTAACGTTCAGCTGGCATTAGATCCATATTCGTTCAATTATTATATTATTGAGGTAAATCCGAGGGTATCACGTTCATCGGCACTTGCTTCAAAGGCAACAGGTTATCCAATTGCAAAAATTGCCGCAAAAATTGCAGTTGGATTGACACTTGATGAAATTATAAATCCTGTTACAAAAAATTCATATGCGTGCTTCGAGCCGTCACTTGACTATGTTGTCAGTAAAATACCAAGATTTCCATTTGACAAGTTTGAAAAGGCGGATAGGCATTTAGGTACACAAATGAAGGCAACAGGGGAAGTAATGGCAATTGGAAGAACTTATGAGGAAAGTCTGTTAAAGGCTATTCGTTCACTTGAGTACGGAGTACATCACTTGGGGCTTCCAAATGGGGATGAATTTAGCTTGGAATATATTTTGAGAAGAATCCAGAAAGCTGGAGATGAAAGATTGTTTTTCATTGGGGAAGCGTTAAGACGAGGAGTTACTCCACAGGAAATACATGATATGACAAAAATTGACATGTTTTTCCTTGACAAAATGAAAAATATTATTGATATTGAAGTTGAATTGAAGGCAAATGTAAATAATCCGGATGTACTGCTGTTTGCCAAAAGATATGGATTTTCAGACAAAGTTATTGCACACCGTTGGAATACGACAGAAGATGAAGTTTACAAACTTCGTGAAAAATGCAATATTAAGCCTGTGTTTAAGATGGTTGACACCTGTGCAGCTGAATTTAAGTCAGAAACGCCTTATTTTTACTCGACTTATGAGCAGGAAAATGAAAGTGTTGTGGGGGATAAGAAAAAAATTATTGTACTTGGTTCAGGACCTATTAGAATTGGACAAGGTGTTGAATTTGACTATGCGACAGTTCACGCTGTGAAGGCGATAAAAGAGTCTGGATATGAGGCGATTATTGTAAATAACAATCCTGAAACTGTTTCAACGGATTTTTCAATTTCTGATAAGCTTTATTTTGAGCCACTTACAGAAGAGGATGTTATGGCAATAATTGAACTTGAACAGCCAGAAGGCGTTGTTGTTCAGTTTGGTGGGCAGACGGCAATTAACTTGGCTGAAAAATTGGCAAGACATGGTGTTAAAATATTGGGAACAGCACTTGAAGAAATTGATAATGCGGAAAACCGTGATAAATTTGAGGCATTGCTGCATAAATTGAATATTCCTCAGCCACTTGGAAAAACTGCGTTTGATACGGAAACTGCTGTAAAAAATGCGGCTGAAATTGGGTACCCTGTTCTAGTGCGTCCATCTTACGTATTAGGTGGAAGAGCAATGGAAATCGTATATCGTGAAGAGGAATTGCGCCAATATATGGAAAATGCTGTAAAAGTTTCGCCTGATCATCCTGTGCTTACTGACAGATATTTAGTTGGAAAGGAAATCGAGGTGGATGCAATTTGCGATGGGGAAACAGTTGTAATACCAGGGATTATGGAGCATATCGAAAGAGCGGGAGTCCATTCTGGAGATTCTATTGCGGTTTACCCTCCACAAAGCATTACAGATTCACAAAAACGTACATTAATTGACTATACAACAAGGCTTGCAAAAGGATTAAACATTATAGGGCTTTTGAATATTCAGTATGTAATTAGCGATGGAGAAGTTTATGTATTGGAAGTAAATCCTAGAAGTTCAAGGACAGTTCCGTTTTTAAGCAAGATTACAGGTGTTCCTATGGCAAATCTTGCTATGAAGGGAATTCTTGGAGAAACATTGAAAAGTAAAGGATACCAAACTGGATTAATTGAAGAAAGTAAACATGTATATACAAAAGTTCCTGTGTTCAGTTTCCAGAAATTAAAAGATGTGGATACAACACTAGGGCCTGAAATGAAGTCAACAGGAGAAGTTATGGGAAGTGATGAAAACCTTGAAAAATCACTTTACAAAGGGTTGATTTCATCTGGAATTAAAGTCAAGGATCAAGGAAGTGTACTGTTTACAATTAGTGGAACGGCAAAAGAGGAGGCTTATGGACTGGCTAAGAGATTTTCTCGGTTAGGTTATCATATAATGGCTACGAAAGGTACAGCCAGATATTTTGAGGAAAAAGGGCTTCGTGTTGAAACTGTTGGAAAAATTGAAGAAGAAGGAAAATATGAACACGATGTGCTAGGGCTGATTTATAAAGGACTTGTTGATATGGTAATAAATACAGCTGGTAAGAAAAAGACTGCAAGAAACGATGGATTTAAAATCAGACGTGCTGCAAGTGAGCAGGAAATAGCCTGCCTGACTTCACTTGATACAACGGACGCCTTACTGAAAGTTCTGGAATCCATTTCCTTTAATGTAAGTTCGATATAATTAATTATTGATTTTATTAAATAAAATAGAAAATAAATTTTAAAAATTACCAATTTCGTTAGTTTTATTTTGAGTAATAAGATTAGGGGAATTGGTAAAATTTTTAAGAAAATTGAATAAATAAAAAATACTGGAGTAAAAATGAATTATAAAAAAATAATATTAATAGGATTTCTTTCAATTTTTTTATTTTCCTGTGATGATACATTTAAGGAAATTGGAAGAAAATTTAGTATAAAAAAAGTGAAAAATGAAGAGATGGAGAAGTACAACGGTTATATTGAAATTCATAATAATTTGACAAATATTGAGAATGAAATTTCAAAATATATTGATGCGGCTGGAGAAGGCAAGGAAATAAATGCACAGGAAATGGGGACTCTGGAAAGCATTCCTGTTATTAAAATTGACAATGCTGTTATCCAGAAACTTGAAAAAAATATAAATTCTAAATTCAAGATGGAAAAGCTGGATAACTCTTCCAAAAAATTATTGCCAATTTTAAAAGAATTAAAAACAGTAACGGATTCCATGACAAATTACTATGGAAAAAAAGAATATTTGGCAGATGGCGTTGCAAAAGGACAGCAATTACATACAAATTTTTTAAAAATTTACAAAAGATATAAAGAAAGTTCAGACTCTTTTAAAGCGGAAGTGGCAAATAAATCAAGGGAAAGAATGCAGAAAATACTGGAAACATATAAAAATGAAGGCAGCCTAATAAAATATAATTTAACAATTTTAATAAACAGCTGTGAAGATTTTGTGGATAAAATGGATAATCAGAAAATTAGTATGACGACCTTTATAAAAGGTGATTTAGGGAAATTAAAAAAAGCGCAGCAAAATATTTTAGTGGCTTCAGCTAACTTCCAGAAAGCAATTGCAAACGAGAAACAGCTAAAAAAAGAAAATTATACAAAAGAAAAATTGGAAATATTTAACAAACAGCTTGCAGAATTTGAAAAATCGGTTACAATATTTATTAAGGAAATTGAAAAAAGTAAATCAATAAATAAGAGTGAAATTGAAAACAAGGTTTATACAGAGGATATGGCAGGAACTCCGAACGATGTAATTAAAAAGTATAATAAATTGGTAAATGATTACAATAATCTGATGAATTAAAAAATAATACTAAACCCCATTGGAAAACAGAATATGTTTCAAAATTTATTAATTATTCGTTATTTAAATGGGGAATAGTATTATAAATAAAATATATATTTTATTATCTTGAAATTTCATTTTAAAAAATTGTGTTTTATAAGTTCAATAAATGTAAATTTACCATCTTCATACTCGTATTTGAAAATGGCACAGTTTGGAAGTCCTGTAAATGGTACGTCTGGAGCATTTTTCAAAAAGAAATTATAGCATGCACCACCATGACTCACAGCAAGAACGGTATTATTTCCATCCTTTTCCATAATTTCAGTCAAAGTTTCCTGCATTCTTTTTTCAACTTCCTTATTACTTTCTCCGCCAAAATTCACAAAAAAATCGCCATAAGTTCTCTCATTCGGATGTTTTGGATTCAAATCTTCACTTTCTCCCTCGAATAATCCAAAATTCCATTCCTTTAATCCTTTCAATCTTTCATATTTTATTTTATTGTCAGTCACAATTTCAAGTGTATCGCAAGCTCTTTCCTGAGTAGAAGAATAAGCCGCATCAAAAGTAATCCCGTTATCCGTAAAATATTTTCCAGCTATTTTAGCCTGTCTAATTCCCTCATCAGTCAACGGAGAATCACAGCTTCCTTGAATTTTTTTCCGTAAATTGAATAAAGTTTGTCCATGCCGCATTAAATATAAAGTCTTTTTCATAATTATATCAGTCCTTTCGATTCTTATATATATTTTACTATTCTAGTTACTGTTTATTTTTAATTATACCATATTTTTTCAAAACTGTTGGAATTTGAAAGAACTTAACAATATTGATTTTAAGGTATAAGTTTGGTATAATATGCTTAAATCCATTTAAAATTAAGATAATAAAAGTTAGATAACTTTAAGTTTAAGTAAAATAATCATAACCTTTGAGTCTAATTTTAAAGAAAGATTATTATAGATATACTAAAAAATATATAAAAAGGAGAAAATTTAGAAAATGAATAAAAATAAAATTGCAAAAATATTGCTGTTATTCGTTATTATTTTGTTTGGACTAGGAAAACTGTATCTAAGTAGAAATAACAGTATAAATGCAAAGGAAAATTTTTCAAAGGAATTTGTTGCACAAAATAAGAGAAATGGTAAAAAGAATATTATTAAACCGAAAAATATAGAAAATAAAAATGAAAAACGAACTCAAAATACTTCAAACCAAGGAGATAGAAAATATCGAATTGATTATGACCATGTGATTGGCGGAGATGAAAATTCGCAAGGTAAAGTTACTGGCGGACATTCACTTTTGCGTGGAGATGTGAGGATTGTAAAAAAAATTGGAAATCCAGCTAAAAATGGAGTATATCGAGCAAGTATTGAAGTAAAGAAAAAAGACGGAACTTGGCAGGTAAAAACTTCTAATGGTGGAGTAAATACAATGTTTCCAGAAAACTGGGATGAAGCGAGAATTATTGACGAAATAAATTCAGCATGGGAAAATAGAAAAGATCTTAAAGGCAGAGATAATAACATGTGGCAGGGAATCAGCAAAAGCGGAGTTGTAATCCGTGGTTATAAAAGCCCTAGAATAACGGCTTATCCAGTTTATGAAAGTCGTTAGAAGCAATTTTAGGAAAGGAGTAGAGCATTGATTATAAAATTTGGTTATTACGACGATGAAGATTTTGGATTGACTGCATTTCCAGAAATAAAATTTTCTGAAAAAGAAATAACAAAAAATAATAAAAAAAATGGATATTTAGAAAAAAAGAAAGTAGAGTATACAAAATATTTAATAACTGGAATAATGGAAGATTTTCCAGATATGGAAATAATTGATATTTTTTTGCCACAGCTAGAAAAAGTTGAGGCTGGGAAAATACAAGAAACTGCTTGGGATGGACAGGCTTTTCAACATAAAATTAATAAAGAAAAAGTAGAATTTGAGCATACAATTTTTGGGATTTGTGAGGAATATCCGCTGTGGGAATGTAAGTTTGAAGAATATAGAAAGGTTTTTGAAAGCTGGAAAAAGTTTTCAGAAATGGAAGTTGATTTAAAAAGTGAAGTTGCAGTGGAGATTTAAGAAATAAAAAATACAGTAATATGAAAAAATATTTATTAATCAAAATATTTGAGAAATAATTTAGCTAAATGATTATGAATTAGCTATCAGCTCTATTATAAAAATTTATTTCTATTAAAAAATGAGATTTAGTATATATAAATAAAGAAAAATAGAAGCTTAGAAAGGTAATTATGATAAAAAGAATAGATACGAAAAGTGGTAAAATAATTTCTTATGTGTATAATTTGAAGGATGAAGATTATAAAATTTTATCAGAAAGATTGGAAATTGATGAAGAGAAGATAAAGAATGTTATTGACGAGGAAATTTTCACTCCAAGAATTTCAAAATCGGACTGGGAAATTTATAAATTATATTATCCGACTATAAAAAGATCCACAAAAGATAAAGAATTTACATCTTATGAAATTAATCCAATTGTAATTTTTTTTAAAGAAGATAAAATTGTTATTTTAGATGATGATTATTACAATGATTTTTACGAATTTGTTGAAGAATATGCCAAGTTAAGGGATGAAGTTCTTGAAGAAAATCGTTTTTTTCTAAATATGCTTCATAAAATTTCTCAAAGCCTTTATAAATATGTGAGAATTTTGATTGGAGAGCACGATAAGATAGAAACTGTTTTGAGGGAACAGCAAAGTAATGAGAAATTAATTTCTCTTGCAGAAGTAGAACAAGGATTTTATGTTTATAATATTGCATTGAGAAATTTGGATTATGTTGTTGAGAATTTGAAAGAAGATGAGCAGTTTGAACAATATGAAGAATATATGACAAGAATTTTACAGGAGATAAATTTTACACTAGACTTATCGTCTTCATACTGTGAAATCTGTAAAACGACAAGAGAAACATATTCATCGTATATTGGAAATAATATGAATATCACAATGAAATTTTTAGCTGCAGTAACAATATTGGTTACAGTTCCAAATATGATTTTTGGATTTTATGGAATGAACGTGAAGCTGCCGCTTCAAGATATGGGATTTTGGGCATTAGTAATAATTTTTATAATAATGATGTTGCTAATGCTAGTTTTGTGGAGATATATGAAAAAGAAAGTTTTATAGTAAAACTGCTTTAAAACTAAACTCAAAAGTTATGACTATTTTACTCAAATCCTAAATTTATATAATTTTAAGTAGTTTAATTTTAAGTAGGTTTGAGTATATAATGTAAAAATAGAAATTATAGTAGTTTATTTTTGTTAAAATAAAAAAATCAAAATAAAGATGTATAAACATAATTATAATTTTAAAGTAAATTTATGATGTATAATAAAAGACTATCTAAAAGAATATTTTTTCTAAAAGATAGTCTAATTTTTTTGTTATTTATTTTTTAAATTTTTAAAATTAAGGTTTTAATTTAGCTAATTCATCTAAATCAACATCAGCGTCATAATCCACATTATCAAAGTCAAATCCATTTAATTGCATGAACTCTTCTCTTGCTCCAGCGTAATCGCTTATTTCCTTAAAGTTATCTGGAGTAACTTTATCCCAAAGAGCTTCTACTTCAGCTTGAACATCTTCACGCATTTCCCAGTTATCTGGACGCAATCTTCTTTCTTCATCAATAACAGGATTATTTCCATAAACCATTTGAGTCAAAAGTCTGTGTTTTTGTTCGATTGTACCTTCGTGGATACCTTTTTCCTTCATTACTTTGTAAAGCAATGCTGCGTATAATGGGAAAATAGGGATAACAGCACTTGCTTTTGTCATTAACGCCTTACTTAATGAAACGTATGCTTCTCCATTGTATTTTTCTTTTAAAAAGTCATTTAAAACATCAGAAGTATGTTCCAAATCTCTTTTTGCAGCTCCAATTGTACCTTCTTTATAGATTCCGTAAGTTACTTTTGGGCCTAAATATGAGTAAGCTACAGTTTTGAAGCCTTCAGAAAGAACGCCACCTTTATCAAGTGCTTCAATCCATAATTTCCAGTCTTCTCCACCCATAACTTTTACAGTGCTTTTGATTTCATCTGGAGTTGCGACCCCCATTGTTGTTTCTTCCATAACTTCTTTTTCAAAGTTGATAGTTGGACCTGTAATGTCCTTTGTTGTAGATTTTAATGCTGAACGGTAAGTTACACCGTCAATTGGATCAGTTCTAACTGCACTTGCTAAGCTGTAAATTAACAAGTCGATTTTTCCGCCAAATTCTTCTTTAATGAATTTTATTACATCATCTTTCATTTCCATTGAAAAAGCATCACCAATAAAGTTTTTAGAAACTAAACCTTCTTTTTTAGCAGCTTCGTTAAAGGCAATTGTATTCCACCAACCAGCAGAACCTGCTCTTTTTCCTTCTACCCCTTTTTCAAATGCCACTCCGATAGTTTCAGATCCGGCACCGAAGGCAAGGGAGATTCTTGTGGCAAGTCCGTATCCAGATGAAGAACCGATAATTAGAACTTTTTTTGGACCTTCATATTTATCTTGTGATTTTACATAGTCAATTTGCCTTTTTACAAATTCTTTTGCTCCAATTGGATGGTTTGTAAGTGCTAAACCACCTTTTAATCTAGGTTTTATAACCATTTTTTCTTTTCCTCCTAAAAAATTATTTATTATAATTATTTTTCAATTTTAAAAAAATCATACATTTAAAATGATAACATATTTTATGATATATTTTCAAGAAATATTTTTATTTAAATAAAAATAAATAATTTTGATAATCAAAATAATTCTTTAGATAGAAAAATTAATAAAATTACAACTGTGCTGTAGGATAAAGAGTGATTTCATTCATACTTACTTCTTCCGGTAAATCAATAGCAAATTTTACAGCTTCGGCAACTATCATTGAATCTGCTCCAATTGTGTCATAAAGAAATTCAATTCTTTCCTTAATTGCTTTGTTTGTAATACGTGTTGCAAGTTCAGTTCTGAATGCTCCTAGATATAGAGTTGTTGTACGGACATTCATTTTTTCGTTGGCACTTTCTTTTCTTAATACTTCCATTAGTGCTTTTACACCGTGTTTTGTGGCACAGTAAACTCCTGCTCCAAGATATGTATTTAGCCCAGCGACAGAAGATGTGCTGATAACGTGTCCAGATTTTTGCTTAATAAAATGTGGAAGTACAGCTTCAATACCATTTAAGACACCTTTTAAGTTTACATCTATCATTTCGTCCCATTCGCTATTTTTTAGTTCTGACAATGGTGCATTTGGCATCAATCCTGCATTATTAAATATAACATCTATTTTTCCATATTCAGAAATTGCAAAATCAACCAATGCTTTTACTTCTTCTCTTTTTGATACATCTGTCACTTTGTAAGCGGCTTCCCCTCCTTTTTCCTTTATTTCAGTAACAGCTTCCTGTAATTTGTCTTCATTTCTTGCAGCAAGTACAACTTTTGCTCCGCTTTCTCCTAATAATTTCGCAGTAGCTCTTCCAATTCCTGAAGAAGCTCCTGTAACAATAACGACTTTGTTTTTAACAGCCATTTAAATCATCTCCTTTAAATAATTAATTTTTATACAATCAAATTATATCATATCTTTTTAAAAAGTCAATAGGTCTATATACATCTATTAACAAATATAAATGATATATTATGGTTGTTATTTTTAATATTTTAAAGTATAATTATAATAAATTAACTTTAAAAGTTGTAGTTATTTCATTCAAATTATAAAAAAGAAATACGATGTTAAAGGGATTATAGCATTTCAGTTTAGAACGGGGTAGAAGGTTGGATATAGACAATTTCGTGTTTTTATATATTTTTGCTTCAAATTTTAAAAGGATTGACTATAATTTTGGAAAGGTAAAAAATGAGCAAATATAAAGAAGTATATAACAATATAAAAAAACAAATTAAAGATGGAAAATTAAAGCCAAAAGATTATTTACAAAAGGAAGCAGATTTCGCCAAAGAATATTCCTGCTCTGTGCTTACTGTGAGAAAAGCGCTTGCTTTACTGGAATCGGAAGGATATATTCAAAAAATAAAAGGTAAAAGGTCAATTGTGGTTGAAAAAGGGGATTTGAAAAATATTTCGCTTACTTCAATACAGACATTTCAGGAATTAAATAAGATAAAAAATATAGATGTCAAGGCAAATTTAGTTAGTCTATATATAGTACAAGGTGTCGAGGAACTGATGGAAAAATTTAATGTTTCTAAAACGGCTGATTTTTACAAGGTTGTCCGTACTTATTCCTTGGATGGCGAAACTGTGCAGTATGCGATTTCTTATTTTGATAGAAAAATAGTCACTTATCTGAATGAGGAAATAGCCCGCAAGTCTATTTATGAATATCTGGAAAATGAACTAAATTTAAAAATATCGTATTCAAGACGGGAAATAAAGTTTAGAAGTGCAACAGATGAGGAAAGACGTCATATAAATCTTGAAAATATTGACAGAGTTGTAGTTATTGAAACTTATGCCTATTTATCCAACGGAAATCTTTTCCAATATGAAACAATAACTTATCATCCTGATAAATTTACTTTTACTGCAATTGCTAAAAGATAGTTGCTAAAAATATAAAAAGTGGATATAATAAGAATAGATAAAACATTAATTAAATAAATAATAAGAAGGGAAATGGTAATGATGAAAATAAACAAATTTATTGATCATACAATTTTGAAAGCAATGGCTACAAGGGAAGATATAAAGAAACTATGTGACGAAGCAAAAGAATATGGATTTTATTCAGTTTGTGTAAATGGAGCAAATGTTGAATATGCTTTTAGTCAAGTTAAGGACAGCGATGTGAAAGTTGCGGCAGTAGTTGGGTTTCCTTTGGGAGCGATGGCGACTGATGTGAAAGTGTTTGAAGCGAAAAAAGCGATTGAAGACGGTGCTTCGGAAATTGATATGGTTATTAATGTTGGAGCATTGAAGGACAAAGATTATGATTTAGTGGAAAATGAAATCAGAAAAATAAAAGAGGCAATTGGAAGAAATGTTCTGAAAGTTATAATCGAAACTTGCTATTTGACAGATGATGAAAAAGTGAAAGCATGCGAATTATCAGTTAATGCAAAGGCAGATTTTGTAAAAACTTCAACAGGATTTGGAACAGGGGGAGCTACATTTGAAGATGTAGAACTTATGAAAAAAACAGTTGGAGATAAAGCAGAAGTAAAGGCAAGTGGTGGAGTGAAAGACCTTGAAACTGCAAAAAAATATATTGAATTAGGAGCAACAAGACTGGGGACAAGTTCAGGAATCGCTATTGTAACAGGACTGGAAAGTGAAAAGGCTGGCTATTAAATTTTAGTCAATAAAGAGGAACATAGTAATAGACTTCTTCAGAAACTATATATTTTTAGAATTTAATAAAAGAAGAATTATGAAGCAAGGGGTTAGTACCCCTTGTTAAAGTAAAAAATAGGATAACAGATATATATGAGAATAATGAAAATTATGAAAAAGAAGTTGCTAAAGAAAAGAAAATTATTACTGAAACATTGAAGAAAAATTTTAGAAGATGGCGATTACAATACATTTGAAGTGCTTCCAAATGGAAATGGAAAAGATAAAAATCGAAGTTATGAATATTTGACTAAAGATGAAGAAGAATGGTTTTAATCAATAGGGAACTAATTGCTTATACAGATAAAATAAAAAGGACAGGAAATAAAAAATGGAATTTAGAATAATGACTTACAATATTTATGGAGCAAGGCTTGCGGATGGGAAAAAATTGGCAAAAAGCATAAAAAAATATAAGCCTGATTTTGTTGCATTGCAGGAAGTTGATAAAAATACGAAAAGAAGTAATTTTCGTGACGTAACGCAGGATTTTGCACTTGAACTTGGGTATAATTATTATTATTTTCAAAAGGCAATGGATTTTGATAAGGGAGAATTTGGAATTGCGTTTGTTTCAAAATATGATGTGAAAAATATATATGTTCACGAGCTGCCCTCTGCTGGAAAAGAAAAAAGACAGGTTTTGGCAGCACAAATTAGTTCAAAATATAAAAAACATATTTTGGTTATAAATACTCATCTGGATTATGAACCTGCAGTAAAAAGTACCCAAATTGACGATTTGATGACAGTTATAGATTATTTTAAGGGAGATATAAAATTTTTATGCGGTGATTTTAACCTTTTACCAACAACAGAGCATTATCGGAAAATTTGTAAAAACTGGAATGACACTTATTTTGAAGGCAAAGACTTGGAAAATAAATCAAATCTTGAAAACAGGAATCTTGAAACACAGAGAATTGATTATATAATGGCTAAAAAAGGTGAAAATTATAGAACTAAGCAAAGTTTTTTTATAAATGATGATTCGCAAGAATGGATAAAATTGTCGGATCATTTGCCGTATATGGCGGTGTTGGAGATAGAGTGAGAAAAAATATAAAAAATAAAGGATAATTTAAAATATGGAAAAAGAATGTGGTTATAGTCCACCATTTGAGATTACAAATGAGATAATCGAGCTTGTAGCTCAGATTACTGAATTAACAGGAATGATTATAGTTTCAGAAAAACTATCTTC